>CAWEBD010000127.1:0-41201 GCA_963806435.1 uncultured Bacteroidota bacterium
CGCAGGACAACTACGAGATACAGGTCTACCCTTCGGAAACAGTCGACCCCGGAATCACTATGGTCGAACTCCATAGCAATTATACTCCCAGAGGGATGACTTTCACGGACGGTGTCCGCGCGTCGCAGGACGCGGTCCACGAGACGCTGGAGATAACTCACGGCTTCAACCCGTGGTTCGAAGTCGGCTTCTACGTCTTCACGAACGTCCATTCGGGCTACGGCTGGCAGTGGGTCGGCGACCACATACGTCCGCGCGTGCGTGTGCCCGAATCCTGGAGCTGGCCTCTGGGGGTCAGCCTGTCGGCGGAAGTCGGCTACCAGCGCCCCGAATATTCCGCCGACACCTGGACGCTCGAGCTTCGCCCAATCATAGACAAAGACTTCAGCTGGGTATATCTCTCGTTCAACCCGACGTTCGGCCTTTCATTCAAAGGCGAAAATCAGAACAAGGGATTTGATTTCGAACCTAACGTGAAAGTGGCATTTCACGTCACTAAACAGGTCGACCTTGGTGCGGAGTACTACGGAACTACCGGCCCCGTGTTCAGTCCCGACCCGATACAGGAACAGTCGCACGCAATCTTCGCGGCCGTGGACCTCAACATCTCGCCGGAGTGGGAGTTCAACTTCGGTACCGGCTGGGGACTAACTCGTCGACAGACGGACTTGTCTTTAAGATGATACTCGGTCGGAGGTTCGGAGGCTGATCGCCTCACCTCGCTTAGCGAATTCCCGACACCGGGAGATCGCTTGGGTACTCGACGCTGAACTTCACTCGCAGCTCCTTCTTCTCGCGCGGCTTGAGATTCATTTTCCAGTCGAGAATCCCCTGATCGTCCGGTTTCACTTCCGACGGTTCGGGAGCCAAAACCTCAACGACGATCCTCTCGTCTTTCGATACCGGAACCTGATCCTTCACGTCTATATCGACCGGTATCTTCTTTCCGTTCTCAAGGCTAATCAGGAAATCGTATGTCGTCTTTGTCTTTTTGGACAAGAGTCCGGTGGATTCCGTAAACTGCTTTACGAGCTTTCGTTCGACTTTAACCGCGGCGTCGGTTCCCATGTACGCGCTGAATTCCCCGCCGGGGGAGACCGCGGACATGGAGGATGTCGCGACGAACGAATTGTCCAGGAAAACGTTCATCGTCCCCGGAAGGAACGGGTAGTTCGTTGTGTTTGTCGCCTTCGCCGTGAGAAACGCCCCGGGCGACAGTTTGGGAACACAGCTGTAGGAAAGTTCTGCTGGCAGGCTGGCCGTCGTGATGGTGACTTTGTGGGGGCTATTATCGCCAGGAATGTCGGCGCGAGCAGTAATTAGGAAAGTTGCCGCTGTCATGCTCTCAATTACCTCCGCGTCCGGGAGCACCATCGAAACTGCCTGTCCTTCGGCCTGAGCCGTCACGACTACCTCGTTCAGTCCGGTGGCCTGATCCGACACCGCTGGTTTCATCAACGATCCGCTCCGCGGTGCGGTCTGATATACTCCGACCTCCCAGGGTGAGAGGACCGGGGGCGCGCCGCCCGCGGAAGGTTGAGCAGTGGAAAGAGTTACCGCGACATCGTTCCAGTCTTCCCCGGTCGTCTGGCTTATCATTCCGGAATAGATGACTTCAAGATTCTTTGCGTCCGAGTTGAGACGCGTTTCGTACACGGGGCTCCACCTGGCACCGGCAAGCAAGTATGACAATTGCATCGCCGACGACCCGGCTTTGTCTGCCGACAGCGTGACGATCACATGCTTCTCGATCTTGCGCGCGTAACCCTGAGTCCGCCTGATTTCGTCTTCGGTTAAGGCTATTTTATTTCGTGTATCCTGAAGTTGCGCGCCGGCTTCGAGAGATTTGGCGTTCACCGAATCCATATTCTTCTCCACGAACAGGAGCGCCCGCTGCCATTCCTGGTAAGAAGTTCCGGAATTACCGGCAGACGCGGTGCGGGCGTAATAGATGCGCAGTGAATCTATGAAGGCGAGCTGGGTTCTCATGACTTCAAGCTTCTTGACGAGGAATTGCTCCCGGCTCTTCAGCGAGTACAACTTGTCCTGCAGGTTTTTGATTCGAGTGTCCGGGATCGTATCAATATATACCGTTTTGATCCGTACATCGAGGATCTTGACGCCTGACTCCGCGCTTCCCGAGACGCGCAAGGATTGGTCGACAAATGAAACCGGCAGGCCGCCGAATTCCACCAGGTTTGTCCCGGCTGTGAGGTTCACATCCGCGCTCCTGGTGATCATCGCCCTGTCTGCGTATACGGTCACGGCCGTGACCTTGGAGCGCACGGGTTCAGTGGCCGCCGATTGACGGAATGATATTACCATTAAAACTCCCGCTCCTAGCGCGGTGACGCGACTTCTAAAGGTTTTCATTTCAGCCTCTCCTGATATGTTCGGTTATCCCTGTGGAAAATATAGAAAACATGTGACACTAACGAAAGGGTGGTCCCCGCGAACCCCGTCCTGTTGCTTCAAAGGGACGTTGTTTGTAGAATTTATTCACGATGACAAGACAAACCGGGACGTACCATTTGTGAGAACAATCGCCGTCATTTTCGATCTTGACGATACACTCGTTGCCTTCGACCTCGTTACTGAATCCACGTGGCGTCAGGTATGTGATGAATATGCCTCCGAGAATCCGGCTCACCCGGCGGCGGATGTGTACGATGCCGTCTTGAAGGAGAGCCATTGGTACTGGAGCGACGAGGAAAGGCATCGGGTCGGCAGGAATGATATAGTCGCGGCGAGACGTGGGATAGTGAAATCGGCGTTTGAGAAACACGGCTTGCCCCTCCACGATGCCGTCAAAATCGCCGACAGGTATTCCAGGCTGAGGCTTGAGAATATGTATCTGATACCTGGCGCGAAAGAGATTCTGGACAATTTACAGGCGCGAAGATTCCGTCTGGGCATGATATCGAACGGCGACTCCCCGATACAACGACTGAAGCTCAGGCGATTCGATCTCGAAAAATATTTTGAAATGATTCTAATCGAAGGCGAAGTCGGATTCGGTAAACCGGACAGGAGAATTTACGAGCTTGCACTCTCAAAACTCGGGATGCTCCCGGATAAGACGGTGATGGTAGGCGACAACATCAAATGGGATGTGGCGGGGCCGCAGTCGGTCGGTATGCGCGGGATCTGGTTCGACGTGAAGAAGAGAGGCCTGCCGGGTGATTCCGCGGTCAGGCCGGACGCGGTCATTACGAGCATCACCGAGTTGCCGGAGCATCTAAAGTAGCGCGGGGCAAGCTGGTAGTAACCTCTGCCGCCCTCACATGTTGTTTATCAGAGGCAAGGGGGATATTTTAGCGGAGTTAACGAGCTGTGAGCCGGGTGTGATCAGGGCGATGTTGCCCGGACGGACAGCCTTTAGTGTCAGGGAAAAGCCTCAGGAGGTTGAACAATGGAAAAGATTAAGATCGAGAATTCCAGCTTCGGCGTCATTTGGGTAATTGGATGGCTGTTTACCATCGGTTTCTTGAAGCTCATGTTTTGGCAGGGTGTGCTCGCGATAGTCCTCTGGCCTTACTACATCGGCTCGGCGCTGAGCGGTCTGCTGAAATAGCCGTTCCACTCCGGGTTGTTTCCTTTGCCCGGTCCATCTCACGTGGATCACGGCGTTCGGGAAATCTAATCGTTCGGAGAAAAGAATGAGAGCCGCAATTGCCGCCTTTGTCGTCAGTGTCTTTGTTTCATCCGCGTTTGCACAAGAATACCCGGATACATGTTACGTGCAGGTTCGGATAACGAATCTAAGGAATGATGTCGGCACTGTCGCGGTAGCATTGTACAATTCCGACAAGGGGTTTCCGGAAGATTCCACAATGGTCTTTCGTGCTGCGATCGGGGATGCGAAGGACGGAGAATCGACGGTCGTATTCGCGCGAGTTCCGTCCGGGACCTACGCTATCGCAGTCCTGCACGACGAGAACAGGAACGGAAGAATGGACAAAGGGCTCTTAGGCATACCTAAGGAAGGTTACGGATTCTCGAACGACGCGATGGGGCTCATGGGCCCCCCAGGTTTTGACAAGGCCGGATTCAGGTGCGGCAGTGATACGGTTAGCGTCACGATCAGGATTAGGTACTGACTCAAGAATGAAGAAGACACGTGGTTCAGTAGTACCGTTGTTGTTTATCTCTCTGGCGATTCTTTCGACGCCGGGGTGTTCCATCTTCCGTGTGTCGCCTATGCGCGTGAACATACGGGTCATCGCCAAATCGATGCCTGCGGGCTCCCGGATTTATCTGGCAGGAGAAGGAAACGCCTTCGGCAACTGGAAGGCCAACGGAGTGCCCCTCGTCCGGCAACCGGATGGAACCTGGGCCGGGACTGTCATGCTCCCGGCCGGGAAGACTTTCGAATTTAAAATCACGCGAGGACATTGGTGGACGGAAGCCATTGACGAGAGGGGGCCGCAGGGAGGCGCGTATCAGACGATCCGTGCGACAAATGACACGACCCTCAGCCTGGAATTCTCGAAATGGATGGACATCGACGGCGGAGTAACAACCCTCGCCGCGAGTGATATTCCCAACGAAGACGTCCGCGGTATCCAGTACGGCTGGCGATATCACGGCGGTGATGACGCAAGATGGTCGGCGCGGGACTTCGACGATTCGTCCTGGGAGATAGTGAACTCGCGCCTCGACGCGGACAATCTTCCACCCGGCGGCTGGACCGGCAAAGGGTGGTTCCGCCTCAATCTCGACGTGGACTCCTCGCTCTGGAATATGCCGGTCGCCCTTAACTTCCGGCAGGCAGGGTCCTCCGAAGTCTATATTGACGGAAGGCTCAGCTATATCGTCAGCCCGGCTTTCCGGGTATCTGATACCTCACGCGTTCCTGTTCTGACTCGCAACCCGGGGATTCTTGTTCTTGGTTCCGGAAGATATCATGTTATCGCGGTAAGATACGCCACGACCGAAAGGCAAGTTCTCCCGTATTTGAGGACCCCAGCATTCTTCGAAGGGTTTCAGCCTTGGCTCCAGAACTTTGCCTCGGCTGCCACCGGTTCCCGGAGCGCATCGGTTCGAGAATCGGTCTTCACGACAATTCTTGTTGCCCTGGCTTTACTTCACCTCATTCTATTCTTATTTTATCCGCGCCTCCGTGAGAACCTTTTTTACGCCTTGTCCACCATAGGTGTCGCCGGGGTCTGGTACGCAAACAATGAAACAATCTTTCCGGCAGAGGAAAGCCGCGTCTTTCTGATGAACGCCGTCTCGCAAATCTCCGAGTCGGTAGCGCTTATCTTCGGCGTCATTCTTGTTTACTCGTTCACGCGGGCGAAGCTTCCCAGGCATGTCATGTTTTACATTATCGCCGCCGCCGTTCTCGCCGTGTGGGGGAGTGTCAGCCCGGGACCGCTCTATAAAAATTTCAACGACGCTCTGGTGGTTATCGTCTTCGCGGAGATGGTGTGGAGAGTCTTTCGGGCGAACGGGATGGACAGGAAGGGTGGGCTGATCCTTATGACCGGTTTTCTGGTGTTTGCCGCGACGGTAATCTGGGGAGTCCTTTCGGGCTACGGCATAACTCCTCAGATCACCCCTCGAAACGACGAGTTCATCTACGGCGCTGTCGTCCTGGGAATCGCGATGTCGGCATTTCTCTCCCGCAGGTTCGCGCTCACGAGCAGGGAGCTGGAAGTTCAGCTGGGTCAGGTGCGTAGCCTTTCCGAGAAGGCCCTCAACCATGAACGTGAAGCTCTTAAAGCCGAAATGGACCGCCGCCTTCTCTCAGCCGACAACGAGCGCAAGACGAAAGAGCTTGATGAGGCCCGCGTCCTTCAACTTTCCATGCTGCCCAAGAATGTCCCGTCGATCCCAAATCTCGATATCGCCGTCCGCATGGAGACTGCCACCGAGGTCGGCGGCGACTATTACGATTTCTTCGCCTCGGATGACGGCAGACTGACCGCGGCGATCGGCGATGCAACGGGGCATGGTTTGAAGGCGGGCAACATGGTGATTGCGACGAAGGGTCTGTTCAACGTTCTCTCCGCGGACGGATCATTGGACGAGATCCTGAAAACATCGAACCGCGCGATCAAGAAAATGAATTTTCACATGCTCACAATGTGTCTCGCGATGGTGAGGATCAAGGACAGCAAACTCGAATATGCGTCCGCCGGAATGCCCCCTCTCCTCCTTTACCGGAAAGAGACGGGAGAAGTCGAGCAGATAGTCATGAAGGCTATGCCTTTGGGGGCATTTCTTGACTTTCCGTACTACAAGATTGAAACGAGCGTTTCTGCGGGCGACATCGTCCTCCTGGCGAGCGACGGGCTCTTAGAATTATTCAACGACAAGCAGGAATCGTTCGGTACGGACAGGGTCATCGATTCACTGAAGGAATCGGCGGGGAAGTCCGCCGAGGAGATCCTGGATCAAATCCTGGAAACGGGTAAAGCGTGGCGCGCCGAATTTCCGCTCACCGACGACATGACGATGATGGTGATCAAAGTCCGGGAATGATTCGCAGGTCGGGGCGTTGACAGCGGACACGTGAAGTAAACGCCGAGCGCACGTCGGAAA
This sequence comes from uncultured Bacteroidota bacterium, assembly GCA_963806435.1. Lineage (GTDB taxonomy): Bacteria > Bacteroidota > Ignavibacteria > Kryptoniales > JAKASW01 > JAKASW01. The sequence continues at coordinate 6,550 of CAWEBD010000127.1, forward strand.
TAGATATCCTCGAACGCGTACTTCTTTTCCGTTCTCCGTTACCCCCTCGACTAAATTTCTTTTCAGAGTCCCGTTAGGGACGACATATTTATAGAATATGGAAGACAAAACATCCGCGCCCCGTAGGGGCGAAATATTAATTCCCTTCCTTTCATCTCATCTGGTTTGTGTTCGCGACACGCATCGCTAATCTGCCGGTCCAGCGCGTGAGCAGTGGCCGAGTTTATTATCGTAGATTTGTCGCCCGCGCTGGTTGGACGCGAGAAGGCTTCCGGGATTTGTAGACCTGTGCGCCAACCTTAAATTCATTCATTGATTGCATCTCATGCCGGGGATGCTGAGATTAACCCGTACCCATTCATTATCAAGGGAATAACTTGGCGGGTAACCCACGAAAAATTCGCCCTATTCCCCGAAAATGATTATAACCCTAAACCATTGGGGATGTCTTCAAATTGAACTGCGGCGGCGGACCAACAGGGTACGTCGCTTCAACTGAAAAAGGTTACACAAGAGGTTGGCATGAAAAACCTGACGAGGAGGCAAGTAATAAAAGTTAGTGGGGCTGCGGTTGCAGGTCTGGCTATGGGCCACCGTGTTCTTCCGAACGCGAATTTTATCTCAAAACCGAGTGAGCACGGTAAGACAAAAATCCCTCTCATACACATAACCGATCTTTACCATCCTCCACAGGACCCGGACGATCTCCTCGACCTCGCGACGGTTATGGCTCTGGAGGAGTTTGACTTGAAGGGGATTGCCCTGGACATAACCCAAAAGTTTCTCGTCGCTGCACCGGCGGGATTCGACATTCCTCGCGATCCAGGTTTCGTGCCCGTCACGCAGCTCTCTTATCTGACAGGGCACCCCGTTCCTGTCGCCATGGGGCCTACGGAACCTCTCAGGAATCCCAAAGACACCGCGTCAGGCCGTCCTCGGCAGGAAGAGGCGGCAGTCCTGATGGTGCTGGAAATTTTGGAGAACAGTGCTCAACGGGTTGTGATCTCTTCCGTCGGTTCCGCGCGCATACTGACTGCCGCATACAACCGCGATCCAGATCTGCTCCGGGAGAAGATCGCCTATGTCGTTCTGAACGCCGGCTCGACCGGCGGGCCCAAGATGGAGTGGAACGTAGGACTCGATCCCGCCGCTTACGTCGGGCTCTGGAGGTCGGGTTTGCCGATTCGCTGGTATCCCCCCGCAACGGACGGAGGCGCGTTCGATCCCGCCAATGACCGTGGGACATATTGGAAAGCTTCTCACGCGGAGCTGTTTAAAGATCTTCCGGATCCAATGCGTGCATGGATTGCCTTCACATTTACCGGCAACTGGAGAGGTGATATCATACGCGCTCTTTCAGAATTGGGCAAGGGATCGGCGTGGCAGGATCTTCTTGCGTCGGAACGGAACATGTGGTCGACAGCGTCCCTGGTTATGGCATCGGGGCGTGTGCTTGCACGTACCACTGAAGGCTGGCGCTTCATTCCAAAATCAGAGTCGTCGGGCTATGAACTGTGGCCTTGGCGACTCGATCACGTCGAGGCAAGCGTGAACGACGACGGGAAGGTCAGCTGGAAGCAGGTGACAAACGGCGGCAACGCAATGCTGTTCGGACGGCAAGGAGGAACAGAATACGGTGTGGCAATGGCGGAGGCGTTTAACGCTCTACTGAAAACCATTCCGCTGTGAGGGTCCTGCAGGGCCTTGACGCGGTAATGTTGATTCAGTCAGCGAGTCCGTCTCCAATCCTCAGCACCTCCCGCACGAGCACATCGAAATCTTCCCTACGGCTCCGGTGGTTCGTGTTTGCGACGCGTATCGCGTACCTGCCGCCAAGTATCGTCGACGACGGCGAAGCGATCCCCTGTTCCTGGAGAGTCATGACGATCTCCTTGTTGAGCCGGTTGAGCCGTTCGGTGGACAATCCCTCTCTCCTGTAGCGGAAGCAAACCACATTCATGCTCACCGGAGTGAGGAGTTCGAGGCACTCCTCTTTCGCGATCAATTCCCCGAGATAAAACGCTTGCGCGATGTTCTGGCGGATAGCCGCCGCGTATTTCTGAATCCCGTGTTCCTTCAGCGACATCCAGACTTTGAGCGCCTTGAACCCACGCGACAGTTCAAGTCCGTAATTCCCCATCGGATCCGGACCGGCAGCCAGACCTCTTTCATGGTTCAGCAGGTAATTAGCCTCCACCGCGAACGCTTTTCTGTGTGCGCCGGCATCTTTCACCAGGACGCATCCGACCTCGAAAGGCATATACATCCATTTGTGGAGATCAAATGCCACGCTGTCCGCCTCCTCGATTGCCTTGAGCTTCTCTGAATACTCGGGGACCATCTTGGCCAGCGCACCAAAGGCGCCGTCAATGTGAAACCAGAGATTGTGTTTCCTGCAGACTGAAAGAAGATCGTCGAGCGGATCTATGGCTCCCGTGTTTACCGTCCCGGCATTTCCGACGACACAGAACGGCGTATTGCCCGCGCCGATATCGGATTCAATTGCAGTGGCAAGCTCGTTTAATCTGATCCGATAATTTTCATCCACTCCGATCTTTCTCACCGAATCGGATCCGGTACCCATAACTTCGGCTGCCTTCTCGATACAGCTGTGAGTCTCGGTCGAGCAATAGAGAACCATACCTCCTTTCGCTGACCGGACACCCTCTTTGCGGATGTTTTTCCCGGTCTGCTGGTTCCGTGCGACCATGAGAGCGGTGATGTTTGCCATAGAGCCGCCGCTCACAAGGATTCCTGAAGATGTCATCGGGTAATTCAACATCTCCTTGCACCAGTCGAGCACCTGAGACTCGACATACATCGCCGAGTGCTCACCGATGGCGGTGTTTGAGTTCATCGTTGCCGCGAGCATCTCGGCGAGGACTCCGAACGGCGTTCCGGTTCCCTGCACCCAGGCCCAGAACCGCGGATGTATATTCCCGCTTGGGTAGGGAAGTATGTGCTTCTTGAATTCATCATAGATTTCGGCGATGCTCCCTTGCGTCTGAGGAATCCCGCCTTTCAGGAATTCCTTTGTGACTTCGGGAAGTTTTCTCCATGATGGTTCGCTTCGGATATTCTGCAAGTGATCCATCATCTCGTCGACCATTTGGTGACCGAGCTTACGCGTCTCTTCCCAGCTTGTCGGATCAAGCGACACAACGTTTGACAAGATATCTCTGCTGTTTTGCATGTTGGGCCTTTATAGTGTTTGAAGCGATACTTTTTGGCGGGTCTTATTTATGTCTTATCTTCAATCCCAGTATCGCCAGTGTCAGGAAAAGTGTGACTCCGTTCGCAAGTATTATCGGCAGGGAATGGAGCCGGATCCCGTAGACGAGCCAGAGAAAGACTCCCGTACACAGCATTAGGTACATGCGCAGGCTGATGTCTTTCGTTGAACGGCTTCTCCAGACCTTCATGAATTGTGGAACATAAGCCAGCGTCGTAAATATCGCCGCGATAAATCCTATGATTTCAGTGATCTGCACTTCTCTCTCTAATCGACTCTTCTGATCTCCGACATCCTTTTCGCCACCATCGGGGCGTTGTAATCGTCGAGTCTCTCCAGCTCTTTCATAATGTTCGCGTAGTCTTCGTCGTTACGGTTCTGACTCATTTTATACGCCCCCTCCACTCTTTCCATATCTATTTCAAAACCGACTATCCCACCGATCTGTTTATCGATCTCGCTTTGGAGAACTTCAGGCGTCAGCGGATGTGGGGATATTTGTTCGTGATAGAAGGTCATTCTTTCCAGCGATTTCCTCAGCCTCTCGCCGTCAACGATCCTGATCTTCCCGTAAACATGGACGGCCATGTAATTCCATGTCGGGACATTGGGGTGGTTGTACCATGATGACGAAATGTAATGCTGGACGGGCGACAGAAAAATCGCGAGCACGTGCGGATGTTCCTCGAACAATTTCCAGTGAGGGTTCACCTTAGCCACGTGACCGGAGAGAACCTTCCCGCCATTCCCGTCTTCTTCGAGCTCAAGAGGGATGTGCGTCGCGGCGGGATATTGACTTCCCTGGCTTACGAGAGTCGCGAGCGGGTTCTCTGCGATGAAACGCTTGATTTCCGGCCAGGAATCTATTTTGAAGTACTGCGGCACGTACATCTGCGAAACCTTCCTTGTTTTGGATTCTATCTTACGTAAGAGGATAAGAAAAGATACGGCACGTTTCAACTGTTCCACTACCGGGGCGAAGATATAGAAAGTGTCGGCCTGTCTCAGTCTTCACCGTAGATTCTCGCCGCCTCCCATCCGATGATCGCCACTTTGCGCGTGTCGCCCCAGTGGTATTCACCGATGACACCCGTCGAAAGGATGACCCTGTGACAAGGGATAAGATACGCGACGGGATTACTTCCGATCGCCGCGCCGACGGCCCGCGAAGCCGAGGGGCGGCCAACCGCCTTGGCCACTCTTGCATATGTACTGATCGTGCCGGCGGGAATCTTCAGAAGCGTTTCCCACACCTTGATCTGGAAAGGGGTTCCCTTCAGGTGAAGCTTGATCTTTGGAATGTCGCTCCAGTCTGACTCGAATATCCGGAGGGCTTCACTCTGGAACTCATCGCGTTTTCTTTTGAACGAGGCGTTGGGGAATCTGTGGCGCAATCGGCGCGCCGCGTCCTTTTCATTTTCTGAAAATGCGAGATGGCAAATTCCCTTTCCGGTGGATGCCGCGATTATCTTCCCGAAAGGTGTCCGGGAGAAGCTGTAATTAATGACCAGGTTCTCTCCGCCGTTCTTGAACTCGCCGGGCGTCATACCCTCGATCTTGACGAAGAGGTCGTGGAGCCTTCCGGTTCCTGAGAGTCCGGTGTCGAATGCCGTCTCCGACAACGACGCGTTCTCTTGCAGAAGCCGTTTGGCCCGTTCCAGGCTGACGTATTCAAGAAACTTCTTCGGACTGACGCCGGCCCACTCTCTGAACAGCCGCTGGAAATGAAAGGGGCTTAAATGCGCTTCGCGCGCTACGCGTTCGAGATCGGGCTGCTCCCTGAAATGCGCGTTTATATAGGAAATCGCTTCCGCTATTCTCTCAAAGTCTGTCATTTATCCTCCTCATATTGTAACAAATTTACCTGTTCTTCATTCGGTCCGAAACCCGATTCTTGCTGAATAAGTCGCCGCAGGAAGATCTCGAAAATTTCAGCCTGGTGTGTTAGATTGGTCTGCCCGATGCGTTTTTCCGGGCGGCATATAATGAAGTTTGCTGTCTTTCCTCCGCGATTCTTGAGAGGCGTATTCAGAACGCGAACCTGGCTTCACGTTTTATCCGTTAATTTCTGAAAACAGGAGCAGCACGAATGGGACTCTCGCGAAATATTCTTCTCTGGGCATCCGAAAACCCGTATCTTCTGAAGCACATCCCGAACTACCGCTTCGTTCGTAAGGCGCTCAAGCGGTTTATGCCGGGCGAGGATCTCGATGACGCGATCGACGCGGCCAGGCTCTTTCAGGGCGAGAGAATTCCAACCGTGTTCACTTATCTCGGTGAGAGTGTTACGGACCTTTTGGAGGCGGTGAGTGTTCGCGATCATTACCTGACGCTTCTCGACAAGATATCGCGGGAGAAGCTGAACATCGAAGTGTCTGTCAAACTGACGCAGCTCGGTCTCGATCTCTCCGCCGACCACGCTTACGAAAACTTCAAGTCGCTCGCGTCAAGGGCGCGGGAGTTGAACAATGTCGTGTGGATCGACATGGAACGGAGCAACTACGTCGACTCGACAATTGAGTTGTACAATAAAGTAAAGAAGGATTATTCCAATACCGGCGTCTGCCTGCAAGCGTATTTGCGCCGCACGAAGAAGGATGTCGAGAGTCTTCTCGACATCTCGCCGCTTATTCGTCTCGTGAAAGGCGCGTACAACGAGCCGCCGGACATAGCCTTCCCGGATAAGAGCGATGTGGACAAGAATTATTTTGAGGTTTCGACGATGCTCCTGAAAGGAATCCGTGACAATGGCGCTCGGGCCGCGTTCGGGACACACGACACTACCCTGCACGGAAAAATCATAAAAGCCGCCGGCGACATGGGGTTGCCGAAGGAAAGAATAGAGATCCAGATGCTGTACGGGATCAAGACTGCTGAACAGAAACGCCTCGCTCAGGAAGGATACGACCTTCGCGTCCTTATCAGTTACGGCAAGGCGTGGTATAAGTGGTACATGCGGCGGCTCGCCGAAAGGCCGGCAAACGTAGGATTCGTGATAAGAAATATTCTTTCAAGTTGACGACAGATACCTTGTCGCCCCATGAATTAGAAACTCTAAACTCTAAATCCTAAACTCTAAACAAGGCTCAAAATTCAAAAAGCCGGGATCGGAACGAGAAGTTCATCTGTTTTGAAATTGGGCATTTTGAGTTTGTTTAGAATTTAGAGTTTCGAGTTTAGAATTTCGTGTTGTTGATCAAAGGAAGAAGGATCATGATAGAAGGCATAATGCCGCCGGTAACCACGCCGTTTGTGAAAGGTGAGGTGGCTTACGACAAGCTCGTGTTAAACATCGAGCGTTGGAACCAGACCGGGCTCAGCGGCTACGTGGTGATGGGTTCCAACGGCGAGAGCGCGTTTCTCACACGCGACGAAAAACTCAAAATCGTGGAGACCGTGAAGAACAGTCTTTCGCACGACAGGATTCTAATAGCGGGCACCGGCTCCGATTCGATCAGAGAAACGGTTTCGCTTTCCAACGACGCGGCGGAACGCGGGGCGGATTACGCACTCGTGCTCACACCTTCTTTTTATAAGAGTGAAATGAACGGTTCGGCGTTCGTGAGATATTTCACGGAAGTGGCGGACGGGGTCAAGATCCCGATTGTCATATACAATGTCCCAAAGTTCACGGGAGTGGATATCCAGGCTGTCGCCGTTTCTCAGCTGGCGCGGCATAAGAATATCGCCGGGCTCAAGAACAGTTCGGAGAACGCGGCACAAACTGCGGAGATAGTTGCGTCGGTCCCGGCTGATTTTTCGGTGCTTGTCGGTACGGCGTCCGTACTTTATCCTGGGCTGGCCTCCGGCGCGACCGGCGGAATACTTGCTTTGGCTAATATAGCTCCCGACAAATGCGTTGAGCTCCAGAGCCTTTTTGACGAGGGCAAACATGAAGAAGCCTCTAAACTTCAGAAGAAGCTCATTCCCGTGAACAAAGCGGTGACCTCGAAATACGGTGTCCCCGGCCTGAAAGCCGCGCTCGATATGCTCGGCTATTTCGGCGGTGAACCGCGGAGTCCGCTTGCTCCCCTCGGCGAACGCGAACGGGAGGACATGAAGTCGATTCTTAAGGCTGCGGGATTGGTGGAATGACTACAGGCATAAGCTCCAAGTTCCAAACACCAAGCTCCAAACAAAAGCGAAGAGATAACTTTCAAATGAAGTGCGGATGCTTTTTTGTTTTGACTCTTTTTCTTTTTGGAACTTGTTTGGAACTTGGAAGTTGGTGTTTGGAGCTTTCCAATATTTAGGAGATTCAAATGAAAATTAATTCTTTCCGTCCGCCCAGCAGGATTTTGATGGGTCCGGGACCATCTAACGTACATCCTCGCGTACTCGAAGCGATGGCTCGTCCGACCATCGGCCACCTCGATCCGGAATTCATACGCATGATGGACGAATTGAAGGTCCTGCTCAGGGATACTTTTTTGACGAAGAACGAAGTGACATTCCCGATCTCGGGTCCGGGCTCGCTCGGCATGGAAGCGGCAGTAGTCAATATGGTCGAACCCGGCATGAAGGTCGCGGTCTGCGTAAACGGCGCCTTCGGCGCGCGCATACGTGAAATGGTTGAACGCCACGGCGGAATCCCGGTCGTCGTCGACGCGCCATGGGGCCAACCGATCGATCCCGCAAAACTCGAAGACGCTCTCTCGCATAATAAAGATGTAAAAGTCGTCGCCTTCGTGCACGCGGAGACATCTACCGGCGCCCGGTCGGACATCGCGTCGCTCGCCAAGATCGCCCGGAAGTATGGGTGTCTTACCATCGCCGACACGGTCACATCCCTCGGCGGTATACCGGTCAGGGTCGACGATTGGGAGCTCGACGTCACCTATTCCGGGAGCCAGAAATGCCTCTCGTGTCCGCCGGGACTGTCGCCGATTGCGTTCAGCGAGCGGGCGGTCAACGCCGTGAAGAACCGGAAGACCAAAGTCCAGAGCTGGTTTCTCGACATTAGTCTCGTCGTGAGTTACTGGAGCGGCGCTAAGCGGACGTACCACCACACCGCGCCGATCAACGCGCTTTATGGACTTCACGAAGCGCTGCTTCTCGTTCAGGAAGAAGGACTCGAGAACGCCTGGGCGCGTCACGAGAAGAACGCCGGATTATTCCGCGCGGGACTCGAGAAGATCGGACTAAAAAGCTTTGTCACCAGCGAGTCGAGCCTCCCGGAACTCGCGATTGTCACCGTTCCGGATCGAGTCAACGAAGCTGCGGTGAGAGATCATCTTCTTAACAAGTATAACATCGAGATCGGTGCAGGGCTCGGACAACTTGCCGGAAAAATCTGGAGGATCGGCCTCATGGGCTATACTTCGAACGAGGAGAACGTTAAATTATGCTTAGAGGCGCTCGAAGATGCGGTAAAGAAGTCCTCTTGACGCAACACAGATGAAGGAAATCCTAAGCTCTAAATTCTAAACAAATTCTAAATCGGAAATTCGAAAGTATAAAACGCCAGCGCTTTGTTTTTTGAATTTAGAATTGTGGACATTGTTTAGTATTTCGAGTTTAGAATTTAGAGTTTGACAGATAGGTTTTTCAGAAAATCCATACAAGGAGATAATCAGAAATGCCAAACGCAAAGTACGAAATTCCGATGCCGCCGAATGAACCGACGAAGACATACCTTCCCGGTTCACCCGAGCGGACGTCTCTGAAGGCAAAACTCGAGGAGATGCAGGGCAAGCAGATCGAGATCCCGCTGATAATTGGCGGAGAGGAAATCAAAACCGGTAAGACCGCGAAATGCATTCTTCCGCACGACCACAAGACCGTCATTGCCATTTATCACCAGGCGGGCGAGAAGGAAGTCAACATGGCGATCCAGGCTGCGCTCGCCGCGCGGACGGCATGGGCGGCGCTCGACTGGGAAGAGAGGCTTTCGATTTTCATGAAAGCGGCCGCTCTTCTCTCAGGACCGTGGCGCGACACAATCAACGCCGCGACGATGCTGGGACAGAGCAAGAACGTATTCCAGTCGGAAATAGATGCCGCCGCGGAATTGACCGACTTCTTCCGTTTCAACGCCTACTATGCGATGCAGCTCTTCGAACAGCAGCCGCCCCATTCTCCGATGGACGTGCGGAACAAGATGGAGTACCGTCCGCTTGAAGGATTTGTCTTCGCTGTTTCGCCTTTCAACTTCACTTCGATCGCGGGCAATTTGCCTACAGCTCCCGCGATGGTCGGCAATGTGGTTCTTTCCAAGCCGGCTTCGAGCGCGGTCTATTCCGCGTATTATATCATGCAGATCCTGAAGGAAGCTGGAGTCCCCCCGGGGGTCATCAACTTCGTCCCCGGCCCGGGCGGAGCGGTCGGACGACCGGCAATGACCTCGCCTTACCTCGCCGGAATCCACTTCACCGGAAGCACATCAGTGTTCCAGGATATGTGGAAAACCGTCGGGACGAACATCGCGGATTACAAGTCCTATCCGAGGATAGTCGGCGAGACCGGCGGCAAGGATTTTATCTTCGCGCACAAGAGCGCCGACATCGAAGAGCTCGGGGTCGCAATCATCCGCGGCGCGTTCGAATACCAGGGGCAGAAATGTTCAGCCGCGTCGCGCTCCTACATTCCGAAGTCGCTATGGGTGGATCTGAAAGATTACATGGTGAAGGAACTGAAGACCGTGAAGATGGGCGACCCGCGCGACTTCAGCAACTTCATGAACGCGGTGATCGACAAAGGCGCATTCACGACCATAACCGGGTATATCGATTACGCGAAGAAGTCGAGCGACGCCGAGATCGTCTTCGGCGGAAACTACGACGACTCGAAGGGATATTTCATCGAGCCGACGATCATACTTGCGAAGACCCCGCATTTCAAGACGATGGAGGAGGAGATCTTCGGACCCGTCATGACAATATACGTTTATGACGACGACAAATACGAAGAGACGCTCCATCTCTGCGACGAGACCTCGCCTTACGCGCTGACAGGAGCGGTGTTCGCGCACGACAGGTACGCGGTCGCGACAGCAAACAGGATACTCATCAACGCGTCGGGCAACTTCTACATCAACGACAAACCGACCGGCGCCGTCGTCGGGCAGCAGCCTTTCGGCGGAGCGCGCGCGAGCGGCACGAACGACAAGGCCGGGAGCTTCCTTAACATGGTACGATGGATGTCGCCAAGGAGCACGAAGGAGAACCTCGTCCCTCCGAAGAACTATCGGTATCCGTTCATGAGCGAGAAGTAAGGATTTGGAAGTTTGAGACTCTGGACCGACGCTCGCGGGCCGGAGTCTCATTAAAAAGAATCGGAGAAGTCAGGTTGTTACGCTGCCATGTGATTGTCTAAAATGAACCAAATGTCATTCTGAAGAAGTCCGTCCACTTCGCGGACGGACGACTGAAGTCATGCCGGAGGCAGATTCGCCTTTGGCGAAAATCCATACACTAGGTCCAAAAGATGGATGCTTCACTTCGTTCAGCATGACAATCGGGACCTTTCGGACAACGTCAAAGTTGTGGCAGCCCTTAGAAAAAAAAACTCCAATCAGGAGTAGTCCTATGAAATTCATAATTTACCCGGTTGTGGCGTTGCTAGTCTTTCCGCTTTCCGTGGACATGGCTCGCGCCGGACAAACGCGCTCGCGCGATGGCGAACTGAGCGTAAAAGTGCTGAAAACGCCTCCGGTCGCTGTTGTGAACACGTTCTACCAGGGGAACCGACAGCCGCTGGTCCCGAGTCCGCTGTACAAACTCCCAATCGGTGCGATACGACCCGAAGGATGGCTGAAGACTCAGCTCGATTACATGGCCGACGGGTTCACGGGACACCTCGACGAGATTAGCAAATGGTGCAATATAAAAGTGAGCGCCTGGGCGAACGGCGAAGGCGAGGGAGACTACGGCTGGGAGGAACTTCCATATTGGCTGCGTGGATACACAGACCTCGGCTACATACTTCACAACAAGAGAATAATCGACGAATCGAAGAAGTGGATCGACTCGACGCTCGCGAGCCAGGATTCCAGTGGATGGTTCGGACCGAGAGTCAACCTGACCAACCACGATATCTGGCCGAACATGCTGATGCTTTTCGTTATGAGAAGTTATTACGAGGCGACGGGCGACAAGCGTGTAATCCCGTTCATGTTGCGTTACTACATGTGGATGAGCCGTCAGCCGTTGGCGAATATACTTCCGGGAAGCTGGCAGAAATGGCGCGGCGGCGACAACCTCGAGCATATAATTTGGCTGTACAACGAGACCGGCGAGAAGTGGCTTCTCGATGTCGCACGAGTTAACCATGAGAGGACCGCCGATTGGGAGGGAGGAATTCCGACATGGCACGGCGTGAATCTCGCCGAAGGATTCAGGGAGCCGGCAGAATATTACCAGATAACTAATGATCGCCGTTACCTCCAGTCGACGATCGACGATTACGATTCGGTGATCGACACATACGGGCAGGTGCCGGGAGGCCTCTACGGCGCCGACGAAGATTGTCGCGTAGGTTACACCGGCGCGAGACAGGCTACAGAAACATGCACGATGGTCGAGATGATGCACAGCACGGAAATGCTCACACGAGTCACGGGAAAACCGGTATGGGCGGACCGCTGCGAGACCGTCGCTTTCAATTCTCTTCCCGCTTCGATGACTCCGGACCTCAAGGGGCTCCATTACTTCACAGCCCCGAACCAGGTTCAGCTCGACACCGCAAACAAGGCTCCGATGATCGAGAACGATGGCGACATGTTTTCGTACGACCCATGGGATTATCGATGCTGCCAACACAATGTGGCGTTCGGCTGGCCGTATTTCGCCGAAAATCTCTGGATGGCAACGGCGAACAACGGCGTCGCGGCAGTTCTCTACGCACCAAGCAGCGTCGATGTGAAAGTTGGAGACGGAACTTCGGTGAGAATAGTAGAGTCAACCGATTATCCCTTCAAAGGAGCGATCAATTTCAAAATTTCCGCATCATCTCCCGTGAAATTCCCATTGATGCTTCGAATTCCCGGCTGGTGCAAGCACGCAGGTGTTAAAATTAACGGGAAAGATGTTGAGGCAGACGCGTATCCCGATAGCTGGATTTCTCTCGAGAGAGAATGGAAGAATGGCGATGTCGTGACGCTGATTCTTCCGATGGAAATCTCTGTGAAGGTTTGGACGAAGGATTTGAACTCGGTTTCCGTGATGCGCGGCCCGCTTACATACTCACTGAAGATCGGAGAGAAGTGGGTGAAGTACGGAGGCACAGAGAAGTGGCCGGCGTACGAGGTATTCCCGACGACGAAGTGGAACTACGGGATCGTAGTCGACCTCAAGGATCAGTCCCGGTCATTCAAAGTCGACGAGAAGACCGGTCCGTTGGCGAAACAGCCTTTCGATCTGGACAGTGCTCCAATCGAGTTGACAGCCGAGGGAAGACTCATACCTCGATGGAAATTGGAGAGCAACGGTATGGTCGGGTCGCTGCAGGAGAGTCCCGTGAGATCGGATGAGCCTGTCGAAAAGATCACGCTCGTGCCGATGGGATGCGCGAGGCTGAGGGTATCGGCTTTCCCGACAATTGTGGAAGGTATACCAGGATCCCCCTCGAAATAGTCGGTCAACCGCCCCGCGCGGGTTCGAGCTACCCGAGAGAAAAGAACAGTCCCGCCTCCCGACGGGACTTTGCTCTGCAACCAGAAAGAACATCTCTTCTCTTTGGCTATCCTCTACTAGAAGCCAAATTTTACTAGGTTGATCATACTCACTTAACCATCAGCCCCGCTAAAGAACATGCGGGATTTCTGATCAAGTAACGCAATTACTTGATCATTAACATCTTTTTTGTAATGACTTTCTCACCGGATACCAATCTATAGAAATACACCCCGCTCGACAGCCTTGAGCCATCGAAGGTGACTTTATATCTCCCAACCTTTTGGGCTTCGTTCACCAGCGTCTCCACTTCTCTGCCCAAGGCATCGAAAACCTTGAGCGTCACCATCCCGTCCTTCGGGATGCTGTAACTGATCTGTGTCGACGGATTAAATGGATTGGGGAAGTTCTGATCCAATGAATAATCAGTAATAACCGTGACCGGTTGAAGTGTCAGGCTCTGCGGAGAAGCGGCCGTGACCGCGTTCGTTTCGGAGAAACTCTTCACCAGCGCAATATCAGGGTTGTCAAGATTGGTGGTAATGGTGATTTTCGCTTTAACGGTTCTGGTTCCGATGTTTTTGGTGTCAAGCAAATAAGCTGTGCCTGCTTCTTCGACCGGGTTCGCCTTCGTTAGCATAGTGTTCTTGACTGTACCGATGACCCCACCGGTAAGATTGTCCACCAAATCGATCTTATAGCGTACATACCCCGAATCCCCCAAGACGTTAATAAGCGACGATGAATCTGACGAGGTTGACAGCTCCGTGAACGTGAATCTGGAAGTCGGGGTGATCTGAATTGGCTGGGAGACTAGGACGGCGTTGATCTTCTCAAGCCCATCATATCTCGCGGTATCCGGAGCATCCACGAAATCTACGGGAGTATTATTGACGAGCATGTTCCCGAAAGAATAGAAAAGGTGCGCGTCACCCTTCCCGATGAAGCAGCCTCTTTCGGTTACTACAGCATTGGGAGAAGTCTTTGGAAAGAAGGTTGTCAAATTGTTGGACTTCGCGAAGTAATAAGGCGTCGAAAACGGATAATACGCCAAAACGCTCATACCAGTTTGAGCACCGCCGCACATCTGTATGTCCTTCCCGGACGTGTTTAGTGTCTTGATGACACCTGTATTGGCCACATTCACAAGCTTGTTTGAGTAAGATGGCTGGCTGGCACTCCAGGCGAAGTAACAGCCTACTCCGCTGCTCGAGATGTTAATAGCACACGATTTAGGAAGCGTGTTGATGCCGTACATGTAGTAAACATTACTGCTAAAAGCGGTCTTGTTTGTGTAGATAAGTCTGACCGTACTCGGGTCGCCAGTTCCGTTGAAATCTGCGATCCAACACGCGTACCAATTATTACTAGGATCACAAATCATGGACGGCTGATAGTTGTTCATGACAGAGGAGGAAGAGATTTGAGCCGGGGATAACACCCAGGTGAATTGCCACGAACCGCTATTGAAGAACACACCCTGCCCGTATTTGACAGACGCCATGCTACTGTTCAGACGCTGCTGCCAGACGACTTCGAACATGTAATCTTGATTACCTTTAATTGTGTATAGACTGGCATTGATGGAGTTGGCGTCGGTACCCGGCAGCTGAGCCCATTTGTCCCCATAGAAGCTTTGAGCCCCGAGCCTTCCGAAGGCGTAGTTGAGACCACCACTCTCCCAGGTTATCAGACATACTCCGGATCCATTGCTTGTCTTCCAGGCTAAATTCGGGTTTACGTTATTTGAATATGCAGTCGTCCCCAGCGAAACATTGGCACGAATTCCTTTAATATAGTTCCCCCCACTCAACAAGAAGGTTTCAACAACAATTTGCCAATTGTCCCCATATTTTTCCTGGAACACGCCAGCGACCGCATCACCGTTACAGTCGATCGAGGGGAGTTTACCGGCCCCGTTGTCAAGCGGTAGGCCGCCATTGCCAAGAGTCCAGTTGACTCCGTCAACGCTGTGCTCTATCCAAACGTGCCCCATGCTTGTATACACCTGATGGTACCACGGAGTCGTTGTGCTGGTTCTCACAAACTTGCGTTGGCTGTTGTTGGCAAAGGCTAAGGCGTCGGCGGATTTGTGTACCACCTTGTATAATGCAGTTAGATTGGTAGCGGCGCATACAGTCCTTGGATTATCAGCTACGCCGTCCCTCCAACCCCCAAAGACATACTGGTGACCGTTCTTCGAATAGGAATTCGGTGCAGAGACCGGTAGACATCCACCGAGACTATTTACTGGTGACAAATCTTCAGTCGGATCGAACTCGAACACTCTGGAAACGTTTACGGCAAAGGGTTGTAGTAATCCCGCTTCTCTTGCAAACCAATATAAGAGACCTGCGGTGGCCTGGATAGCTTGAGGAACCATCACATCTCGAATCCCTAAAACCGATTCGGTTGGAACGGGATCAGTCATGCATGTAATTCCACCAAATGAACCTGGATTAACAGCAGTCAAGAATTGCATCTCTTCTGGAGAGGAATTTCCAGAAAAGACATCATTGCCATCTCCTTCATACGGCCCATTGCTACCGAAATGATCAGCCATCTGAGCTGTGGTGTACATCAAATAATGTAGCTGGTTACTGGAGACATAAGGGTCTATCATCGGACCCTTCAGAGAGAGGACTTTCTTCGCTTCCCAATTATAGTCAGTCCCGAAATAGTCTTCATAACTGTCCAGCTTCAAGCAAGCATCTTCGCCATGCGCATCTCTATGGACGTGTGCTGGTACGGCCATATCTTGTAGAAGATGACACATCCTTCCTAGAATCTCCCAAACAAAAACGTCTCGCCAGCCTTGGCTGAAGACGATTTGACAAGGTAATCTGTTGTCCATGTTCGAGTTGACCCACTGGCCGATCGAATTATAGTATCCGACAATCCACGCTCGCCCAGTCTTATATAGGTCCACAAGTGAGTTATACTCAAATCCTATTTGATCGTACCATAATATTTCAATAGACCCTCCTCCTGCTTTATCAAATTGCGAATCATGGTTGGTTGAACCGTCGTAGTATCGGAGCACATAAGTCCTGAAGGGGAAGGCTAGCTTTTGGATCTTCTGATAAGCATTTGGGACAGTAAATGTAAAATTAACACAATTAACGACTTGAATTGCAGCGTGTATGTCCGTACTCGTGTTGTCTCCCAAGTCTGCATCCCAGAAATGTGTCGAACTGACGAATCCATCCGGTTTCAATCCGCCAAATCGCTCAATGATTCCATATACATCACCAACCACGCCCGTTATTGTTGGCGCATTTGTCCTGGAGTATCCGTAGACGATATCTTCCTCGTCCTCCCTCCAAGCTCCAGTCGTTACGTATCTTTTTTGCCAGGCTCTGTCTCCTATGTAATCGGTTGTAATGTTGCCAATTCTATCCTTCATAATAGGAATGTCGGCAACGTTCAAAGATAGTTTCAACAGCTCATACCCTTGCTTTGTAACATACATATGGACATGTTGACGGTGACCGAAAACAGCAACATTAGTGAAAACCATTACAAGGACAAATATTAACTTCTTCATTGTGTCCCCTCCCTTCGTGACAATAGCTCCCAAATCTTGTGACGACTTGAGTATTTGGAAAGCTTCATATGTTGTACACGACTCCAACTTCCAAACACGGAATAAAGAGCCAATCGGCGCGGACTTTCGTCTTGGAGTAACCCACCCCCAGACCATAATATAGGTTGATACCTTTTTCAAAAGGGAAGTTCTTAGAGATCATTACAATTGCTGATGTTCCTTTGGCAAAATCGGATATCGTTGGATAAGATTGCATCAACAAAGAGAACTCTGTCGTTAGCGTATTGAACATCTCTCCACTGAAATGGTATGATAAGCTAACTCCTGTAGCACTAGATGTGGGAGGAAAATACCCCGATCCGCCAGTTAAAAACGTTGTTCCATATTTGAATGCTAGACTATATTGATTTGAAATCTGAAAGCCCAGCCCAATCTTAAAAAAGTCGATGAATCCTCCTCTTATGAAAACAAAAAGGCTCCTTGATTTTGCATCGGCCGTTTCCGAATCACCTCCTAAGCCAAAGCATTCCGCTGTATTTGCATTAGAATGGGATGAAACCGAATTACCTTCATCGCAATTCGATAAACCCCGCTTACCTTTGTACAAGAAACGTGGTGAACTGACAAATGCATCGTTACTATCACTTCCTCCGAGTGTAGCCACAATATCAGAGGCGGTTCGAGTTAGGAGTCTATATGAAGGATAAGAATTCGCTGTTGAATATCGGTAAATCAGGTCTTCGAGGTTTTCTCTCCAAGCACCGACACCGACATAACCCGTTGCCCAAGGATGGTTGTTGTCGCCATATCCATAAAATCCAAAGCCGATATGATCATTAAGATCCGGGACTCGATAGCCCACAGCCTCCAGGAATCTGTAAGACTCCTGCGCAACATACTGATGCACCCATTCTTTATGTGCCTCGGAAGATTTGATTGAAGACAACAAAAACAATACGACCAGTAAAATCATCTTTTTCATTTTCTTTCCCCCTAAAATATCCTTTTGCCTGGTTGTTTTAGTATTAGAACAATGACAAGTTGATCGTGAAGTCGAGATTCGGGCCATAATTTCTCACTTTAAGCTCGTCACCATAAAGGTCTTTTTGCAATTCTATAAATAGGCCGAAACGGGCGCTCCATCCGAAATTCCTCTCTTTCATCGACAGAGACCCAAAGTCAGCAGATATAAAAGTACTTGGGGAGACACCAGCTCGGCTGAGATCTTCACTATATGCTCCCATCAAACTGATCACCAAATTATCGTTACTGCTAAAGTGCCAGTTTAAACCGAGACCGTATCTATTATTCGGGTTACCGCCTCCATAGAAGTTTTGAATATCATAACCATATGAAAACTCCGCAGACCAATGTCTATCTACGCGAGTAAGAATGCCGATTCTCCCGCCACTTACCCAGCCTGCGCCAACTTCAAGAGCGAGATGAGGTACCTTCAACTCAGATGTGTCAGGAGGACTTTTGCTCTCCCACAGGGACAATTGGCATGATGGCGCACCTTCGTTACCTTGGATGGGGAAGAAATGATTGCCACTAAATTGTGCGTTCGCAGTATTTATCCAAAAGAAGAGCGGGAATATCAGGAAGATAGTGATGTCTGCCGATCTCATTGTCTTTCCTTTCAAGTGATCTCTACAGAACCTGAAGAATGTCAGAGATGTGGGGTCTTGGGGGAAAATGTGCCGTTCCCGATGAGTGAGCACACCGTAAACAAATCCGCCACCATAAATTCAGAAGTTCCCTTCTGTTCCGCTGTACAATGTTCATGTGGAATTACACAACCTCGAGTCTTACACGAGAGCCATTTGGGGGTGAATCGCGCTGCCCCTTTAGCCTCCTTACCGCCTGACAAAGGGAGAATACAAAAGAAAGCAAACATTGTCAATGTTGTCTCTCTATTTCCTTGGCCCGCGCGCCGATCAGCGTCAGTTGTCAGCACTTCCTGGCCTGTAGGACGGCATCTGTGTTATCCCTTCCCTCGGCGCCTCCAAATACAACTGCCTATCGAGACTCCTGTACTCTATCGCCTCCGCTTTGTGCTCGGGAAGTATGTCGGAGCGGCCCGCTGATCTTCAACATGCATCTCTGTATCTGCGTCTGCTTTCAGCTACAGGCCGCTTTCGGGCTACCGTATTTTCCATAGCAAGATACATTCACGTTTTGAAGATGCGCACCAATTCAGCACCGAATTCCGTCTTGACCGCCTCGTCGGGGCAGAAAAACCGGTTCAATTTTTCAATTGCATTGCACAATTCTATCCGACTTTTTATTAAATTAATGGCAGACTTAAATAGAAGGCTCTCTGAATGTTTACTCTAGGTTATGACGTAGGAAGCTCGTCCATCAAAGCGGCACTCTATGATACAGAAAGAGGCGTCGCCGTCGCACAAAGCACATATCCGGAAACCGAGATGCCGATGATCGCAGTGAAGGCCGGCTGGGCGGAACAGGATCCCGAAATGTGGTGGGACGCGGCCAAGAATGTGACTCGCGATATTCTGTCCAGGTCGCGTGCAAACCCGTCCGACATCAAAGCAATCGGAATCTCTTACCAGATGCACGGGCTCGTCGTCGTCGACAAGAATCAAAAGCCGCTGAGGCCGTCAATCATCTGGTGCGACAGCAGGGCGGTTGCGATTGGCGAGAAGGCGTTCGACGCAATCGGCCACAAGAAATGTCTTAAACGGATGTTGAACTCGCCGGGCAACTTCACCGCATCGAAGCTGAGATGGGTGAAGGAAAAAGAACCGAAGCTCTACGCGAAGATCGACAAGTTCATGCTCCCGGGTGATTTCATCGCGATGAAATTGACGGGCGAACCGCGTACCACCATGTCCGGGCTATCGGAAGGAATCCTCTGGGACTTCGTCTCGAACTCGGTGTCTGACGCGGTTCTCGATCAGTACAAGATCAATAGGAAGCTTGTAGCGGAACTCGTCCCGACGTTCGGCGATCAGGGTGAGCTCACAGCTTCGGCGGCGTCGGAGCTCGGGCTCAAAGCCGGCACCAAAGTCACATACCGCGCCGGCGACCAGCCGAACAACGCGTTCTCTCTCAACGTGCTCGAACCGGGACAGGTCGCTTCGACGGCCGGTACATCGGGCGTGGTTTACGGAATCAGCGACGCCATCAAGTACGATCCCGAAACCCGCGTGAATACTTTCGCGCACGTCAACCATTCCAGAGAGAAGAACCGTTTCGGGATTCTCCTTTGCATCAACGGGACTGGAATTTCCTACAGCTGGATCAGAAAGCTCACGGGAAATTCGATTTCGTACCCTGAGTTAAACAAGTTAACGGAAGAAGCCCCGATCGGATCGAAAGGACTTCGCTTCATCAATTTCGGCAACGGCGCGGAGAGAATGCTGGTAAACAAGGATCCCGGCGCATCGCTGGAGCATCTGAACTTCAATATTCACGGACGGGCCGAGACGGTGCGCGCGGTTGTGGAAGGCGTCGCGTTCTCGTTCAAGTACGGTATCGACATCATGGAGGAGCTCGACATGAACGCCGAAGAAATAAACGCGGGCCATACAAACATGTTTCTGAGTCCGGTGTTCACTAAGACGCTGGCCACACTCTCCGGCGCGACAATCAACATGTACGATACGGACGGTTCTGTCGGCTCTGCCAGAGCGGCGGCTGTGGGCGCGGGAATCTACAGGAGTTTCAAAGAAGCCTTCACGAACCTCAAGAAGATTATGACGGTGGAGCCGGACACAAAGAACGCCGGGGTCTACTTGTCAGCTTACTCGGATTGGAAGAGTGTACTGAACTCAAAACTAAAATCAGAAGGTTGATTAAAATGGCACTGAAGGTAACGGTAGGAGAGAAAGAGTTTTTCCCCAGCCACCGTCAGCCCCAGCCAGCCCCGTTGCGGAGCCGTCGATCGTGGCTGCTGTGCCGAGGCGCTGTCGGTGCTGGCGAGGGTCACCGGCAGGTTGACGGTCTTGCCGTCGCGGAAAACCTCCAGCGTCACCTGCTTGCCCACGGTGGTTTTGGCTACACCCAGCATTTGGAGCTGCTTGGCGTCCTTCACCTCCTTGCCGTCAAACTTGAGCAGCACATCCCCTTGATGGATGCCTCCCTTTTCCGCCGGGCCGCCGGCCATGACATCATTGATCAGGGCGCCCCGGGCTTTTGGCAGGGCAAATGATTTGGCCATTTCGTCGGTGACCGGCTGGATGGAAACGCCGAGCCAGGCGCGGCTCACGCTCCCCTTGTTGATCAGCTGGGTGACGATCTCGGGCTGAGCGATGTTGACGGGGATGGCAAAACCGATCCTCGCCCACCATTCAACTAAGGGCCAGCCGGTGAGAGCTGCGAGTCCAACAAATATTCCTTCTCCACCCATAATCCAGAACATGTCGAATCCTCTCAATGCATCGAGAGAATATAATGGTTTGACAGCCGGTTTGTTTTCGTTTTCCATCGAGGTATTATTTTTTGTTTCGTGAAATTTAAAATTGTATTTCAAAGATATGAAAATAGTGATTCACGAATTTTTTACACACTCTTTATATAAAAATTTAATAAACTTTATTCTAACTTCACTTTTGCTGACTACTGGCGTCCAAAATAGTGGAAAAATCAAAATAGAATGTTGATATTTGGCTATTAAATCTGATTAATATGAAAAGTATTGACCGGCTGATTATTCTGATATTTTTTATTCTTTCTTCCGGTTGCAGTCAGAAGCAGGTGGAACAATTATGACTGTTAATGGTCCGGTTAGGGCAGACGAGATGGGCGTTTCGCTTACTCATGAGCACATCCTTGTTGATTTTATAGGGGCTGATTCGATTAACGAAAACAGATGGAATAAGAAAGAGGTGGCAGAAAAAGCTCTCCTTATCTTGACGAAATAAAAAAGCTTGGATGCAGGACATTTGTCGAATGTACTCCGGATTATCTTGGCCTGCGATCCTCTATTACTTAAATCTATTTCAGATGCAACAGGGATGAACATCATAACTAATACCGGATATTATGGAGCTGCCGGTGATAAATATATTCCAAAACATGCGTATTCAGAATCTGCTGAAGAACTTGCATCGAGGTGGATAAATGAGTGGAAGAACGGAATAGGAAGTACCGGAATCAAACCCGGATTTATCAAAATCGGAGTTGATGACGGACCATTATCAGATATTGATAAGAAGCTTGTTGAGGCAGCTGCGCTGACACATCTTGCAGACCGGACTAACAATCGCTTCACATACCGGACCTGCTGTCCCGGCATTTGAAGAGATGGAGATTCTGCGTAAGGCAGGCGTTGCACCTGAAGCTTTCATCTGGGTGCATGCTCAGGCGGAAAAAGACCTGAGCTTACAGGTTAAAGCGGCGAAGATGGGGGCATGGATCAGTCTTGACGGGTTAGGCGATGATAATACTGAAGAGTATGTGCTTATGATTAAAAACCTGAAAGATAATGGATTACTTGGCAAAGTGCTTCTTTCGCATGATGCTGGATGGTATCGTCCGGGGGAAGTAAACGGTGGTGAATATCGCGGATATGCAGCTCTGTTTGAAAAACTTGTTCCTTCGTTGCGGAAAGCCGGTTTTTCAGATATGGAAATAGATGACCTTTTAGTGATTAACCCTGCAATGGCATTTAAAATAAGAGTACGAAAAGTATAATTGATTCTCAAAATTTTATTAATTATCTTTTTGAAGTGGTAAGAAGCTAAATATTTAATAATTTTAAATCTTATGAAAAGATCGGATTACAGGAGCTTTGTTTTTACCAGTATTTCAGCAATACTAATGCTGCTTACGGTTTTTATCTTTTCAGCCTTTATTATAAAAGAAGTGCCATCAGTTGAAAATGGTGCTAAACTTGTTAGGGTCGATGACAAGCAAAAGGTTGATATATTTATTGATGGCAATTATTTTACCTCTTACTGCTATCCTTCCAATATTGAGAAGCCATTCTTGTTTCCGGTTCTGGCTCCTGACGGAGCAGTTATAACAAGAGGATTTCCGATAGAGCCTCGCAAAGGGGAAAGGGTTGATCACCCCCATCATATAGGAATATGGTTTAATCACGGCGATGTAAACGGTCTTGATTTCTGGAATAACTCTTCTGCAATACCGGCTGACAAAAAAGATAGTTACGGACATATTGTAAATCAGAGAATTATTAAGGCAGAGAGTGGGAAAAAAGGTATCCTTGAGGTAGAAGCATACTGGGAAGACAACAAGGGTAATATTCTGCTCAAAGAAAATACTACCTATGTCTTTTCCGGTAGACATCAATTCAGGACAATTGACCACATATCTACACTAACTGCATTAAATGGTGATGTCACTTTTGGCGACAGCAAAGAGGGGCTTATTGCAATCAGAGTCGACAGAGCATTTGAAATGACTTCAAATGAGTCACTTATCTTTACCGATGACAAAGGCAATCCGACTACTGTACCTGCCGTAGATAATAACGGAGTAACAGGAATGTACACATCGGCTAAAGGGTTAAAAGGCGACGCGGTTTGGGGAACAAGAAATGAATGGGTTATTTTGTCGGGATTGAAAGAGAATGTTCCTGTTTCAATCCCGACAAAATAACCCATTCATTTCTTGTTCCCCAAACCGCATCGCCCTTAGCCCTTTAGTCGATGTGTACATTCCTGTTACTCCGGTATTATCTACGGCAGGTACAGTAGTCGGATTGCCTTTGTCATCGGTAAAGATAAGTGACTCATTTGAAGTCATTTCAAATGCTCTGTCGACTCTGATTGCAATAAGCCCCTCTTTGCTGTCGCCAAAAGTGACATCACCATTTAATGCAGTTAGTGTAGATATATGGTCAATTGTTCTGGAATTGACGTCACCGGAAAAGACATAGGTAGCTATTTTCTTTGAGCAGGATACTTACCCTTGTTGTCTTCCCAGTATGCTTCTACCTCAAGGACACCTTTTTTCCCAGTTCTTCTGCCTTAATAATTCTCTGATTTACAATATGTCCGTAATCTATCTTTTTTGTCAGCCGGTATTGCAGAAGAGTTGTTCCAGAAATCAAGACCGTTTACATCGCCGTGATTAAACCATATTCCTATATGATGGGGGTGATCAACCCTTTCCCCTTTGCGAGGCTCCTTTGGAAATCCTCTTGTTATAGCTGCTCCGTCAGGAGCCAGAACCGGAAACAAGAAAGGCTTCTCAATATTGGAAGGATAGCAGTAAGAGGTAAAATAATTGCCATCAATAAATATATCAACCTTTTGCTTGTCATCGACCCTGACAGAGTTTAGCACCATTTTCAACTGATGGCACTTCTTTTATAATAAAGGCTGAAGAGATAAAAACTGTAAGCAGCATTAGTATTGCTGAAATACTGGTAAAAACAAAGCCCTGTAATCCGATCCTTCCATAAGATTTAAAATTATTAAATATTTAGCTTCTTACCACTTCAAAAAGATAATTAATAAAATTTTGAGAATCAATTATACTTTTCGTACTCTTATTTTAAATGCCATTGCAGGGTTAATCACCAAAAGGTCATCTATTTCCATATCTGAAAAACCGTGCTTTCCGGCAACGAAGGAACAAGTTTTTCAAACAGAGCTGTATACCCGCGATATTCACCGCCGTTTTCTTCCCCGGGACGATACCATCCTGCATCATGCGACAGAAGCACTTTGCTAAGTAATCCATTATCTTTCAGGTTTTTAATCATTAGCACATACTCTTCAGTATTATCATCGCCTAACCCGTCAAGACTGATCCATGCCCCCATCTTCGCCGCCTTAACCTGTAAGCTCAGGTCTTTTTCCGCCTGAGCATGCACCCAGATGAATGCTTCTGGTGCAACGCCTGCTTTACTCAGAATCTCCATCTCTTCAAATGCCGGAACAGCAGGTCCGGTATGTGAAGCGATTGTTAGTCCGGTCGCAAGATGTGTCAGCGCAGCTGCCTCAACCAGCTTCTTATCAATATCTGATAATTGTCCGTCATCAACTCCGATTTTGATAAATCCGGGTTTGATTCCGGTACTTCCTATTCCGTTCTTCCACTCATTTATCCACCTTGATGCAAGTTCTTCAGCAGATTCTGAATAAGCATGTTTTGGAATATATTTATCACCGGCAGCTCCATAATATCCGGTATTAGTTATGATGTTCATCCCTGAAGCATCTGAAATAGCTTTAAGCAATAAAGGATCGCGGCCAAGATAATCCGGAGTACATTCAACAAATGTCCGACATCCAAGCTTTTTTATTTCGTCAAGATAAGGGAGAGCTTTTTCTGCCACCTCTTTCTTATTCCATCTGTTTTCGTTTATTGAATCAGCCCCTATAAAATCAACAAGGATGTGCTCATGAGTAAGTGAAACACCCATTTTGATTGCACTAACCGGACCATTAACAGTCATAATTGTTCCATCTGGCTCTTGACTGCATCCGGAAGAAAGAATAAAAAATATCAGAATAATTAGCCGGTCAATATTTTTCATGTTAATCATATTTAATAGCCAAATATCAACATTCTATTTTGATTTTTCCACTATTTTGGACGCCAGTAGTCAGCAAAAGTGAAGTTAGAATAATGTTTATTAAATTTTTATATAAAGAGTGTGTAAAAAATTCGTGAATCACTATTTTCATATCTTTGAAATACAATTTTAAATTTCACGAAACAAAAAATAATACCTCAATGGAAAACGAAAACAAACCTGCTGTCAAACGATTATATTCTCTCGATGCATTACGAGGATTTGATATGTTCTGGATTATGGGTGGAGAAGGAATATTTGTTGGTCTTGCATCACTTACCGGCTGGCCATTTTTGAATGGTGGGCAGAACAGCTTGAACATGTTCCATGGCATGGATTTCATTTTTATGATATGATCTTCCCTCTGTTTCTTTTTATTGCCGGAATATCATTTCCTTTCTCCCTGGCAAAACGAATTGCAAATAATGACAGCCGCAGGCTTCAATTTATAAACATGTTATTAGCCGGGGATTTATACTTGTTCTTCTGGGTATAGTATATAATAATGGTATAAAATTCGATTTTGAACATCTACGTTATGGAAGTGTTCTTGGAAGAATAGGTCTTGCCTGGATGTTTGCTGCACTTATTTTCATGAATACAAAACTTACATTCCGGATTATCTGGTTCTGTGTGATTCTTATTGGTTACTGGCTTCTGCTGCTGCTTTTTCCTGCACATGATCTTGGTTCAACTGATATTTTTTCTCAGGAAGGAAATCTGACAAGTCATATCGACCGTCTTCTTATGCCCGGAAGATTATATCTCGGCAATCACGATCCGGAAGGATTATTCAGCACAATACCTGCAATCGGAACTGCCTTGCTTGGAATGTTTACCGGAGAATTTATGTTATCAAAATACCTGAATGACAAACCTTATAAAAAAGTTCTTTATCTTGTTCTTGCAGCAATAGCTCTAATGATAATCGGAAAGATATGGAACCTGGCTTTCCCGATAAACAAAAACCTCTGGACAAGTTCATTTGTATGTTTTGTCGGAGGACTGAGCCTTCTTCTGTTTTCAATATTCTATCTTATAATTGATGTATGGCAATATAAAAAATGGGCATTCTTTTTTGTGGTAATTGGAATGAATCCGATAACAATATACCTTACAGAAAGAATAGTTAATTTCAGATCTGCAACCAAGTTTCTTCTTCGGAGGTATTGACTGCATATATTGCCTGAAACATGGGCACCTCTAATTGATGGAATTGGAATTACAGCAATTGCCTGGGTATTCCTTTATATACTTTATAAGAAGAAAATATTCCTGAAAGTATAATATCTAAAAGTAATTATATTCTGTAATTATCGGAAAATAACATAACACTGATCTCATGAGTCGAAATCAATACTTCAACTTCTTCAGGTCCGGGCCTGAAGCGGGCTCTCCGTCTTCCGGCCCTTGTACTTTATGGTATTATACTTATCCAGCCAACTGCTCCTATGCCGCTGTTTGGTGCGGCATCAAGATTCTGGCACACGGACATGTTGTAACAACAATCCTTATAGGTATGGTTGCAATGCTGCTTAACAGCAATCAGTTACGGAAGGATGGCCAATGCATATCCAAGCGCAGGTTCTGCATATACTTATGTCAGCCGGGAGATACATCCTTCGCTCGGTTACTTTATCGGTTGGGGAATGATCTTTGACTATGTAATGAATCCCATTATCTGTGTTATCTGGGCAAGCAAAGCTTCAATGAATTTTATTCCTGAAATACCTTTTGCAGCTTATGCAGTATTTTATGCAGTTCTTTTTACCGTAATGAACCTTAGAGGAATTGAATCCAGTGCACGAACAAATACTATAATTGCAACTGGACTTGGAGTTGTTATTCTGCTTTTCGTCGGATCAGCAATACGATATCTCTGGCTTCAGCCTCCTGCCGGACTTGGCTGGCTGGACAAAACCATTCTATGATCCTGAAACATTTTCATTTTCAGCTGTTTCAGCAGGCGCTTCACTTGCAGTTCTTACTTATATAGGCTTCGATGGAATCTCAACCCTGTCCGAAGAAGTTCACAATCCCCGGAAAAATATTCTGCGGGCCTCAGTGCTGGTATGTCTTATAACCGGAGTACTTGCATCAATCCAGGTATATCTTGCACAGATGGTATGGCCCGGAACAACTTTCCCCGATCAGGATACTGCATTTTGCTATGTTGCAGGCAAAGCAGGCGGACAGTGGCTGTTCTTTACAATTAATATTGCTCTGTCTTATTGCAACAATCGGATCAGGTTCAGGAGCACATCTTGGAGCAGGACGTATGCTTTACGGTATGGGACGCGATAATGCCATCCCTCAGAAATTCTTTGGAGCAGTAAATCCGCGTACACAGGTTCCAAGCAATAATATTATTCTTGATTGGTGTATTTGTTCTGGCAGGTGCTTTTCTTCTTACCTATTCACTAGGAGCACAGCTGCTTAACTTTGGCGCACTTATTGCCTTTATGGGTGTTAATGCCTCTGCATTTATCAGGTATTTCTGCGTAGTGAGAAGAAGAGTTCCTTTGGCCATTCATTCTGCCCTGTACTTGGCTTTTCTAGTTTGTTTCTACCTATGGTTCAGTCTCGACATTAAAGCCAGATTGTAGGGCGTCTGCTGGCTTTCTACAGGTGTTGCTTTATGGGGCATGGAGAACATCGTGGTTCAGCAAACCACTTGCTCTTTGCAAAAATTGACAATGAATAGATCACATTTTTAAGAATGAGATACACTTATTAAGTAAATTAGTTATTGTAACAGCTCTGTCCTTTGCCCATTCATCAATTCAGATGGATTAAATCACAACCACTTACATCTAATCAACAAACCAATATAAGGTACAATCCAATCCGGGTAATCTTTTTCCCAAAGAGGATCTTATGAAAATCGGGGTCTTTTATTATCCCGAACAATGGCCCCATGAGGAATGGGAAAGAGACTTTAAAAATATTGCCGGATTTGGTTTTGACTTCACCCATCTTGCCGAGTTCTCATGGGCTCTTCTTGAGCCTGAAGAGGGTAAATTTGATTTTACATGGCTTGATGAGGCCATTGATATGGCAAACAAAGCCGGATTGAAAGTTATTCTGTGCACACCATCGCTTTGTCCTCCTGCATGGATGGGAGACAAATATCCTGAAGTATATCTTGTTGGACCAGAAGGAAGACGCAGGGAACATGGAAACAGGGCAAATGCATCACTTGCAAATCCTGTTTACCAGAACTTCACAGATAAAATTGTAAAAGCAATGGCAAGCCATTACGGAAAAGATAAAAGAATCTGGGGATGGCAAATTGATAATGAACCTCTTGCAGTTCCTGATTACAGTCCCTCCTCCCGCGATGCTTTCAGGATCTGGCTTAAGAAAAAATATGGAACAATTGAGAAACTCAATGATGCCTGGGTTGGCAGCTTCTGGAGCACAAAATATTTTAATTTTGATCAGGTCATTATTCCGAATGAAGCGCTTGCAGTTGAAGATAAACTCAGTCCGCATGCACTTCTTGATTTTCAGAGGTTCACAGCCGATGTTACTGCAGGGTTTCTCAACAGGCAGGCAGATATACTGCGCAATTATATCCTGCCTCAGCAATGGATTACATCAAACTACATAAATGTAAGTATCTCAGCCGACCCGCGAAGGTCAGACCACCTTGATTTTCCAACATTTACAATGTATCCTGTAAGCGGGAAGAATGAGCTTGGCGGAAATAATTTCAGGACAGGTATCCCTTACCGTATCTATGAAGCCTGCGATTATTATCGTCCGATTAAAGGAGTAACAGGATTAATGGAACTCCAGCCCGGTCAGGTAAACTGGGGATCAATTAATCCTCAACTTCTGCCGGGAACAGTTCATATGTGGATTATGCAGGCGTTCGGAGGAGGATGCTCTTTTCTCTGTACATACCGTTACCGCCATCCGCTGCGAGGAAGCGAAATGTATCATGAGGGTATTGTTGGAACAGATGGTGTAACTCTTTCGCAGGGAGGAAAAGAGTTTGTTCAGGCTATCGGGGAAATAAAGAAATTCAGAGAATTGTACGATGCAAATGCAAAGATGCCTGCTGAATTCAGCAACCGCAGGACCGCAATTCTCTGGAACCATGAAAACATGTGGGACCTTGATATTCAGAAGCAGACAACATTATGGAATACATGGAGAAACAGGAATAACTATACTTCAGCAGTTAAATCCACAGGG
The DNA here is from genome assembly GCA_963806435.1 of uncultured Bacteroidota bacterium. Taxonomy (GTDB): domain Bacteria; phylum Bacteroidota; class Ignavibacteria; order Kryptoniales; family JAKASW01; genus JAKASW01. The sequence goes on from CAWEBD010000127.1 coordinate 35,655, forward strand.
GCTCCAATGGACTTCATTTCAGAAGATGATGATTTTTCGGCTTATCCGTTCATTTTAGCTCCTTCATATCAGCTTATTGACAACAAACTGGTAAATAAGTGGATAGAATATGTAAAAAATGGCGGACATCTGATTCTTATCGTCGCGCACGGGACAGAAAGACAGAAACGGCCATTTCTTTGAAGCAGCCTGGGCGGCACCTCTTAAGCCACTTATCGGAGCCGATCTTGACTTTTTTGATATGCTTGTTCCCGACACAACAGGAACAGTTACTTCAGGCAAAATGAAGTTTAAATGGAATGTCTGGGCAGAAATACTTACTCCCTGTTCCAGGAACAGAAGTATTGGCTTCATATGCCGATCAGTACTATGCCGGAAAAGCTGCTGCAGTTACCCGTAAAGTCAGGTAAAGGAAGCATAACATATATTGGGGTTACCACTCAGGATGGACAATTGGAAAGATATCTTGTTCGTGAAGTTTATAAAAGGGCAAATGTTGTTAATTGAAGATCTTCCGCGCGGAGTATATCATGAATGGAGAGATGGATTTAATATTGCAGTTAAATTATACCGACAAACCATTCAATGTATCAATAAAAGATGAGGCCACAATTCTGATTGGAAACAATCCATTGAAAACAGCAAATGCAATTGTCTGGAAGAACTAAATAACTGAATTCTTGCTGAACTAGATCTTACCTATTTTTCTCCTTTATCTCCCTTGTCTCCTTTTCACCTTTTCTCCTTTTTCACCTTTTGACTTGCTTCCTTTTCCTTTTTTGGTTCCTTCTCTTTTGGTTCCATCGATTTACTGAGCTTATAAACTTCTGATCCTGCCAGAAGAAAACATCCCAGACCAAAATCTTCAAAATTCGGAACATTATCATATCCTAACAGGCTGACTGTCTTTTGGTCCTTACCTTCCCCTGTACATATCCAAGAAATCCATTCGGATGAAGTGACTCTTTTATTAGTGCATTCCATGCTTTCATAACAACAGGAAGATATTCCTTTTTGCTTATAATATCCTGATTAATACCCCATGCCATGCCATAGACAAACAGAGCTGTTCCTGTAACTTCCTTACCTCCGAAGTTTCCGGATCTTTCAGACTTACATTCCAGAAACCATCTGTTCTCTGAAGAGGAACAAGTGCTTCAAACATTTCTTTCAGGGTTTCAGTATACTCCTCTTCGTACTTATTTCTTTTAGGCAAAAATTCCAGTGTTCTTACAAGTGCTGCAACTACCCATCCATTTCCCCTCGACCAGTAACAATTCTCTCCATTTGGCTCTTTATAAGGGGGTAACAAAATCCTTATCACGCCACCAGAGATGATCGTTCGGATTGTAAAGTCCGTTTGTACCATCCTTGAGTTTTAAATCGAGGTACATCTCATTCATTCTGTCGAAATATTTTTCATCATTATAGATATTGCCAAGTCTTGCATAGACCGGCATTGCCATCTGAGATCATCAATCCAGTTCCAGTCGTCTGTTTTATCAGTTGCCAGCATGTTATCAATGCAAGTCCTTATATTTCTTATCCTCTCTTCTTTATACCTGTTCATCAGATAAAGGTCGATATAGGTCTGTCCGATGGCCTGATTATCTGTATTCCGTGAATTTGTGCCCAGAGGCAATCCCCATAGATTGTAATTGGGCCCATTTAAGGATACTGTTACTAAAGGCAGTATCGGGATTGACTTTGTACAGTGCCATAAGCCCTTCATAATAAACACTTCTTGTCCAGTTGCTTGATTTTGGTTTTGCTTACATCGGGATACTTTTCCATGAAATACTTATTGGCAAGAACCATCGATTCCATTGTCTGCTTACTCGAAATAGTCTGGGCATTAAATGTTCGGACAGGCAAGAAATAAAACTCCCAGCAATAAAATACTGCATGTTGCTATAAAAGATTTGTTCATGATTTATTTCATAATATTTTAATATTTAAGGATTATTCCTTTGTGAACCTTTGTAGCTGTACTTTGTGTACCCGATAGCTATCGCGGACTTCGTGGTTATTGAGTTTATTTTTTCTTAACGTTACTCAATAACAAATCTGTCAGATTCTCAGCTGCTTTGCGGTTTTCAAAACTTCCGGAAAACGGTCATGATCAATATATTCATTATAGATCCATGGATCGCCAATTGCAAAAACATATCCTTTTCCAAATTTGTTTTCAGCCATAAGCACTTTCCCATTTTCTGTAAGAATTGCTTTTGCAGTTCCTGAAAGGTTTATATCGGAAACCTCTTTAATATAGATTTTTGAAACACCTTTAAAGAGCGGATGATCAGGAAGATTTTTACATGCACCCATTTCAAAATTTGTTCCTGTAACCGGATGAAAAGTAACATGATTAAATGTCATTCCAAACTCTGACATCAGCTTGTTAAGATGTGTAAATTCACAATTTGGAGCATCATTTGCCAGAACAGCCAGAACTCCTCCCTTTTTTACCCATTGTTTTATTGCTTCAATATCGCATGCTTGCAATATAATTCGGATATGGCGTTTCAGTTGTAGTATCAGGATCAACAATAATATAAATATTAATTTTGCTTAATGCTTTGGCATCGGGCTTTCCAACAGTTGAAATTTCTGCTCCTCTTGCTGTAAAAATTTCACCCCATCTTGAATATCCGCTGAATGCTGTATCGGTCCAGAGATAATGAAATGGTTTTCCTGTTTTTGCATTTGTTTCATGATTAAACCAGTTATCAAGTCCCACAACTGTCTGTGAAACAGCATTCTGGAAATAAATCCAGAATAACAGTAAATATCAGCAATAATATCAAAAAGTCCGTATAATGATGTTCTGTTCTTTTCATAATTTTATCAGTTTTATTATCTCAAAAATATAAAACATTACTGATGAATCCAATCAATATTTAAAAACATATTCCGATGTCTGAATATTATCTTTGCAATAATTATCTTTGATAGTATAGTAAATTGCAATCCTTTGTCAACTTGATACCCTGGCGCCTTTGTGGTTCATTAAATATCTTTTCACCACCAAAGGCCACTAAGTGGCACAAAGTAACACTAAGAATTAATTTATATTAAATTATTCACAAATGAAAACAATTATAACTGAAATCTATTATCACAGTCACTTTTCTCTATTCATCTGTATTTCAGTTAATTGCCAGGACAAGAACAACTCAATCAGACCCGGGCAGATCTGGCCCGATAATGAGGGAAAACATATTAATGCCCATGGCGGAGGAATAATATTTTATAATGATACTTATTACTGGTTTGGTGAGTACAGATTCCCCGGTCAGAAAAGGACAAAAGCCGTTACGGGGTAAGCTGCTATTCATCAAAAGATCTTCTGAACTGGAAAAATGAAGGTCTTGCCTAAGGGTTATTAATGATACAGCCAGTCTTCTGATCACCGGTTGTGTAATTGAACGTCCAAAAGTTATTTATAACAAAAAGACCGGAAAGTTCGTAATGTGGTTTCACCATGAACTGAAAGGACAGGGTTATAAGGCTGCCTTGACAGGTGTGGCTGTAAGTGACAATATTACAGGTCCTTATAAATATATTCACAGTCTCCGTCCAAATGCAGGTGTATGGCCGCTGAACTTCACCGAAGAACACAAAAAGCCAAAAGAAGGTGAGGCAAATCTGAAAGAGTGGTCAGAGGAATGGAAAAAGGCTGTAAAAGAGGGATTATTTGTAAGACGCGATTTTGAAGGAGGACAGATGGCACGCGATATGACTCTCTTTGTTGATAAAGACGGAAAAGCATATCATATTCATTCATCTGAAGAAAATATGACTCTGCATTTTTCGGAACTTACTGATGATTATCTCGATTTTACAGGAAAATATTACAGGGTTCTGCCGGGAGATTCAAATGAAGCACCTGCAATCTTTTATGCAAAAGGAAAATATTATATGTTTACTTCAGGAACAACCGGATGGAAACCAAATCCTGCAAGACTTTCAGTTGCATCGAAATTAACAGGCGAATGGAAGACAATCGGAAATCCCTGCAGGGGAACAGAGGATGAAAATAAAATCACATTCGGTTCGCAGAGCACTCATATTCTTCCAGTTGAAGGCAAAAAAGATGCATTTATTTATATGGGCGACAGATGGACTCCTGAAAATCTTGCCGATAGCCGTCATATCTGGCTTCCGGTTGAATGGGAAAATGGAATGCCTGTAATTAAATGGTATCCAAACTGGGACATTAAGAAATTATATTATAGAGTTTCTTATCTTTGAAAATATACCTGGCAATGAACTGATTTAATGTGAGATTGTTTATATTCCAAGTAAAAGAAATCAGACCTTAAAACTGAATACCATGAAGAACTTTATCCTTATTATAATTACTGACAGGTTGTTTTTATCTTGCTTCGTGCAATAAAGATTCTGAATCTGAAACATCGAAACTTTTAACCGGACCTGTATGGGTAAGCGACAGTCTGCTGGCAAACGGAGTTGATGCAAGCGGCCCACGGGAATGCTGAAAAATTTCAAGGGTGAGGCCAAATTCAATGAGGATGGCACCGGATATTTTGGCTCCTATATTGGCACATGGAGGTTTGCCTATAATGAAACACAGATAGTTATTTCATCCGATTCCCTCCCTATACCTGTAACAACTGTAATTGCTGAATTAACTGCAGCATCGCTGAAAGTTACTACAAGCTATCCGAATCCAATGAATCCAACAATTGCTGCTAAAATCAGAATGACCTTCAAGGCCAAATAATGAAGAGCATCTTCCGGCTTTTTGTAATAATTCTTTGCCTCTCAGGTGAGGTGGCATTTTCACAGGGCAGCAATAAAAGGCAAAATCTTTGATAATGCTACTCAGGAACCTTTGAATGGCGTTTATGTATTATATGGTAAAGGATCCGGTACAATCTCAGGTCCTGATGGCACTTTTACAATTGAAACTGACTCGGCAACCCTGGATATTACTTTCAAATTTATCGGATACAGACCATTGACAAGGAGATTTGAGCTAAAATCAGGCATCGGTACTTAATGTTGGCATGGACATGGAGATCAATGAGATAGGACAAATAGTTGTCAGCGCCAACAGAACCGAACAGAAAGTAGCGGAACTTACAGTATCAATGGATATTCTTAAATCGGGTGATTTTCTTAAAGCACATATAACAGATCCCGCAGGAACTTATAAACAAAACACCTGGCATTGAAGTACTCGATGGTCAGGCCTCAATAAGAGGCGGCAGCGGTTTCAGCTATGGTGCCGGCAGCAGGGTAATGGCTCTTATTGACGGATTGCCTGTGCTATCTCCCGATGCCGGAAATATTAAGTGGCAATTTCTGCCTACTGGAAAATATCTCGCAGATTGAGATTATTAAAGGTGCTTCATCGGTACTATATGGTTCATCGGCACTAAACGGGATAATAAACTTCAGGACTGCCGATGCCACAAATATTCCACTTACCCAATTCTATGCTGAAACAGGCATCTTCAGCAAACCCCAAAACGAAGACTGGAAATGGTGGGATACGCCGCGGATATTTTCAAGTGTTTC
>CAWEBD010000128.1:0-159131 GCA_963806435.1 uncultured Bacteroidota bacterium
TTGTGGGAGCGAAGGGACGCTCGGGATAACGGTAGAGGCGACATTGAAACTAGTCCCGACGCCTGTCGAGAGAAGAAACCTGATCGCCTATTTCCCTTCCTACGAATCCTGCGCGGCCGCGGCAAACGAATCTCTGCAGTTCAATCCTGCCGCCGTCGAAATGCTCGACAAGACTTTCGCGTCGGCAACTATGGGGCTGGATCCGCAGACAGATAAACTGCTCGGGGAGGATTTCGTTTCGATACTGATATTTGAGTTTGAAGAGGAAGAACGAGGGCTCGGCGACGACAAGATCTCCAAACTCTCCGATCACCTCACCAGGCTCCGTCTCCCGTCGAAGCAGATCCTTCCGCGGGACGAGAAGGAGGCGGCAAAATTATGGCGCGTCAGAAAAGAAGCGTCCGCCATCTTCTATAAAATCGAGAAACCCGGCAAGAAGACATCTTTTGTCGAGGATGTCGCTGTTCCGGTGGACAAATTCTCGGAGTACCTGACAGGCGCGCAGAAGATTTTCAAAAACAACCATGTCCAATATGCGCTGTACGGCCACGCCGGAAGCGGGAATGTTCATGCCATCGTACTTCTCGACCTCAAGGACAAAGGCCATCTGGAGAGAATCGATCCGATAGCACGGGAGATATACGACCTCTCCATCTCCCTCGGAGGAACTCTGAGCGGAGAACACGGCGACGGAATTCTCAGGACTCCTTTCCTCTCGAAACTGTATGGGCAGAAGATCTATTCGCTCTTCGGGGAGGTCAAGAGGATATTCGACCCGAACGGGATTCTCAACCCCGGCAAGATTATCGGAGAGCAGGACGCTTCGATCGTACACGATTTGAGGTATGGCGATTCGTACAAGCGCGTCGACACCGGCACTCCCCTTAATCACGAATCCATAGCGCACGAGATCGAGAAGTGCCACGGTTGCGGCACATGCCTGAGTTACTGTCCCACGGCGCTTGTGACTTTCGACGAACGGGCGACGCCACGCGCAAAGGGGAATATACTCCGCTCCATAATCAGCGGCGATCTCGACTCCGGTTACCTCGAAAAGAAAGAGCTCAAGGAAGTCCTCGACTATTGCTTCAACTGCAAACTCTGCCTCACCGAATGCCCGACTCAAATCGATATTCCCGGGATGGTAGTGGAGGCGAAAACGATTTATCTCAACAGGACCGAACCGACACGGCAGGACAAATTCATCAACAGTCTACCGGCCCTCTCGGCGATCGGGGCCATAACTCCGACTCTTTCCAGCATCGCGTCGAACCTGGGAGTACTGCGGAAACCGATGGAAAAACTGTTCGGGATAGACAGCCGGCGCAAGCTCCCACGCTTCCACAAGCCTCTGTACAAAAGAGTCCGCGTGAACCGCGAGATCCTCAACCCGCAGAAGAAAGCGATCTACTTCTCCGGATGTTTCGCCAACTTCAACGACCCGGTCGGCGAGGGTCTCTCGACAATCGAGATCCTCCGGCGGAATAATGTCGACGTTCGGGTGCTTGACAGCCTTAGATGCTGCGGAATCGCGAAGATAACGACGGGAAACCGGGATGCCGTTGCTGAAGACGCAACCTGGAACGTCGCTGAACTCGCGAAGTACGTGAAGGAAGGCTTCGATATAGTAGCTTCCGCCCCAAGCTGCGGACTCGCGATCAAGGAAGATTATCCGGGGATTGTCGGTACCGAAGACAGCAGGCTCGTTTCAGAACACATCTTCGATTTGTCGGATTACCTCTCGAAGCTCGCTGATGAAGGCGCGCTTAACATGAAATTCGGTGAGGTGAAAAAACGGGTGACGTACCACAACGCCTGCCATTCAATCCCGATGAAGGTTGTCAGGCAACCCATTAACCTCATGCGACTGGTCCCCGGTCTTGAAGTCGTAGAACTCCCCGAGGACAAATGCTGCGGCATGGCGGGGACATTCGGGTTGAAGAGCCAGTTTTACGATCTATCGATGCGCGCGGGGGCGAGCCTTTTCGAGCAGGTGAAAGAAGCGCGTGCAGATTGTGTCGTCACGACATGCGGCACATGCAACATGCAGATAGCGCAGGGAGCGGGGCAGAAGGTGGAACACCTCGCAAAGATCCTGTGCGACTCGTACCGCGCGTACGACAGACTGGGCGGACCACACACCGTCTCAATAGAAATCGGAAAGGAACAGGAGCCGGCCGGGGCCGCCGACGCGGAGATGATAGAATGAGCCTACTTTCACGGAACGCCGGGCCCATCGAGATTTGGCCGTCCCCGGAAACTATAGTTTCTCGCAAAGACCGCAAAGACTTGAACAAGCCCGCCGAGACCGCAAAGGAGGATTGAATCGTTCCTCGCGAGCGGCGCCTTACGCCATCTCCCGCCCCATCATTTGAGTTTATTAGAATGCGGGACGGCGCTTTTAGCGCTCGCCGAAATATAGATATTATTGACGGGACTTCGCGTCCTCTTCGCGTACTTTGCGTGAAACAAAAAGGCATGGATTAGGCCAGGCTTGAAATGTGGTAATCCCGTCCATCACACCTGTAATCCTGAGATAAATTGAATACCGAAGAACACATAGACAATCCTCATCATATACTCTACGTACGAAAGGCAGACGGCACGACTGGGCTGAGCCCGAAGATTGTCTTCATAATGGCCGTGGCATGCGGCATCAGCGTCGCTAACCTTTATTGGTCACAACCGCTTCTGGACACCATTGCGCACGCGTTCCACACCGGTACAGCTACCGCGGGTCTGATCGTTACATTCACTCAAATAGGGTACACCATCGGACTAATTTTCATCGTGCCGCTGGGAGATCTGCTCGAAAGGAAGAAGCTGATAGTCTCAGTTTCGCTTCTGGTATTCGTTGCTCTCGTCATAGCAGCGGTATCGCCCTCCATTCATTTCTTCATGGCGGCTTCGCTCGTCATCGGTGTAACATCTGTCGTGGTACAAATTCTCGTTCCTTTCGCGGCTACACTCGCGGGAGATCACGAACGGGGAAAGGTAGTAGGCCAGGTGATGAGCGGTACGCTTCTCGGCATTCTTTTCGCCAGGACGCTGGCCGGCTTTATTTCAGAGCTCGCGGGGTGGCGGGCGGTGTTCGGCTTCGCCGCAATCCTGGTACTCGTGCTCACGGCGGTGCTCGCCTATTCCCTGCCGAAGCACAGGCACAAACTCGACATGAGCTATTCCCGGCTTCTCTCGTCCGTCGGCCACCTCGTGAAAACCGAGAAGACCCTGCGGATCAGGGCGGTTTACGGTGCGCTTGTGTTCGCCGACTTCAGCGTCCTCTGGACCAGCCTTACGTTTCTCCTGGCAGCGCCCCCGTACCATTTCTCCGACGCGGTCATCGGACTCTTCGGACTTGTCGGTGCCGCAGGTGCCCTCACGGCGAATATGGCAGGGAAATTGGCCGATAAGGGGTTGTCAAACAGGACGACCATCACCCTCCTTGTGCTTAACCTTGTTTCGTTCATTCTGATGATTCCCGGGATCACTCACCTCCTCCCGCTCATATTGGGAATCCTGATACTTGACGCAGGTGTTCAGGGAACGCACATAACGAACCAGAGCGAGATATACCGTTTGAAACCGGAGGCACGCAGCAGGCTGACTACCGCATATATGACGAGCTACTTCACCGGCGGTGCCATAGGCTCGGCGACATCGGCGGCGATCTACAGCTCGCACGGCTGGTTCGGAGTCTGCATGCTCGGGACTTTCTATGCGGCAATCGCGGTTGTCTTCTGGTTCCTCGAGCAGCTATTTTTCAGAAAAGACAGCGGTGCGCCTGCCGTCAGCTAAGTGAGCGACGTTCCAACCCTGGCGTTGCTGCCGGCATGTTTGTTTCGTCGTTTCCGATTATATACCTTTTCGGTAATGAATCATTCAGGTTTCACGCAGAGATCGCTGAGAAAGAAAATCGCAGAGAACGCAAAGGGATTTCACACTTTTCTCCGCGTACTCTGCGACTACTTTGCGGACTTTGCGTGAAATATTTTCCCTAATATTCAAACTGAGTCACTACCACCTTTTCAGCATCAGGGCTGCGGGAGACTCGGTTTTCGTTCATTCGTGACCGCTCCTTCCTTCTTATGCGAAGAGAAGTCACAAATATTTGTACAACGCCCCGCAGATTCAGAAACCCGCAACCATTCGGAGGGATAATGAAGAAGGAAATCGAAGAATTCGTCCGGTCGAAACGTTTCGCCGTGGTCGGCGTATCCCGTAATCCGAGAAAATTCGGGAACACAATTTACAAGGAACTCAAGAACCGCGGTTACGAAGTCTTTGGAGTCAACCCCTCGATGTCGGAAATTGACGGCGACAAATGCTATCCGGACTTATCGGCGCTTAAGGGGAGAGTAGACGCGGCTGTCGTATGTGTAACTCCGAACCGCGTTGAATCGACACTGCGCGACGCCGGCGAAGCTGAAGTCCGCCATGTATGGCTCCAACAGGGTGCGGAAAGCGCAAACGCCGTGAAGATGGGACAAAGCCTCGGGATAACTACTGTCGCGGGTAAATGTATCTTAATGTACGCGGAACCCGTCCGTTCATTCCACGCGTTTCATCGATTCTTCGTGAGGGTGGCAGGAAGGTACTGAAGCACACCGTTAGCATTTCTACCGCTTCGCCGGCAGCGATCTATCTGCAGCGGGCTTCTCAGTTCCGCCTTACGCCTTCCGAGTCGATCTTAAACTGCGCGGTGGAAGACTGGATCTCGTCGGCAAGGTCTGCGAGGCCCGCGGCAATCTCGCCTACATCCTCCGCCTCCCTCGAAGCCTTGACTGTATTGTCTGATATGGCGTTAATCGTGGCGGCGTTGGATTTACTGATAGCCGATACGTTGTTTATCATTTCAACCGTATGCCGGATGCTGGAGCTTAGTTCCTCTGTCGCACTCATGTTCTGATCGACCACGGCTGATATTTTCTCTATTGACTTCAGAAGCCCTGACATGATCTTCACAACCGCACCGTTCGCACCCGCCATCACGTCGACCTGCTTGCTCATGTTCTCTGACGACGATAGCAGTTTGTTTATCGCGTCGCCGGATTCCGTGGCAAGCCTGGTCCCTTCCCTTACCTTGTCGACGATCGACTTAACCGATTTGCTGGCGTCTCCAATGTCATCCTGAACCCTGTTGATCAGCCCGGAAGTCTCTTTCGTAGCCGCTGCGGACCGTTCGGCAAGGCTTCTTACTTCATCGGCCACGACCGCGAATCCCCGCCCGTGCTCACCGGCTCTCGCCGCTTCGATCGCGGCGTTAAGCGCGAGGAGGTTAGTCTGTTCGGCGATCTGTTCTATGTTCTCGATTATCCCCTCGATCTGCTCGGACTGTTTCGCCATTCCCTCGATTTTCGAGGCAAATACCGCGACTGTCTCCTCGATTTTCTTCATCTGTTCCAGGTTTTGCATCACTGCGGCGGCACCCAACTTCGAAATGTTGATGGCCTCAGACGAGGCGGTGACGACCGTATTCGCGCTCGAGCTTACAGAATCGACGGCCCGCGATATTTCATCCGCGGATGCAGAGACATCCTCGATCGCCAGTCTCTGGTCGTGAGAATCCCTCGCTATCGTGTCGATGGCGGCCGCGATCTGCTCCATGTTGGCGTTCGCGTTGCTGACGGACATCGCCTCGTCGTTCAAACTCTTCGCCATTTGCTGAATCGTCCCTGAATTGTAGCTCGATACCTCGACGGACTGCTTCGCAGTGTTCGCCAAATCGTGGCTGAGATTCAACAGACGCTTCGATCGCCTGACCAATGAGCCGAATATTCCGCGAAGGCTCAGCGGCTCACTGTTGAAGGTGGCGACGATGATGCCTTTGTCGACGGCTTTGTTGATATACGGAACCAGATTCTTGTCAAATACCCCCACGCTGATGGCATCATATTTCTTCGAAATGGATTCTTCGATGGCCGGGCCGTAGATTTCCGCGCTGACGTTGATAATACCGTTAACAAACTGCCCTTTCGGAACAACCCAGTCGACGACCGCGTTGAAATTTCTTAGCTCTATCCTCGCCGCATCCACGCCCGCCCTGAAGAAGCTCCAGAAAACATCCCCATCCCTTCCGAGGACCACGATTCGAATTGTCCTGTCCGCCTTCTTCACCGGCTTGAGCCGCCTTGCTGCCATAGCCTCGGTCTCGATGACTCCTTTGCCCGGCTGCCAGTACTGCGAATAATTCTGCGGCGTCACAACATCCATGCTTGTAAGCAGCCTCGTCTGCTGGGGCTGCCAGTTCGATACTAAGTTGTTGAACATCCCGATTACGGGATCATGTCCCTGCGCGAAAACGTCCTGTGAAAGGGTGGCGGTAATTACTCCCTGCTTCACGTACTCCATCGTCTGGTCGCCAAGGTCGTGGCAGACCACCTTGACTGTTCCGGTTTTGCCCATCTCCGCGACGGCCTTCGCGGCGGCGGCACCGCCGTATGTTACATAGACTCCCGCGAGGTCCTGATGCTTTTTCAACGACGATTTCGTCTCGTTGTACGTGAACTCGAAGTTCAGATTTGTCTCCACGATATCCAGGACGGAGACGGAAGGATACTTCTCTCGCAAAACGTTCTGAAACCCTTTTCTCCTCATATCGTGTCCAATGATGTTGAACTTCTCCAGAAGGATAACGACCTTCCCTTTCCCGTTGAGCGCCTTCCCCATCGCCTCACCGCATGCCTGTCCCTCCAGATAAGAGTCCGCTCCGACATAGATGAATCGCTGGCACGGCTTGTCGGTGGCCGAGTTGAACTCCTTGCTCGCCTCATTGAGATGCCCGATAATGGAATTCAGTCCGCGCACCATCTCGCCCACGTGCCCGTTCACCGATGTACTGATGGCACCCGCTTCCAGTTTGATGCTCGAGGTAAGATTCCCCTGCGCCATCTCTGTTAAAGCGGTAGACAATGAAATGAAATCCCTTTCCGCCATTCGCTTAACCTCGCTCGATAGAAACTTGACGGGACCGTACAGAGTCATCTGGAGATAAACCGCGAGGAGGACAATGACGACTATGCTTCCGAACAAGCCGATCATGAGCATTTGTCCGGCAGATGATGCCGAGTTCGCCGCGCCGCCGCCGATCTGCAGGTAGCCGGCGATCTCAATTGCGACGAAGAATAGAAGCAGCGTCATGCCGAGGTGGAGGGAGTGTTTCTTGAGGAGCTTCTTCATTCCGTCAAACATGGCTTACTTTCGTTTGGTGTTTGAGTGATCGGTTCTCGCACGACGTCTCCGATCATCACGATAGTGGCCGTATGTAGCCTTTGGCAATGCATCTTTCCTATTTGAAAAGGACAGCCTATGATCCTCTATATGTTTTATCGGAAATTTAGAGAGCGACTTTAGAGCCGCGTTTTTGACCAAAATAACGCCGTTTTACCGCTGAAAGCACACTGCTAAACTTTTAACCGTATCTTGATCGGAGATGGGGAGAGGTTGCTTTTCGGCCCTTCCTTGGCTAATGTTCCTTGGATCAGAACTCGACCGGGAAATTTAAACAGGAGTGAACATGATCAGGGAAGCGCAGCTTGCCGACGCTGAAGCAATCTGCGGCATATACAACAAATATATCAAGACTTCTACCGCGACGTTCGAGGAGACCCCGGTATCAAGGGAAGAGATGACAGAACGCATCAGGACAATCACGAATGATTATCCCTGGTTTGTCTACGAGATCGACGGCAGACTGGCCGGTTACACTTACGCGAGGAAATGGAGGGACAGGGCATCGTACAGGAATACCGTAGAGACGGGTACATACATTGATGGCGAGTTTGTCGGCAAGGGGATCGGTACCGAATTGAAGAGAGCCCTCCTCGACGCGCTCAGGTCGAAGGGATTCCACACGGTGATTTCTGGAATCGCCCTCCCCAACCCGGCAAGCGTGGCTCTGTGCGAGAAATTCGGATTCAAGAAAGTCGCGCACTTCCGCGAAGTAGGTTACAAACACAATAGGTGGATCGACGTCGGTTACTGGCAATTGATGTTATAGAAACAAAAAACGAAAAGGGGGACCCGGGCATGCAAAAGCTTACTCTTCTACTTGTTATCCTCGCGATTGCCGGATTCGCAGGGGCTCAGGAAACAAGGACTGAACTCACAAGCGCATCCAGCGCCTACGATTCGAAAGCGAACAACGACTCCATTCCCGACGTGTATTCGGTCAGCGGCCGATTTGAGCAGGTGATGGTGATCCGGTTGAAATATCGGACCGACCTGCTCGGCGGGCTCGAGAAGGCCGTTAAAGAGAACAACATTCATAACGCAGTCATACTCGCTGGCACAGGCTCGGTTACATCTTATCATTACCACGTGGTCAGCAACATGGGATTCCCGACGAAGAATATTTTCGTCAAGAACAGCGCGGCTCCCGCCGATCTGGTGAGCATGAACGGCTACATTGTGAATGGCAGAGTACACGCGCACGCCACTTTCACGAATACCGATATGGCGTTCGGCGGCCATCTTGAACCCGAAACCACGGTCTTCACATTCGCCATAGTGACGATCGGCGTATTGAGCGACACCACCGACTTCAGCCACATCGACGATAAGAACTACAGATGATACTGCCCTGATAATTGGTTCCGCAAGAAGGATGTCCGTGATCCTTCCGGCTCGTCTCAATTCCGTACAACGCTTGGTAGTGACTCAATTAGAATAACGTCCCGAATATTTCACGCAGAGCTCGCAAAGTAGCCGCTAAGATCGCAGAAAAAGGGTAGTTATTTCTTTGCGATCTCAGCGATTTCTTACCCGCTTCGATATCAAATTCATGCAATGATGCGGGATCACGTTCCGCATAACTTCGCGCTCTTTGCGTGAAACTCATAATGAGACGCTACCCGACGTTTGGATTACCGCGCCACAACTTGTAAATTTTGGTAACATGGAACATCAACTTGGGAAAGAACTGGTCCTCGACGAGCTATTCGATCTTACGCTCTACAAGAGGATAAGGGAAATTGTATCGGACGATTTAAAGCCGCTCTTCGACGAGCTCATCCCGACGGAGACAAAGCACCTGAAGTTCTGGCAGGATTTCTTCTCTCTGGATATCAACGAGCTCGACCTCAGGCGGCGGTTAAAGCTAAGCCTGCTGACTGCAGTCGCGCGCGTTTTCGGAAATCTCGGGATCCACCTTGTGATCGAGGCTATCGAGGTTTACGGGGTGAGGAAATACATCACGGTCTGGGATAAATACAAAGGGACGCCCACCGGTGAGGCTGTGCATAAGATCCTCGAGGATGAATTTCAGCACGAGGATGAAATTGTGTCGTCGGCAAGCGAAAGGCTCATTCATCCCGAGCGGGTGCGCGACATTTTCCTGGGATTGAACGACGGGCTTGTCGAGATACTGGGGGCCGTTTCCGGCTTCTTCGCCGCGCTTTCGAGCATTCCGGCGGTCATAGCCGCGAGTGCCGCCGTCGCCGTCGCGGGCTCGATTTCAATGGCGGCCGGCGCTTTCGGCGCTCTGAATTCGGAAAAGGAGGTCGAGAGGGTCGAGGCGGCAAAGAAAGAGTTCATCGAAGGAAAACCCGGCGAGGTAAAAGCCGGTTCGTCGAGCGCGGCGGAATCGGCAATTGTGGTCGGGCTTTCCTATTTCTTCGGCGCCCTCGTCCCGGTGCTCCCCGTTCTCCTCGGTGCCGTGAATATCTTCTGGTCACTTGGCTTCGCGGCGGTTGTGATGGTATTCATATCCACGGTTATCGCATTTCTCTCGGGGATGCGGATGCGCAAAAGAATCGTCACGAACCTCGTCACTCTCCTCATCGCTGTCGCCGTTACATATGGAGTGGGACTTCTCGCAAGATCGATATTCGGAATCAGCATCTAAGATATTCTGCCGACAAATTGGTCTCTTCTGTCGCGAGGGACACGGCGGGACACGGAAGCAGATGACACCTCGCCCCTACGGGGCTGACCGTTTTATTTTCCGCGTTCTAAAAATATTGCGTCCCAAAGGGGATTCACCGTGAGTTCTTCCTTTGCGGACACAGACACGAGCCCTCTGGCATGTTTGCCCTGCGCACTCACACTTTTGGTTTGACTTCTCGAGGTGCAGACCGACTTCGGTCTTCTCATCTTATCGATTTATACCCTCCGAGGACCCCCTTCTTCGATAGGACGATCTGCCAGAGCTGGTTGGTTCTGGCGCGGAACGCCCCGGCACTCGAGAGGAGGAAAAACTTCCACATCCTGAAGAAAGTCTCTCCATACTTTTCCTTCACTTCATTCCAGCCGCCGACAAAATTGTCGTACCAGGCCATCAGGGTCTTATCGTAGTCGGCGCCGAAATTGTGCCAGTCCTCCATGACAAAAATCCCTTCTATTGCCTTCCCCAGCTGAGCGACCGACGGAAGCATCCCGTTCGGGAAAATGTACTTGTGAGTCCAGGCGTCGGTGCTGTTCACCGAGCGAGGGCTCCCTATCGTGTGGAGTAGGAAGAGTCCGTCTTCTCTTAGACATCTGGCCGCCACCCTGAAATAGTCTCTATAGTTCTTGTATCCCACATGTTCAATCATCCCGATGGAGACGACCCTGTCGAATTGCCCGCTGATTTCCCGATAGTCCTGAAGCCTGAACTCGACCGGCAGCCCTTTACACAGTTCCCTGCCGAGCGACACCTGCTGCGTTGAAACCGTCAGGCCGATCACCTCCGCCCCGTATTTTTCAGCCGCGTATTTGCCGAACGCTCCCCACCCGCATCCAATATCCAACACCTTCATGCCAGGGTTAAGATAGAGTTTCTCACAGACAAGCCCGAGCTTGTTTTCTTGCGCTTCATCGAGGGCCTTCGCGTCCTTCCAGTACGCGCAGCTGTAATTCATCCGCCTGTCGAGCATCCTGGTGAACAGCTCGTTCCCGAGGTCGTAATGTCTCTCTCCGACGATGAATGCCCTGCTCCTCTTCTGCATGTTCGTCAGCCGGAACCTCGCGAGACGGAGAGCGATTCCGATATTCCGCATCACCTTTTCCTGAAGGTCGGCGCGAAGGATCTTGAAAACAAACTGATCGACTCTCTCCGCGTCCCACCACCCGGCCATGTAAGATTCGCCGAGACCGAGCTCGGCTTCAGACACCAGGCGTTCATAGACTCTCTCATCGTTTATGTGTAAGTCCCACGGCTCCCTTCCGCCGAGCTCAACCCCCGCAAGCCGCAACAGATCCTCAAGAACCGCTTTATGACTGCTAATTCCCATGTCGCCACCTCCAAACCTGATTTGAACAATCGCGGCCGACTGCGCTCACGATTTTCAGATTCACATGCCAACCGGATTCCACGAGAACTTATTGTTTAACCTTAGTAAAAACAATATCCTGCTCCCAGGAATTCCGCAACTCACCCTGTTCTTCGGTAGTGTCTCAGTTTGTTTTCACGCAGAGTGCACTAAGAAATAATCGCAGAGAACGCAAAGAAATATCAATTTCCTTTGCGAGCTTTGTGATTACTCTGCGACCTTTGCGTGAAATTTACTTAAACCGAGACAATGCCTGTTCCTCCTCAGCTTGCTAAAGATGCCGCAGTATTGTAGAATATGTCGAGTTTCGTTCCGCAGCAACGTACCTTAGCCTTCAAAACGCCAAGCTCCAAATGACCTTCCAATGTGAGCCTCAGCAGCACAATATCAAATTCCCAGGGTACCCGGAGTGATGGTCACGTGTCTCCGGCAGATTTTCTTTTGCGAAGTCTTTGTCAAAAACGATTTGGAGGAACGGCAATGAGCAAGAAAGGTATTGAAAGACGTGATTTTTTGAAGTACGTCATCGGTGGAATGGGGATGCTCGCACTGGACTGGAGTTCGCTGCCTAGGGGTGTTCAGGCACTTACAAAAGATAATGAATTTGACGCGGTGATAATCGGCTCAGGGCTCGGTGGACTGAGTTGCGCCGCCGCTTTCGCGAGACAAGGGTTCAAGCCACTTGTTCTCGAGCAGCATGACAAGCCCGGCGGATACGCGACCGCGTTTGAACGGCCGGGAGGGTTCAAGTTCGACGTCTCGCTTCATTCGACATCCGTCGGCGAACGAAACGGGCTGCACAATCTCATTCCCGGCTTTCCCGAAATTACAGATGTCAAATTCGTCCCGCATCCGAGCCTGTATCGTGTAATTTATCCGGACTATGATATCACGGTCCCGCAGAAGGACTTGCAGCAATACGTCAAAATGCTGATCGGATATTTCCCTGAAGAAAAGGAAGGGATCGAGGGACTGTTCGGCGACATGCAAGGTTTGGCGGGCGATATACAACGCCTTTCGGCCGCGAGGGGCCAGATGGACATGCAACGTTTCGCCATCG
The DNA here is from genome assembly GCA_963806435.1 of uncultured Bacteroidota bacterium. Lineage (GTDB taxonomy): Bacteria > Bacteroidota > Ignavibacteria > Kryptoniales > JAKASW01 > JAKASW01. Next base: position 12,307 of record CAWEBD010000128.1, read on the forward strand.
ACTTCCCTTTCCTGTCGAGGCTCTACAACAGGACGTGGAAGGAGATGCTCGACGCGAGGCTTAAGAGCGAGAAGCTGAGGGCGATCGTGTCCGCGCAATGGGCATACTACGGACTTCCTCCGTCGAAGCTCGTCAGCTTTTACTATGCGATGCCGGCAATCGGCTACCTTACCGAAGGCGGCTATTATCCCGTCGGAAGATCTCAGAATATCAGCGACGCTATGGTCAAGTTCATCGAAGGCAACGGCGGGAAGGTTATGTTGAACTCGCGTGTCGACAAAATCCTGATAAAGGACCACTCGGCATACGGCGTCCGGACCGGCGCGGGCGAAGAATTCACTTCAAGGGTGGTGATCTCGAACGCGAACCCATTTGATACCCTTCGCAAGATGACCGGCGAAGAGACCTATCTTTCGACTTACCTGGACCAGCTGGATCATTACAGTGTCAGCCTATCGTCACTTCAGATTTTCCTGGGATTGAAGGAAGATCTCGTGGGCAAATTGGGGATAAAGGACTCCGAGATCTTTTACGATACCGGGTATGACATGGAAGAGAGCTACGTTGCCGCCAAGCGGGGCGATCTCGAGAATGGCGGGTACGCGCTGACCCTGTATGACAACATTTATAAAGGTTATTCACCGTCAGGAAAGAATACCGTCAACATCACCACATTCACCGGTTACGATCACTGGAAGAAGTTCGAGTCCGATTACTTCAGAGGTGACAAGGATGATTACCGGAAGGAGAAGGAGCGACTCGCCGACATTCTCATTGAGAAGGTCGAGAAGACTCTTCTGCCGGGCTTGTCAGGGGCGATAGAGGTCAAAGAGATCGGTACGCCCCTGACGAATGTCAGATATACAAGCAATTACCGCGGTGCGATATACGGGCTGGACCAGACCGTAGACAATTCGGGTCCGAACAGACTGGGGCACGATACTCCGATCGCGAACCTGTACCTTGCCGGCGCCTGGACGAAGCCCGGGCACGGCTACGGGACCGTCCTTGCCAGCGGGCTCGAATGCTTCGGTGAGATAATGCAGAAGTGGTAAGAAATCAGCAAGAACCTGTCACGTGGACAAACAAAAAGGCTGCGGCAAATCTGCCGCAGCCTTTTCCATGAAAAGTTCCTTGTTCCTGAAGCTTACCTTTTCTGATAAGGCGGTTGTTTGGGAGCAAGTGGCGGATGCTCCCTAAGAAGTTGCATCACTACTTCGATTCCTTTATCGAGCTGCTGATCCACTCCCTTCGCTAATTCAGCCGGGTCCTCGACAACCTTGAAGTCGGGGTCCACACCGTGTCCTTCAGCAAACCACTTCCCATCGGGTGTGTACATCCTGAATGTCGGGACAGTAACGATCCCTCCGTCTATTAACTGAGGCACACCGGAAATGCCTATGAGCCCGCCCCAGGTGCGCTCGCCTATAAGTGGTCCCACACCGGCTTCGCGGAAGTAATATGGGAATGCATCTCCGCCCGAACCGCTCCAGCCGTTAATCAGCATTACTTTCGGACCAAAGTTGGCAATCGGCGGCCATTGCCAGTTTTTACCGTCGCGCACAGCCCAGAAGGCCAAGGGCTTGCGGTTAAGCATTTCGATGAACCTGTCCGGGATCTGACCGCCGCTGTTGAATCTCTCGTCTATGATCAATCCCTCCTTGTCGATCTGTGCCGTGAACTGTCTTTCAAGGTCATTCTGACCCGGGATTCCCGTATCCTGGACATAGATGTAACCGATCTTGCCGCCAGTCGCTTTGTCGACCTTCTCCCTGTTCGATTCGATCCAGGCAAGGAGCCGCAGGCTCGATTCGTCGGGCATCGTCTCGACCATCACTTTCCTTGCCCCATCCAATACCGGCCTGTCATTTACGGTAAGTTCAACTGTCTTCTTCGCGAGGCCTTCGAACGCGGCGTAAGGATCTTTCGTTATATCGACAGCAACGCCGTTAACCGCGAGTAAGTAGTCCCCCTCTTTCACATTGACGCCGGGTTGGTCCAGCGGCGACCTGTCTTCGTTGTCCCACAGCGCTCCCTTTATAATCTTCTGAATCCTGTACGCGCCGTTAGAGAGCTGCCAATCGACGCCGAGGTACCCGACAGCTCGCTCTTTCGGCGTCTCAACGTCGCCCCCGAAACGGTAGGTGTGCGAGGAGCTGATCTCCGCGATCAACTCTCCGAGAATATAGTTCACATCCGACCTGGTCATCGCATAATCGATGAGCTTGCCATACTGACCGCGCATTGCGTTCCAGTCCACGCCGTGCATATTCGGGTCGTAGAAGTAGTCCCGCTGGAACCGCCAGACATCGTTGAAAATCTGACGCCATTCCTCGCGCGGATTGACCGTCATTGTCATCTGGCTCACCGGCATTGCTTTGTCGAGCTTCTGGTCGGCTCCTACATCGGTGATGAAATAGGAGCCTTCCTTTGCCAGCATAATTTTCTTCCCGTCGGCGGAGATCACGTAATCTGAAACGCCGTCCGCTATCGTCTTGTCCTCTCTCTTCTCAAGGTCGTAATACATGACTGCATTCTTCTTCTCGCCGGAGCCGCTGTTCGGCCCCTTCAGGTAAACGACTTTCCCGGATATCGCTTCGACATTGCGGTAATTGCCCGCCGCCGGAGGAAGGATAACAACCCGCCCAGCCATGCCTTCGAAGTCGATCCTCGTATCTTTGGATTTCTCCTCAGGTTTCTTCTCATCCTTCTTTTTTTCTTCGTCCTTCTTTTCCCCCTTATCGGCCTTAACAACAGTGGTGTCGTTCTTCGGCGCCAGAGGAGAAACAAGTGTATCCTGCAATGTTATCAGTGCAAGCCTGGTCGAATTCGGGTAAATGAAGGTGTTCTCCATGTCGCTGTACACCGGCGTAAAAGTGTTGTTGGTGAGAAAGTACAGGTACTTCCCGTCCGGATCGAACACCGGATCGCTATCGGAATAATAGCCGCTAGTAACGGCATGGACCCCGCCTTCCTTCGTGTCGAATATGTAGATAGCGCTGTGTCTGTCGTCCAGGTCCTTCGGATAGGCAAGCCAGCGGCTGTCCCGCGACCAGGAGGCCTTGAAGCTGCGCAAGTCTCCATCAAAAGCATACCTTTGCTTGTCCACCTTCGTTGTCTTGTCCTTGTCGAGATCATACACATAGATGTCCATCGCTTTGTCGATGAAGGCGAGTTTCTTGCTGTCGGGCGACCAGTAGATACGATACCTGAACCCGGCACCGTAGGAAGTCAGCTTTTTCTCAGCAGATGGGTTCTCCATGTCTTTCAGCGTCAGCTCATAGTCGCCTGACCGGTCGCTCCAGTACGCCACGTATCTGCCGTTCGGCGACCAGGCAGGAAATCTCTCGGCAGTGCCGGAGGTGTTGGTTAGATCGACGACGTTTCCGTTCTCTGCCGGCACGGAGAAGAGGTCGCCGCGTGCCTCAAAGATTGCGCGCTTACCATCCGGGGCGACGGAAAAGCCGGCGATCATTTTCTCCACGTTCACCGCTTTCGGCATGATCGTGATTTCATCCGTGACAACTTCTATTTTCACCTCGTGGTATTTTTCCGTCGCTAGGTCGAGCAGATATAATTTGCCGCCCGCTTCGAAAACTATGTCATCAGGACCGAGCGAAGGGAAGTGAATATCGAAGTCTTTGAAGTCAGTTACTTCCCTGGTCTGTTTTGTGGAAAGGTCATAAGCCCATATGTTGGCCCTCTCGTTGGTGCCCCGATCGGAGAGGAAATAAATCGTGTTATTGTGCCACATCGGGAATTCGTCGTTGGCAGGATTGTCGGTGATGTTCACGTCCGACTGTTTCCGGAAGTCGTAGACCCAGATGTCCGCCGCCATCCCGCCACGATATCTTTTCCATGTCCTGTAGGCCCGTGAAATCGGCGTGAAGGCAATCTGGTTGCCATCCGGTGAGATGCATCCGAACTCACCGTACGGAAGCGGGATCTTTTCGGGCATTCCACCTTCCGCGGATGCCTTGTAGAACTGGTCAAACCTTTGCCTCCCGCTCTCCATCGACGACGCGATCAGGAGGTTCTTGCCATCGGGATACCAGTCCACCATCCTGTCCGGATATCCATGATAAGTCACCCTGAGAGGCATGCCGCCCTTCGATGGAATGACATAGACATCGACATTGCCCTCATAATTCCCGCTGAACGCTATCTTCGAGCCATCCGGGGAGAATTTCGGAAGTATCTCCTCCCCCGGTGGCGTTGTGAGTCGGTTTGCGACCCCTCCCTCCTTTGGCGCGACCCACAGGTCGCCCGCGTAGTCGAAGACAATCTGTGTGTGTGACACGGCCGGATACTGGAGGAGTCTCGCGTCGATCTGCCCGAACGCCTCCCTACCTGTTACCGTAAACAGCAATAGTGCAAATAACAAAAGAAGTTTTCTCATACCCGCTCCTTACAAGGTTCTAAGTTTGTTTGGAACTGCTTGAAAGATACTCGCAAGTGCAGACAGCCATAATCAGACATTTTGCGGTACCTCTGACTACTCAGAAGGCTGTGTGATGTTACCTTCGGAATCGCGGTTCCTGCCTCCCTGACATGGTTCCGCGCATCAATTTAATTAAGCGAGGAATGAAACAACAGCCCGTAGGGAAAGAGCGCTAAGCCCTACTGATTCTTTCCGTGTGTATTAATGAATCACGTCTACCGTCGCTGGGGTAGTTATTTTTGTGCAAGGGAGATTGGATTTGACAGGTGTCTCCCCCTTCAATGGCGTGTACTAATGAATCAAGGCTTCACGAACAAGCCTGTGGTACGGCTTCAGTTGTTCTTGGCTCCCTGGTCGATCCAACTTTTGATCGTGCCGATCTGCGCCTGGCCGAGAGCCTGTTTATTTAGGGGCATACGCGTGCCGGCGGCTCCCGTAATCTTGAGAAACAGGTAACTGCTGTCGGAATTGGACGGCTTTACCCTGTAGTAGGAAGCATCCTCCGTGCTAAGGACATTCACTAGGTTGGCATAAGATTTACCCGCCTCAAGGCTCATCGGGGCTATCGTGCCAGAGCTCACGTGGCATCCCGGTACGGCACAGTTAGCAGTGAAAATCGGCTGCACCTCGCTGGCGAAACTTACCGTCGTATCGGAGGGCGACGGACCCGTCGGGTTGCTGCTCGTGCTCGATGATTTCGAACATGCCGCGAAGGCAAATGCCATGAGAATAACGGCGCCGATTTTCATACTTCATCCTTTTCGCCCTACAACAGAGACGCTGTCCGTAAAGGTTCCCGACAACCCCCTACTGATTAAACAGGAGCTCGTCGTAGACATTCGGCTCCCCAGCCTTTTCTTTGCCGCCTCCCTGCCATTCCGTTGCTTTAAGCCCGATGGACCTGAACTCACCGACTCCTCCTCCGCCGTGGTCATCCTGAGCACCGACAAGGAATGAGATTTTCCAGCTCGGATCAGGTTTCCCCAGGAGAGTTATTGGAATGGAGAATGTTATCTCTCTGTCTGCCACGCTCCCAAGAGTGTTCGAGGTGTCAGATACGGCCGGAATGTAAGTCGCCAATTTTGTCCCCGCACTGTCGAAAATTTCTATTCCTCCGCCGACGTAGATGATTCTGTGAAACCCGCGCCCGGCCGGCAGAGTATATTCCGAATTTCGCCCGAGGTCGTGTTGTCCGCCCGTTCCGTTTCCGATGGCTATCGCCGCGAAGGTCAATTGAAAACCGTAGTCAGGGTGCCACATAGGATTTACGAGATTTCTGAATTTCATTTTAAAGAAAACGTCGGAGCTATCGTAGCTCACCTCCGCGTGAACGATATCGAGTATACCCTTCCGGAAATATTGATTCAGCGGATACTTATATGTTCCGGCCGGACCTTTATCGTCGCTTACCGGATCATCCGCCTCTGCGAAGAGAATTGCAGCCGCGTCTTTCTTTTTTATATCGCTCAGCTTCAGGACTTTGAAGTCCGGCTGCCTGGCGAAATTCCAGCCGAGACTTATCCGCGGGGTTTGGAAATGCAGGGTGTCCAGCGAAGTAAACTTGGGAATTGGTTTCGTGATGCTCTCAAGGCGGAGCGGTGCGCCCCCCTCCGATGCTTCGACCGATTCAGGAAGTAATTTCAGAAGTACACTCCCCCTACCGGAAACACGGAAACACGACTCGATCTCCTCCTTCCCATCGTGAGTCGAATAAACTTTGAAAAGCGTGTTCCCGGCACCATCCAACGCCGATATTTCTATCTCTCCTGGTTTCTTCTCAAGTCGATAGGAGATGAGGTAGTCTCCGCATTTTCCGCCGTTGAGTCTGAATGTCACATCTTTAAGCGGCGACGGAATTCTGGGGCGTAGCGAAACGGTATTGTTGCCGGCCTCGACCCGCACTCCGAGATAATCTTCATAGAACGATCCGATGAATTCCGCGAGGCTCCACGCCTGGCTAAAGGCCCCCGATTCATCCGGCTTTACCTCATCCTCGCGGGGAAACGCGTCGAAGAGCTCGGGCAACGTCCCCGCTGTTTTGCCGTCCAGGATTTCGTTCGCGAGAAACATAGTGTTCCCAAACGCGAAGTCCTGTTGTCCCATCTCCGTAAGAGCCGAAACGAGCGGCCCTGTCAGCCAGACCCAGACCGTCCCGTTGTGGTAAGCCGCGTCAGGGACATAGTATGGCTCGTTGTGATGGAACGGGTGGAAGTTCGGATCACCCTGATATAGCGATGCCACACCCCATGGGTAATCCAATTCCTGCGTGACCGTTTTCAGAATGCCGGCACGAATCGACGCATCGTTAACCAGGTCGAGTGCGAATATCTGGTTCGGACGAAGTTTCGTGTCGGGAACGCCGTGTGAGGTGAGATGATCGTAAAGAAGGCCTCTCCTTCGGTCTGTGAATTTGTCGTTGAAACTCTTCCGGAGAAGCGAGGCGATCCGGGCTGCCCGCGCCGAAACTGTATCGTCTCCGACTAAACGCGCGAAGTTTTTAGTGGCGGCAAGCTGCTTGAACCACAAGGCCTGAACGTCGACTGCCCTGTTTCCCCGGCGCACGTAAGGTCCGTCCGGGCCGACGGCGTCCATCCACGTCTCCTGGTCGCCGTGGGTCAGGAAGCCGTCTTTATCGACATGATGCCGCGTGGCGCCTTCGAACGCCAGCTTCACGACGGGATAGATTTCACGAAGAAATCCGGAGTCCCCCGTTGCCGTGTAGTATTGCCAGGCGGCGCTGACAAACCTCGGGGTGCCGTCGACGGTATTGTAGATGGTCTCCTTCGGAGTGATAAGATTTGGTATCCTTCCGTAATAAGTGCTGGCGGCGTCGGTATCCTGCTTCGCCGCAAAATCCAGAAGAATTTCCCTCGCCGCTTTGAAATTGCCGAGCCACATTGTCGCACCGGCGAGCGATATGAAGCTGTCCCGTCCCCAGTAATCGTTGAACCACGGGAGCCCCGCCCAGATGCCCCGCATCCCCTGGTTCGTCACAAGCGCATCCAGCGAGAGTTTTGCCCACGCGAGAGCCTTGTTGAATTTCGGTTGACCGGTCGAGATAAAAGAGCGGTCAAGAATTTCCTGCATCCTCCTTCTCCGCTCAGACTGCAGCCTTCCGTGATGCCGGAGGACAGTGAGCGCGGTTTTGCCTGCGTCTACATCAGTTCTGCCGCATGTCACCGTTATCGATATATCCTTTCCAGTCATCTTGAAAACTACTGGAGATGCAAATGGCCCCAGCATGCGCGGCCGATAAGTCGATTTCATCCCGGCGGCTGCGACAGCGACCCATCTCCCGAAATTGCCGGTGGGCAGAGATTTGTTCTCGAGAAGCCCGACCCTTCCGCCGGACAGGACAAAATCACCGGGACTTGATGAATTGAACAAGGGGCGCAATTGGAGATTCATTTCAGTCTGCGATCGGAGCCGGACTACGAACGCGTTCACGCTGTCCAGAAGTGCAAAAGTCTCGGTAACTCCCGAATCATAAGTGCGAACGATTCTATCGGGAAAAACCGCCACAGTGGAGCCGGTCCGGTCGAGCTCCCTTCCGTTCACTTTTAAAGAATAGTCTTTCAATACGGGATTATCATATACAGTCCAGCCCTGAAACGGAGCGTCGTTTCTACCATGGGTCTCACCAAAATAGAATCCCGCTTCCTTGTTTGTATAGCTGTACCATCTGGTTGACGACGTCGCCGTGATGCCTAGGCTGTCGAGCGGTGTGCCGTGAAATTGTGGAGCCCCAAGGAGGAGAAGGGCGATCAAAGCGAACATGTTTCTGCCTCGCTGATTTTAAGCGGGAATGCCGATTCGCGAAAGGTTGGAGCAACGGCGCCGCGGAAGATTCAAACGTTTTCTTTGCATGACGTACACGATCGGCGCCGGCTCCACCGGCCTCGTGTCAATATTGGATATCGCCATGTAAAAACTGAACGCGAAAAAGAAGACCACTGCCTTCATGATTTGAATTTACGCCAGCGGCCTGTTTTATGAAAGGTCTCAAACCAGGGCAGCAAACAAGTGTCATTGATTCCGAATGAATGGATATTAAATTGAGCTATGAAGTATCTATATCTCCTTACCATCGGAACCATTATCGGCCTGCCTGTCGTTCTTTCGTCCTGCAAGAACGTGCTCGGCCCTTCTGGGCAGGCGGATATCGTTTTCCCCGCTTCGAACGTGAGCTACACGAAGCAGGTGCTCCCGCTGTTCAGTACGGACTGCACTTACTCCGGATGCCACGATGACCAGACGGCGGCGGGAAACCTTGATCTCACGACTTACAACGGCCTTATATCAGCGCCGGGTGTGGTCATCGCGAAGGATACCGTCCATAGCATCCTTATTCAGGTAATCGAAGGTAGAGGATACATCATGCCGCCTCCACCCGCTCCCCTACTGAACAGCAATCAGATCCAGGGACTGAAAACCTGGATCATGGAAGGGCTGAAGTACAACTGACTTTTCCGGATTCCCTAGCGTCCGATATCGAGACGCTCATTTCCTGACGAGCACGACAGGGCTTTCATCCTGTTTTTTCACCTTGTTGAAGAAATCTTTCGCCGCTTCGTAATTCTGCACGGGTAAGACCCGGCTCTTCACGGAAAAGACTTCGTTAAACAGAATATGCGACGGCGTTTTGTTTGAGTAGGACGAAGAGTACTCGAAATCCGGGGTCTTCAATTCAGCTTGTGATGGAAGATCTCTCACCACATAACCCGAATCGACTGTGACGTCTACCCTCTTCCGCATTATATACGGGTAATCAAACTGTACCGGGTATCGTCTCTTGTCCCTGCTCAACCAACCAAGATCACGCATCGTCGGGAAGGGATCCACGTGGAGGAAGTAGAGGTCGGACTGCCGCTGAACGAGGTTTGGAACATCAAAATCGAATGACAGGTTGAAATAAGTGGACAGTGAATCGACCGGGCACATTGTATAGTCCGTCAATTTCGAGTCCACAAAAGTATTCACTATCATGCTCTTGCAATAATTGCGGATTTCCTTCGGGGTAGCATCGGCAAAGGCGTTGCGCATCGCGAGGTCATCTTCCCCCTCGAACCTGACGGTCACGTGGAACTTGCTCATGGACTGCGAATGCATGTCGGCCTTGATATCGATGAACACGCCGTTGTCCCAAACCTGCGACGAAGGAGTCCTGTCGAGAAGAGACGTTCCGTCGTCGTTCAATACCAGCACCACGACCCCTTCATCATCCGACGGAATTTCCCCGAGCCTGCAATACCTCACGGTGGGATCGAGCCAGAATGTCGAGCCGTCAGGCGTGTCGACCCTGACAATCATATGATTGAACCTCCAGCACGGGAACGTCGGGTCGAGATGCCCTTCGGATTTCGTGAGGACGAGAACAGGCCTGGCGGAAATCCCGGCAGCCTCGAGCAGGCTTACGAGAAGGATGGCTTTGTCCTTGCAATCACCGTACTGCCTGTCCAGCACGGTCTGCGGAAAGTCCGGTTGGAGGCCTCCGATTCCGAGCTCAACCGCGGTGTAGCGGATCGCCTGAACATACCGGAAAATGTCGTTCATTTTCCCGACTTCTGACGTATCACTCGCCGTCAGTGTTTCAGACTCCTTTTTAATCGCGTCCGTCATTTCGAGCCGCGGTTTGAAAAGGTCGTTGTAGTACCATTTCGAGATATCATCCCATGTCTTCCAGTCCGACGGTGCAAACTTGACATAGGCACGGAACCAATCGTCCGGCGGCATCCCGGGCTCTGGTTCAAACGCAGGAATGCTGTCCAGCTTCCAGCTGAATGTCTCGTCCTCTGTCCTCTCTAATCCTTCCGTGTTTAACGGCCGGTCGAAGGCGGGCTGGCCAATTTTGGTATAGTTATATGTTCTGAAATTCCATTTCCAGCCCGCGCCGCCGAGCGCACGTGGGTCCATCAGTATCGAAGGAACTGTCAGGGTATATATGTTGCGCATGACCGGCATGTACCGCTGGATTTCCCAGGCGTCGGTAATGAAAGGAAGATCGTTCTCCTCCTCGTAGGCATATTCCAATATCGATCCGCGCTGCGCAGCGGGAAAAGTGAACTTGACCGTTTTGATATCGGTGTAGAAAACCGACCCGCCCTCGGATCCACCGGAAATCGTGTAGAAGTCCGCCTGCTTAAGCGGGATCACCTTTCCGTCCGGCTCGATTGTTCGTGCAGTGATCTCAAGCAGCTTCTCGCCGTGATATAGTTTGATTTGCACCGAGGACTCGTCCGCGACATCTTTGAAGACTTTCTTGACCCGGTGGAAATCGGTTATAGTGTGGAAATTGTAATTCCGGTCGATCACCATTTTAACATCGGTCTTGTCAAGGATCATCACCGCATCCGCATCGGGATAGTCGGCCTGATCCGGCAACTTCTGAATTCCAAGGTCTTTTTGAAGTGAAGCCATGTCTTGAAGTGATAAGGTGGAACAGGAAGCGAACAAGGACAACAGGACTAAAGCGGCAAGGTACTTCATTGGTGTCATTCCTCCCATTATTGGTTGCCGAGAAACGAATCGTTTGAATATGGATTAGTCCGATAACATTTCATTGCATAACGACCTCCATGCTGATTATTGGTGGAAGATTTGACGACGAGTGTGCTGGGCCTGTCTGCTGAAAGCTTCGCGGCGGCGCAATTAACACCGTCCGGGCAAACGGAAACTTGAAATTTCCTCGGAATGCGGATTACCTCCTAACCACAATAACCGGCTCCCCCTCTGCCTTGCTGAGCCCGTAGAAAAATTCCTTCGCTTCTTCGAAGCGGTTTACGGGGATGACTCTGGCCTCCGAGGCAAACACGGCGTCAAAGAGCAGGACAGACGAGCCTTCCACTGAATACGACGATGAAAACTGAAAATCAGGAGTGGCCAGCTTGACTTGTCCGGGGAGACTTTTCACTACAAGGTTCGAGTCCGACAAAGTGTATGTCACCCTCTTTCGCAGGATATAGGGGTAATCGAACTCGACCGGATACTTCCGGTCACGCGTGGAAAGCCACCCAAGATTCCCCATGACTGGTAGTGGATCACCGTACAGTCTGTATCGGTCCCCCTTGCTCTGCAGTAAGTTCGGGACCTCGAAATCGAAAGACACGGTGAAGTAGTATTGCAGCGAATCGACCGGGCTCATGGAGTAATTCGTCAGATGTGAATATTCGAAGTTGTTCCTTATCAGCGATTGACAATAGCTACGGACGTTGTCCGAATCCGCATAGGCGAAGACATTCCGCATCACGAGGTCATCTTCCCCTTCGAACCTCATTGTCACACGGAACTTTCCCTCAGAGCCGGGTCCGACTTCTGCTCTTATGTCCATGAAGATGCCGTTGCTCCAGGTTTGCGACGAGGGGACCTTCTCAAGGACGGCTGTCCCGGAATCGCTGATCACCAGAGCCGTCGCTCCCTCGTCGTCCGGAGAGATCATCCCCAGCCTGCAGTATAATACGGCAGGGTCGAGCCAGAAGACGGTCCCGCTCGAATCCATCGCCCTCACGATCATATGGTTGAACTGCCAGCAGGGAAATGACGGATCGACAGTTCCCTGAGACCTCGTAACAAGCAGGGCCGGTTCCGCCGTTATGCCGGCAGCTCTCAAGAGAGAAACCATCAGGATTACCAGGTCCTTTCCGTCTCCGTACTGATCTTCCAAAACGGTTTGCGGATAATCGGGCACGAGGTTGCCGCCCCCGGCGCTGTCGGGGCCGTATTGAACTCCCTCAATGAAGCGCACGATGCTGTTTATCTTTTCGATATCCGTGGAGTCTTTCTTTGTCAGTTCTTCCGACACCTCGTCAATGCTGTCCGTGATCACGAGAGACGGATTGAAGATTCCGTAGAAGTACCAGCTCGATGCATCGTCCCATTTCTTCCATTCGGAAGGAGCAAAGACGGTGTATCCCTTGAACAGACTCGCGGGCGGCATATTGGCCTCCGCGTCGAATGCCGGTATGCTGTCCAGCCTCCACGTAAAAGTGTCTTCGAAATTCAGGGCCAGGCCGGCCTGACTGAAATGACTATCAAAGGAGGGCCTGCCGATGTCGGGATGATTATAAGTTTTGAAGTTCCATTTCCAGTCCGCGGCGCCGTCAGGCAGGTCGGAGAACATAGAGGCCGGAACCGTGATAGTGTATATACTCTTCATCACGGGGATGTCGCGCTGGAATTCCCATTCACCCGAAGGGAAAGGCCGGTCGTCTTCCTCCTCGCAAACGTATTCAACGATCGAGCCTCTTCTTACTTCAGGAAATGTGAAATGGATCCTCTGTCTGTCGGCGTAGAAGACGCCGCCTTTTCCCCATTCACCCGAGCCCAGATAGAAATCCCCGGGGTTCATTTCGATTACCAGACCGTTCGGTTCGATCGTCCGCGCCTTTATTCTAAGAAGCGACACCCCCTCTTTGAGAGGAATGTCGACGGTTGCTTCACTCTCCAGGTTCGCAAAGATCATCTTTGCGCAGCGGACCGTTCTGATAACGCGGTAATTATAGCTTCTATCTGGCACTATCTTAACGTCCGTCCTGTCCAGAATGATTACCGCGTCCGAACCCTGGTAATCGGAGTGTGCGGGATACTTGCCGATGCCGAGATCTTTCCGAAGGGAGGATACGCTCTGAAATGAAAGGCTTGAACACGAAACGAAAAGGAGCGCCGCTAAAAGGGCGCCGATCGGTCTCATGATAATTCCTCCCCTCGACCTGATGATTCGTACCGATATCGTCAGCAAAGTTAGGAAAACCGTTTACCCAAAACAAGATTCAACAGTAATCAGACCGTCGCTGTGACTGGAGTGCCGAGAAATTCCCTAACACCGGCACGCTCATCAGCCACCGGATTTCTTCATCCGCGTTTGTTTCGATTCAGATGAACATATCGTTCATCTCGCCGACAACGGTCATCTGGGCCCGTAGTTCTGCGAGCTGGGCGGTAAGCTGCTCCTTGTGTTCGCGCTCCATCTTCGCCAACGAGAGAAAGAAATCTTTGACCCGCGTATCACAGGCGAGTTCCGCGGCGTGCAAATACTTCTCCTCGGACTCAATCTCGCTTTCGATAGCCTCCTCGAGAATCGAGATTATAGTCTGTCTGATTTCGGGTTCATGGTTAGCCATATCTCCTCCTTAGCTTCCCCCTACGACATGTTCTATTATCGACAGAAGCTCTTCCGGCTTCTTCTGCATAGCCGCAATATCCTGGAACGCCAGTATCGGCAGTACAGCCGTCGTGTTCACGGCGGTCAGAATGCCGGCGAACGCGGCGCCAGCGGGCAAATACCTCCGCCTCAGCGGCTGCTTCATGATTCGCCCGGCGCACTCGGGGATCTCCAGGCTGTCATCCGCAATGATCAGCGTTTCCCTACCGGCACTCTCGAAAGTTCCTTTCGCCTTCAGCTCCCTGACCCCGTCTTCAGACACGACGACGACGATATCCGGCGTGTCGATACCCGTATAGCATATCTCGTCGGGTGAGAGTACAACCTCGCACAGTGAAAAGCCCGTCCCCTGTGTCACGGGGTTATCGTTTTTCTGGGTAGCTTTCGCTCCGGAAAGGACGGCAGCCTGGACGAGGAAGTAGGAAGCAAACTGAACCCGCTCCCCCGCGGTGCCTGCCACGACGATACCGATTCTTTTCCCGAGCGAATTCTCGTATCGGGGCTCGATCTCGACGGGCCTTGTTGCCGGTCCGGCTTCGGCGGATTTCCTTTTGTAAGCCTCTCCGAATTCTCTCCTGTCGCGGCGGTTTGTCAGGATGCCGAGTTCGAAGCCAGGTTCGATCTCGGCGAGCTTGTTTCCACGGATCACGTTGCCCCTGACCGCGTACTCGGTGCAAAGCTCGAGCACCTCGACAAGAGCGAAGCCGGGGTGGGCGATAGCTTCCGCGATTGTGTTTGCCAGGTCTGTGTCCGTTGCCGTCTTCCTCGCCAAGAAACCGGCATTGGCTCCTTTGAGAACCGCGAGCATATCTATCGGCGGAATAATGTTCCCTGTTGGAGTCGTTGCGGTGACAAAATCGAGCGGTGAGAAACTGGAGTTCTGACCCCCGGTCATGCCGAAGAGGAAATTATTGTAAAGGATTACCGTTACGTCGACGTTCATCTGAGCGGCGTTGACGAGATGCAGAAGTCCAATCATCGCGCCGCCATCTCCAATCACGACGATATTTTTCAGCTTCGAGTCGGCAAGGATTGAATCGGCGATCTCGACTCCCGTGGCAAACGCCGTCGACCTCCCGTGCGTCGTGTGGAATGAGTGCACTCCTTCAAACAGCGTGTCGACTAACCCGACGCATCCGATGTCGCTCGTGATGTTCACGAGATGCGGTTCCAGGTCCAGCTTTACCAGCGCGGCATTTATGGCGTTGGTTATGTGATGGTGACCACAACCTTTACAGAAGGGGAATTTCTCGTTTACCTTGAGGTAAGTCTTCCTGTTCTTTGAACTCTGAGTCGCAACTTCGGCCATCGATGCCCCCTCAATTCCTCGATAAAACAGCGTTTTCGATTTCGGCGGGCCTGATCATTCGCCCGACCCCGTTCACACCGGCGATCTTTTTGTCCGGAAACAACCGCGCGATTTGACTGCGATAGAGACCGGTCATATTCTCCTCGACCACGACGATCTTCTTCACTCTGCGCGCCGCCTCGATAATTTCATTCTCAGGAATCGGGAATAGCGTCTTCAAATTACAAAAGGCGACTCGTTCCCCCTTCCCGCGGAGGCTGGCTACCGCTTCTCTCGAAGTACGCGCGCTTATTCCGTAGCTCAGAACCATCGTCTCGGCTTTTTCCACCGGATCAATCTCAAGCCGTGTAATCTCGCGCGAGCGGAAAGAGATCTTCTCCTGGAGATGTCTGAGCACCTCGATCGTCTCGGGCGAGTTCTTTTGCAGATGGCCCGCCATATCGTGGGCCGATCCCGAGATTGTTACTTTTTCGTCACCGCCTATGGCCGCGAACGCGGGTACATCACTTCGCTCTGAAAAAGAATACGTCTTAAACGTTTCGCCGTCGGATCTCTCGAATGTCTTCCGTTCGACCGTTCCCAGTGTGGGTAGAGCGGAGTAATCTATGTTTTCGGAAGTCATCGCCACTTCCTTGTCGGTAAGGAGGACAACGGGAGTTCTGAGACTCTCGGCTACGTTGAAGGCGTGGATTGTCAATTCGTACGCTTCGACCGGAGTCGAAGGAGAGAAGACCGGGATGGTATAACCGCCCGCGATGGAATTGCCGACGAAGAGTACGTCGCCCTGCCCGCCCTGTGTGGCACCTCCGGTACTCGGCCCGAGCCGCTGCACGAGCGCGATGACCAGCGGTGTCTCTGTCATGACCGCGTACTGGAGAGTTTCCACCATCAGCGAGAAGCCCGGCCCGGACGTTGCCGTCATCGATTTGAAACCGCGCTGTGACGCGCCGACACAGAACGCGAGAGCCGATATCTCATCGGGCGAGCTTATCGCCACGTCGCCGCGTTTCGGGAGCTCGTCGATCATGAACTTATAGATGCCGGACGCGGGAGTTATCGGATAGCCGGCGAAGAACCTGCATCCGGCGGCAACGGCCCCCTCGGCGATCATTTGGTTACCGTTTCTTATTCTGTAACGAGGCATGTATGCTCACTTGTTTCCGGTTATAAGGTGTTGGTTCTCAGCACAACCCTGGAGTCTTTCTCGCAAAGAGCGCAAAGGGAAGTCTGTTCTCGCCAAGGACGCAAAGAAGAGTTGATCACAGGTTATTCACCACTCTATGTATTCCTTCCTTTAGCTTGACCACATTGAAGTTCAACAATAGACCCAGGCGGAGATTTGTCAATTTCAGATATGTCAGAAGCTGTGCAAAATGCACTGGGGCAAGCGTCTCGACGGATTTTATCTCCACGATAACTTTGTTTTCAACGAGCAAATCCAGTCGAAATCCGACGTCCATCTTGACTTCCTTATACACGAGGGGAACAGAAACTTGTGTTTGCACTTCAAGTTTTGTTTCCCGCAAGTCATAGGCGAGTGCACTCTCATACACGGACTCGAGCAGTCCTGGACCGAGCTTTTCATGTATGGCTATTGCAGCGCCTATTATTTTATGAGAAAGTTCGTTCTCGCTCATTTGCAGCAACAGACATTCTCCTATAAGATCTTTTATCTTGGCGCTCTTTGCGTCTTCTTCTTCGCGTCCTTTGCGTGAAACGAATCCCTTTTATCCAGGAGAGACGCCTCGCTTGACCGATGGAGTCCTTTCGGAGATGCGAGCTTGCTGCTGAGCCGCTCCCACTCTTCATCGACGTTTCGTTGTATCTTTTCGATTTGCTCATCTTTGAGGTGCCGGAACCTCCCCTGCGACTTGATATAGTCGCGAACGGGAGTTCCCTCCGGCTGCCTCGAAAGCCTATAATCCACGCCGTCGAAAATCTCCAGCAGCGGAAAAACTCTGCTCTCGATAGCCATACGCGAAATCTTAATGGAATCTTCCGGCTCAAACTTCCACCCTGGAGGACACGGCGAGAAGACGTGTATAAACCTGAATCCGTGGATGTCCTTCGCCTTTTGAATCTTCGCAATCATGTCGTCAGGATAAGCGACGCTGGCGGTGGCCAGATAAGGAATACGGTGTGCCGCAAGGATCTCGACGATGTTCTTCTTGTTCTCCGCCTTTGGCGACTCGGTCGGCGTGGTCGTGGTCCAGGCGCCGAAAGGTGTCGCGGAACTCCGCTGGATCCCGGTATTCATGTAAGCTTCGTTGTCGTAGCATATATAGATGAAATCTTCGTTTCGCTCAGCCGCGCCCGACAACGACTGGAAACCGATATCGAACGTCCCGCCGTCGCCCGCGAACGCGACTACGGTGGTTTCGTGATCGCCCTGGATCTCGAGGCCCGCCTTTACGCCGCTTGCCGTCGACGCCGCCGTTTCAAACGCCGTGTGAAATACCGGCACGCCAGCCGCCGAATATGGCACGGGGCCGTCTATCACGGACCAGCAGCACGCCGGGATAACGACGACGACTTTCCGTCCGAGCGCCTTCAGCATATACCGCATCGTCAGGGTGCCGCCGCAGCCCGGACACGCGAAGTGCCCCGGCGCCAAAATTTCCTCGGGAGGCAAGTTATACTTTATCTGTCCCATTACTTACACTCCTTCCGATTTCTTTATTTTGCCGGGATTCTCGGGAAACGAAGGTCCGGTTTTCCCCGCGGCTTCCGATTTCAAGCCTATCCAGATAGTCTCCCGCTCGGGCTCATCGTGGTTCATTAGGTATGAAAATATTTCCTTGATCGTCTCCGGGGTGATATCACGCCCGCCGAGTCCGGCTATAAATCCAAAGAGGCTCGGTCTGACCGGCGCGTTGTAAAGAACCGCCTTGGTCTCCTGGTATATGATTCCCGTCGCGCCAAAAGAAACATTGCGGTCCATAACGCCGATCTTTCTTACCCTCTTCGCAAGATTTCGAATCTCGTCCACCGGGAAGGGCCTGAAAGCACGCACCTTCATGAGCCCAACTTTGAATCCCATGCCCCTCAGTTCATCGACAGCTATGCGGGCCGTGCTCACGGCTGTCGCCGACGTCATCAGGACAATCTCGGCGTCTTCGGTATAATACTCCTCGACGAGGCCGCCATACGATCGGCCGAATGTGCGGGAAAACTCCGAATCAACATCACGGATAACCTCCCGCGCATCCTCCATCGCCTGGAACAGTTTGTACCGCATCTCCATGTAAGCGTCCGGCCCGATGAGAGCTCCGAACGCCTTTGGATCGCCGGTATCCACTTTGAATGATGTTTTACGCGCCGGCAGAAATTCATCGACAAACTCCTGCTTCGGGATAGCCACCGGTTCCGATGTATGGCTCAAAACGAACGCGTCGAGGTTTATCATGACCGGGAGCGAGACGATCTCGGCGATCTTGTAGGCCTGCAGGACTGTGTCCATCACCTCCTGGTTGCTTTCCGCGTAGAACTGAAGCCAACCCGTGTCGCGCTGCGAGAGACTGTCGTTGTGATCGACGTATATCGACCACGGAGGCGCCATCGCACGGTTGACGTTCACCATGACTATCGGAAGCCTGCTCCCGGCCGACCAGTGTAGAAGCTCGTGCATCAGCGCGAGTCCCTGGGATGAGGTGGCTGTGAACGCCCTCGCCCCGGTGATCGAAGAGCCGATGCAGCATGCCATCGCCGAATGTTCCGATTCGACTCTTATAAATTTCGCCTCGAGTTCGCCACGACTGACGATCTCCGAAAGCTTCTCGACAACGCTTGTCTGCGGAGTTATCGGGTAAGCAGCTATCACCTGCACGCGGGCAAGCTTCACCGCGTAGGAGGCCGCGTGCGTTCCTTCTATAACCATGACCTTGTCCACAGAAGGATGGAGAAGACCGCCGTTGTTATTGCCGTTCTTGCCGCTCATGCCAGTTCAGCCTCCTCTCCGCCTTCGCGCGATTCTTCAGGAACGAGTTCCATCGCCTCGCGCGGGCATTCGTTGACACATATCCCGCACCCCTTGCAGTGGTCGTAATCGATCACGTATTCTCCGTGCGCGTCCTTACTGATCGCGACATCCGGACAAAACGTCATGCAAACATCGCAATGGAGGCATGTCCCGCAGGTGAAACACCTTTCGGCTTCGGCAAGCGCCTGGCCTTCGCTCAGGGTACGGTTGACTTCGCCGAAAGTCGCCTTGCTCTTCTCTACGGTAATGCGCGGGACCTTCACGCGTTCTTCGTGCGGGAAATAGAAAGTATTAATGTCGCCGGGACGGACCACATCATGGGACTTCCCGTTCGACTTCGAGCGCCATCCGAGGAACTCATCGATTGAGTTCGCCGCATCTTTCCCCGCGCGGATCGCGTTGACAACCGTTCCGTTGGGGTTCGTCGCGGCGTCTCCGCCCGCGAAAATACCCGGTACGCCGGTCGAGTAATCGTCGTCCACGAAAAGCCGCACCCCCTTCTTCAGGAAGGAATACGGGAGGAATGACAAATCGGGCTCTTCGCCGATGGCGGATATGATCGTGTCGGCAGCCATTGAGAAGTTCGAGCCTTTGATGGGCACAGGCCTCCTTCTTCCGCTCGCGTCGGGCTCACCAAGTTTCATTTTAATGAGTTCGATCTTGTTGGCTTTCCCCTTGAGACCGCTAATTTTGGCCGGGGCAACGAGGAATTCAAAACGGACGCCTTCCTTCTCAGCCTCTTCAATTTCCTCCGTTACTGCCGGCATCTCCGCGCGGGTACGGCGGTAGAGTATCGTCGCCTTCTTGCCGAGCCGGACGGCGCTTCTCGCGGCATCGATGGCCGTATTCCCGCCTCCGACGACGAGGACACTCCGCCCGATTTTCGGGACATTGCCGGTACTCAGCTCACGCAGAAAATCGACTCCCGTGTAAACACCCTTCATGTCCTCGCCGGCGACATCCATCTTCCTGCTCCGCATAGCCCCCACGGCGACGAACACCGCGTCATATTTCTCAAGCTCACTCCAGGCCACGTTGCCGCCAATCCTTGAATCGACCCTGATCTCAACGCCAAAGCTTTCGATGTCGGCAATCTCTTTGTCCAGGATCTTTTTCGGGAGACGGTAGCCCGGTATCCCATATCTCAACATGCCTCCCGCCTCGTGGTCCGCCTCATATATCACCGCGCGATACCCCTTTCTGGCAAGCTGGTACGCGCAGGAAAGTCCTGCCGGGCCGGAACCTATTACGGCAATCTTCTCGCTCTTCGGCGACTCGGACACTTGCGGGAGTTTCTTATTGCGCAGATTCTTGTCGGCCACAAAGCGTTCGATATTATGGATAGCTACCGGTTCATCATGAGCCGACCTGTTGCATTGTCCCTCGCAGGGGTGGTAACAAACCCGTCCCGTCACACCGGGCAGAGGGTTGTCTTCCAGGATCTTGTACCACGCCTCCTCGTACTTCTTCTGCCTGGCAAGTTCGAAGTAGACCGAGATCTTCTCCCCCGCGGGGCATCCCACTTCGCAGGGAGAAGTCTTGTTCTTATAAACGGGTCTCACATGCCGCCAGCTTCCCGTGTTAATATTCCTCGTCGATTCGAGGGAGAAAGCCAACGGCGGCATTTCTTCGACAGTTGTATATTTATATTTTGCCATCTCAGCCGCCCTTACTTTACGGTTATCTTTCCGTTGTCCTCCGGGGACAAATTTTGGTGCAGCGTCATCTCAGCCGCTACGGTCTCCACAGATTCATATGCCTCAAGCGCCGCCGCCGCGTTCTCGTCCTGCTTCATCGGAACGCCTTCGCGTATCGCTTCCACTATTGCCTCTATCCCGACTACTCCGGAAAATTTCGCGAACGCCCCGAGTATCGACGTGTTCACGATAGGCATGCTCTTCGTTCCCAGTCCGTGTTTCGCTGCGATCCCGCCCGCGTCGACCGCCGCAGCAGAATAATCTTGAGGAAAGTCAAACATGCTGAGCGGACTTGACGTGTTGATAAGGATCGTCCCGCCTCTCTTCAAACCTGAAAACACGTTCGTGGACTTCACCAGAGTCGCGTCGAGTATTATGAGATGGTCTGGTTCGTAGATCGCGGTCCGCAGCCTGATCGGTTTGTCGTCCACCCTCGTGAAGGCGAGCACAGGAGCTCCCCTTCTCTCGACCCCGAACGAAGGAAACGACTGCGCGAATCTCCCTTCCTTGAAAATCGCCGACGCGAGAATCTTAGCGGCTATCACCCCGCCCTGACCGCCTCTGCCGTGCATCCTGATTTCAATCATCCTTGTTCTCCTCCCGCATTTTGTGCCAAGGGCAAGTTTGTCCGCCGGTTGTGTCCGAAGGATCGCTTCGTCGGCCCGGCAGGCCTTATGTGAACTGAAGGATTCACTGAGAAGTGCGTCAAATGCCGTGCCCGCAAAATCATCACATTTCAACCGAATTCAAACTTCTTGGTCGGATAATTACACGTCCCGATGCGACAAGTTGCCACACCTGTTCCCTTATGAGGACATGTCCGGCTTCTGCCCCTCTCGCGTTGGCACGCGGGATTTTCTCCCCAAGATGCCCAATTCAAACCATAAATAGTGTCCTGAATTCGTGCAGGACTCACAAGAGCGGTTCCTTATTGTCATTCCCGCCGGAGTTTACTGCCCGATACGGGATGGGAATGTCGAGCGCGTAGTTCGCTCTCTATGCGAGTGAGGTATCGGAATGAAATCGTTTCAAATCAGGGCCCAACCTGGCCGTGAATATTACATCGATTTTCACGAAATTGGTTACAGCTCACTCGATCATAATGGAAATGCTGTTAACAATAATGTGCTGCCGGTTTACAATTCTGAACTGACGCCCCAGGATTACCCTATTGAAATGACATACCTAGTCGACACTCACTCGCACCTAAATCACGAAAAATTTCCGGATGTTGGCGAGACACTGGACAAAGCCGCCGCGGCCGGAGTTGAATACATCATCGTCCCCGGATGGGATCTCCGCTCGAGCGAGAAAGCCATTGAGCTTGCGAACAAATTCGAGAAGGTCTTCGCCGCCGTCGGTTATCACCCGCACGACGCGTCGAAAGCAGACGACGGGGCGCTGAAGAAAATCGCCGAGATGTCTTCCCACGAAAAGGTCGTGGCCATCGGAGAGATCGGACTCGATTATCATTACAACCTTTCACCGCCCGAAGTTCAGAAGAAGATCTTCGAAGCGCAGATAGAGATAGCGAAGTCGGTGAAGCTTCCCGTCTCCATCCACAATCGCGAGTCGGACTCCGACCTCATGGAAATCCTGGAGAGACAGGTCCTGGGCGGGTGGGTCCTTCCGCGCAGGTTCGATTACCAGGTCAGGCTCCAGCCGAGGGGCGTACTGCACAGTTTCAACTCCACTTACGAGATCGCTCGCCGGGCGGCGGCACTCGGTTTCTACCTCGGCATAAGCGGCATGGTGACTTTCGGAAAGGACGGCAAATCGGAACTTGCAAAAGGTCGTGGCCGCAATCGAGCCCGAGCATTTCCTAACCGAGACAGATGCACCGTACCTCGCCCCGGTTCCGCACCGCGGAAAGGACAACGAACCTGCCTTCGTGCCCTACATCGTCGAAAAGATCGCGCAGCTTCAGGAACTGACCGTCGAGGATATTCGCCGGATCACATCATACAACGCTTACAAACTCTTCGGCGTCGGCGAGAAGCCGCAGCCTAAGATCGCGTATCAAATCCGGAATTCCCTCTACCTCAACCTCACATTGCGATGCGACGCCGACTGTATATTCTGTGATCGCAAGGGCGAAGCGATGGTGAAAGGTCACAATCTCCACATCGAGAAAGAGCCGACCCCGGAAGAGCTCATTCGAGAAATCGGAGACCCGAAGAAGTTCAAGGAAATTGTCTTCTGCGGATACGGCGAACCGACGATCCGGCTCGACGTCGTCAAGGATGTCGCACGATATATCAAAGAGAAAGGCGGCAAGACGAGACTCGACACCGATGGCCACGGCAACATAATCAACCATCGCGACATCCTCCCCGAGATAAAGGGACTGATCGACTCCGTCTCAATAAGTCTTAACTCCACGGATCCGGACGAGTATCGCAAGCTTATGGGAACTCCGAACGGCAAGCAGTGGGATTCTATGCTCGAATTCGCGAAGAGAGCGAAGGACTACGTCCCGAAGGTTTACATGAGCGTCGTCGGTGTCGACGGACTTGACGTCGAGTCCGCGAAGGAATTTGTGGAAAAGAAGGTAGGCGCGGAGTTCAGGTTCAGGCCGCTGTTCTGAAATGACAGAAATGTGAGAGAAGGGACATGAACTTCCCCGTCTGGTGGCGACTCATGAGGCCTCACACTCTCACCGCCGCGGTAATGCCGGTCCTCATAGGGACTTCGATTGCTTACTCGGACGGAGCATTCAGCCTCCCCCTTTTCGCGGCGATGATGACGGCATCCCTCCTCATACAGTCCGCGGTGAACATGTTCAACGAGTATTTCGATTACAAGCGCGGACTCGATTCGGTTGAATCTGTAGGAATCGGCGGCGTTATCGTTCGCGACGAATTGCACGAGAAAACCGTCCTGCGGACCGCCGTGATTTTCTTCTCGTTCGCGGTTATTCTCGGAGTGTACATCTGTATCAGAACGAGCTGGTGGATCGCCGCCGTAGGTACTGCCAGCATGGCTGTGGGCTATTTCTATTCCGCCGGCAAATATCCGCTTGCCTACACGGCACTTGGGGAAACCGCGGCTGGTATCTTCATGGGACCGGTGATCGTGCTGATCGCGTATTTCATCCAGCGAGATACTATTACACTTCCGGCCGTTCTCCTTTCCGTTCCCATCTCGATCCTCGTGGGCGCGATACTACTGGCAAACAATATCAGGGACGCGGAAGGCGACGCGAGGAAGGGTAGAGGGACGCTGGCAATCCTCTGGGGACGTGAAAAGGCGATCATATTCCTGAACAGGATGTTCATGACAGGTTACATCTGGACGGTCGGACTTGTCCTCTTCAGAGTGGCGAGCCCCTGGACTCTCCTCGTGTTCCTTGGATTTCCGAAGGCGACCCGGTCAATTAACCTTTTCCGGGCTGGCCTCACCCCATCCGAGATGATGCCGGGAATGAAGGCAACGTCTCAACTCCATTTACAGTTCGGCATCCTCTTTTCGATAGGAATTCTTCTCGGCAAGTTTCTTCCCATCAATTGATAACCCCTTCGCCACTCAGCCGTTCATCTGGGACAAAGGTCGTCCCTTGGTTTCATGCAGCGCCATGATAGCGACCATATAGAAAAACGGATCGGGCCTTCATTTGGCCCGGAAAGCGGTCGGAGTCACAACGGGTGCAGCTGAGAGCGACGTTTGCAGCGGGGAGAGCAACAGGACACTGGCAGCGCATTCCCTGTTGCCAAAATCCCGCGGGTTCCGCGTTACTTACCGGAATTCAATAGATCGCCTTGGTAAGCTGTTGCTGCGTTCTACAATACAGCCTCCCAGAGAACAGGTTCTTCGAGAAAAGCAAAAGAGTCCCGCCTCACGACGGGACTCTCGAATAGATTTGATTCTTTGGGCTCCCTGCCTCAAGAGAAGCCATTCCGTAACGAATTGGATTCCATTTGAAATGGTCCCAATTATTTTACTAGCAGCCCCGCTAAAGAACACGCGGGATTTCTGATCAAGTAACATAATTACTTGATCATCAACATTTTTTTCGTGATGACGTGGCTGCCCGACGTCAACCGGTAGAAGTAGACTCCGCTTGCAAGCCTCGAACCGTCAAAAGCGACTTGATATCTGCCCACTCTTTGGTTTTCGTTAACGAGGATTCCCACTACCCTTCCGAGCACGTCGTAGATTTTCAGACTAACCATTCCATCCTTTGGAATGGCGTAACTGATTACAGTGGTAGGATTGAAGGGATTAGGGTAATTTTGCATTAGACCGTAATCAGTGATCATGTCTAGCTCCAACTGCTTGAGCACCATTCCTTCTGTGGTCATTCCGTCCACCACATTCACATCCGCAAGACTCTTCACCAGAGTCACACCAGCACTGTCAAGGCTTGTACCGATCGTGATTCTCAGTTTGACCTTTTCCTTCTTAAGACCATCAAGGCTGAGAAGATATGGGGTCGAAGCATAGCCATGCGCGGTAGTCGCAGTCAAAGTGGCACCCTTCACACTACCGATAATGCTGCCGGAGGCGGCGTCCAGCAAATCAATCGCCCAGGAGACTTCCCCATTGTCTCCAAGGATATTAGAGACGACCGAAGAATCGGCAAATCCACAATCTTCAATAAAAACTAATTTCGACTTATCGGTAATTTCAAACGGTTCTGTCATGAGCGCTCTGTTAATGCCAGCTAGCTTGCTGTAGTCGACGCTGTCTGGAGCGTCAATGAAGCCTATAGTCTTCCCGTCCGCAGTGAGATTACCGAACGAATAATAGAAATGTAAATTTCCGCTCCCGATTATAGCCCCTCTGCCATAACTCAATTGGACAGGAGTACTCTTCGGAAGATAACTGGATATCGCGTTGGATGTGGCAAAATAATATGGTGCAGCAAAGGGGTAAAAAGCCGAAACGTACATGACGCTTGAATAATTGCTGTAAAAGTGCGGGCCGTTGGACAATTGGACCTCCTTCCCGGTTGTGTTGAGGGTGGCTATGGTCGAGCCGTCGCTCGCCTTATTTACCCATGTCAGACCGCCATAATAGCTTTCGCTCCATGCAAAGTAAGAATGGATACTGCCATCCGTGTTGTCAGTCAAATTAATAGAAGTCGATTGCGGGTTGTACCCAAACTCGTATACTGGCGAAAGACCAAACACAGGAAGGTTTGATCCCGTACGATATATGTTCTTAACGTTATACTGGTCTCTTATGCCGGACTTGTCTCCGATCCAGGTCGCTTTCCAATCGCCATCGCCAGCCATACCGATGATTGAAGGCTTGTAATTCGCCAGGTATGCGGCGTTTGAAATTGTCTGAATTGGACCGAGATTCGTAACCCACCAATAACCCTGATCCTGGTAAATCTTCACGTAACGATATCGAATCGAGCTCGAATACGAACTAACATGGTTTTCCCATGCAAGATGATATTCGTAATGCGAATTCCCTTTGTTTCCGTATACAGTTGGGGTTGTGTTTATGCTGGAGTTATCGCTGATCAGGAAGGGCCCGTTGTGAGAGACCGGGCTGTAAAGGGCGCCGCAAACGATATTTATTCCCGCTGGATTAGTCGATCCGTTCTTTCGCTCGAACGCCACCACATAAGTATTCCCGAAGCCGCACGAGATACTCGGGTTGGCATCGACTGAGTAGGCGTCGCCGTTGGTGGAATTTTCGTAATAGATAGTATTGTCATAGGAATATGGCAGATACGAGCTGCCGTTCGGATAAAATGATCGAAGCTCAATTGTGTACGTCGAATTTCCCTCGTGCGATTGCTGCTGGAATACAATTAGTACAGTTGCGCCGTTGTAATCGATAGAGGGGCATTTCCCACCGTTTCCAAAATCAAGGGGCTGGCCGCCGTTCCCAAGGGTCCAGTTCACTCCATTATTTGTGCTATACTCGTACCAGACATGTCCCATGCTCTGATAGACCATGTGCTGGTATCTTGTAATATTCGGAAAAGCCCCGGTAAAAGTCTGCACAAATTTCCGCTGGCTGTTGTTGCTGAAGGCGGAGGCGTCGTTGGAAATGTGGATCCCCTTGAAGTTGACGGTTAGATTAACCGGGCTTGATGTTACATAACGTGGGTTCTGAGTATTTCCGTCGTTCCAGTTCAAGAAAACATCGAGACTGCTGGCCGGAATTCCAGTAAGCTGCACTCTCATTTGTGCGTCAGCGAGTTGTACAAAGTTCGTGAAGGATGTTGCTTGATGAGTATCGAATCCAGTCATGCTTATGCTTCCACCACTCTTCCCCTCTGGATAGTTCACTTGAGCAGTGGTTACGATCGCTGAAGCGTATCTCGCTATCATTTCGGTTGAGCCGCCGACTGTCAACGGATAAGGATTTATCGTCACCTCCTGCCCCGTTGTTCCTTGTTTCCACGTTTGATGTACCCACCAAAGCTGTGGATTGCTTGCATCGTTTTTCTCTTTTGCACCTTGGTCTTGACTGAGCAACGAGTGATTAGTTCCGTTCTGCCATAGTCCAGAGGATCCCGAAACGACATTGCCGAGGTTGTCAACACCAATGACTCCGGCATTGAAGTTGTTTTTCAGGTTGACCGCGTTTGTGCTTGTAATCTCTTTAGCAGCCCAGAGCATCAAACCTGCAGTAGCTTTTATAGCCTGCGGAAAACAAAAGTTAAAAATAGCAGGAGCCGTGCTCGCATCGACAGCGCCACCAGCTGGATATCCGGCCGATGGAATCCCGTTATGTCCTGCAATTGTCTGCCATTGACTCAAGTACGCAAGCTCATCGCTCGTTCCGTTACCTCCGAATGTACCATCACCTGGAATATTGTAAGGGCCATTACTTGAGAACCAATCCGCAATCTGGTTCGTTGTGTACATTAGAAAGTGAAGAGGATTCGTGCTGCCATAAGCGTAGGGATTGACAAACGTCCCCACATTGCTCGCGTTGTACGACGAATAATGAGCCGGAGTGTAATCATGTTCATAGTAATCCTGCTTTATACCGGGATCATCCGAGCCGTGTATATCTCTGTGGGCATGAGCGGGAACTGACATGTCCTGAAGATAGTGGCAAAGTCTGCCAAGCACATCAAATACGACAAAATCTCGCTGTTGATCTGTCAGTATGACATAACCAACGTCTTGCCAATTAGGTGTCCAGTTTTGCTGCCAAAACGAACCATACCTTTGATCAACCGCCCATTTCAAATAGACTCTCTTTGTTGAATATACCTGCCATAAATTGTTGTATTGTAGATATACAAGCCCGAGTTTCATGCCGTTCCATGGATCACCGAACGCGGCGTCTACTACATCGGACACGTTTACAGTACCACCAGACTCTTTATTGAAAACAAAGTTGTTGCCCGAAATATCACCAGGAATTATGAAAGCATATTTCACTCCGTCACTGTAAAGCGCTGCAGTGGCTTGATATGCGTTAGGAACATTGAAGATATAAAATGGAGTTTGGACACCCAAGACATCGTAAGTGCCTCGTATCTGACTTTGCTCGGCGTCTCCATTATCACTCATCCAAAAATGTGTAACGCTTACGAAAGGGTCAGAAATACTGAAGAGGCCCGCCATTTGTCCGAAACCGGCTGGTTGGAAAGTCGGGTTGTTGGCTCCGTTGTAAAGGTAGACAGCGTCATTGTGGTCAGCATCATAAGCACCAGCAAGAACCTTGCTCCCGACGAATGGAATATTTCTCTGCTCCGTGGTACCGAGATGGCTCTGAAGAGTCGAAAGAAATGTGGGGAGTGCTATTCCATTTTGATTTTGCAGAAGATTGAACGCTTCCCTGGTAATATACTGATGCTGATCCTCGTTGTACTGAACCCGTGGTGGTTGGGTCTCCCTGTTCGCATTTTGTGAGAACGCTTGAGAGGTCAAGAATAATGCTAAAAAGAAAAACAATAAACATTTCATAACTAGCCCTCCTGAGCCTTGATTTGCCCTATTTGTAGTGATAAACGTACGAGTACCATCCATCATAACCTAGAATGAACACCTCGGACGAATTCAACCAAACAGATGCGAGGTCTATAGCCGGCGGGATATAAGGAAGACCAGCAGGTCTGTTCCATGATTCACCGTCATACAGATAGACGCTGCCAGAGAGCCCAACCGCATAAAGACTTTGATCTGAAACTCCTTTAACATCTGCTAACTGATACTGGGGATTGAAAATAAGATTCCAACTATCCCCTGATTTCTCATATAGTCCTGTTCCCCAGCTGTAAGTTTTCGTTTGAGTACCCCAAATTCCCGCAGTCCCAAATCTTGTCAAATTCCCTACAGCATCATACGTGGAATCAAGAATTGAGTAACCCATTGGGGTAAGTCTCAGCAGGTATTTCCATGATAAGCTGCCGTAAGGGGGTATTAGTCTTGCGCCAATGCAATAGACCTCACTACTAGACCGTCCCCAAATCCGATCGTAGTACATGGTGGTATCGTTCGGTGCAATCTTATGCCAGACTGTACCATCGTAATGGAACAATGAGCCCCACCAACCCCCGGCATATATATCAGTTTCACTTGAACCCCATATGTAAAACAAAGGCCTTCCACCATAGGCATCCTGTATCGTCCAATGCGTGCCGTCCCAATGCCCGATGAACGAACTATCGGTATCAAAGTAACGAACCGAGTCACCGGTTGTGTCAGTGAATGGATACGATCTCCATCCAACCACCCAGAAATTGTTTTCGTCAATTCCCCAGACTCCATAAAAATCACGAATTCCTTGTCCGTAGAAGTAATCCGCCGGATTTGTCTGGAACATAGCCCATCTCTTTCCGTCCCATTCCCATAACGCCCTGTCGTGTCCAACCGCGAGCACCTTTCCGTCGGCAAAGCCCCAAGACTGATCCATGACTAGCTGAAGGCCATAAGGATTTTTCAATGTATCCACTGTCCAACCATGGCCGATGGTAACTTCAATTGGTTCACTTTCATCTACCTCCTTTGAGCCAGCCATCCTGTAAGCACGATAAGTGTAAGTTTCTGTCTGTAAGATGCGCAAGTCTGTGATAACTGTGTCCAAGCCAGATAAATTGCCAATAGCCACTGTATCCACATCGCGTTTCACCATGAACCCTCTCGGTTCGTTGTGGTCCGTGAAACTTACTTTTAACTGGACGCCGGCCGTCGAATCCTGAATGAGGCTTAGTAGAACTGTCGGATTATGAGATGGTGGGCCAAGCAGATTACAACTTTCCGACAGAATCGCCGGCATCAAGAGAATACCCAGTAGAGATATTTTTGTCATAACTGGAGTTCACCCCGAAAAATGGAGACGGAGTTAAGCAACAGTTGGCAGTTCATTTTCACAAGTTCCCTTCTGTTCCGCTGTACAATGTTCATGTGGAATTACGCAACCTCGAGTCTTACACGAGAGCCATTTGGGGGTGAATCGCGCTGCCCCTTTAGCCTCCTTACCGCCTGACGAGAGAAATTAGGGTGGTACTCCCACTTTGTCAAGTATATTTACGAACATCCCCGTAGCTCTACGCCTCAAGATGCAACTGCCCGTCCAGATTCGTGTACGGTATCGCCTCGGCTATGTGCTCAGGGAGTAAGTTATCGGTGCCGGCAAGGACTGCTGTCGTCTTGACCCCAGGTATGCTGTCATACGCCCGGGCGCTCAAAGCGAGTTTTTATCTCCTGATTCACCATATCCCACCGCGCATTATCCGCCCGGCGGAATTGCCTGATCTTTTTTCCCTGCCCGCACGCAGCGGCTTCGTCGAGGGTGAGGGAGATGACACAGGATAAAACACGACCACCACGGATAAAATTACTATTAATAGACCAATCTGCGAGAATCCGTTTTTTTCCGTCGATTCCGCGTGCGGGAGTTGAAAGCTGCATTCAACCGCATAGCTTACAAGCGGACCTGTTCCGAGCCAGATTAGTCCACCACCAAAGCCCCCGCATTATTGTATTTTAGCGGGCATGAAGATAAATTCGGATACACACGTAAGGCTGGAACTGACCGAATGAAGAAACGACCGGTACCGGGACAGGCCGAGTCTCCGAAGAAAAGCACCATCGACAACCTCTTCGCGGCTTTCGCCAACACATGCGAGTCGGCCCTTCAGGGAGCGGACTTCAAGAAAGTATCCACCGAACTGGAGAAGAACCTCCAAGGGCTCACCGGCGCGTCATCCATTTCTCTTTTCACGGGCAGCGACGGGAACCCGGGCCTACGACTTCTGTCAAGCTCCGACGAAACAGGCCTTCACGCCGGCGCTACTATCCCTGTCGACCACGAGCCGGTCAGCTCATTCAGAAGGTCCAAACACCCGACCCACCTGACCACCGCCTCAGAGTATTTCGCCGAATTCAGAGACATGATTTTCGATGGAACGGTCGTCGACTCGATCAGGGTCTACCCGCTCAGGTTCGGCCAGGATTTCCTTGGCCTCCTTGTCGCGGCTTTCTGGGGCGCGAACGAATCCCATCTGGAAAGCGAACATGCCGACGATGCTCTTACCGCCGCGGCTAAGCAACTGTCACTCGTGATTCACTCGCTCGACATAGATACACGACACAAGGCATTGCAGCAGAAATATTCAACGGTTCTCGGGCAGATTAATTCAGCAGCCTTCATCTTCGATCCTTCCACGGGAGCAATTCTTGAGGCGAACAATTCATTCTTCAAGTCATTCGGATATCATCAGTCCGACATTGGGCATCTGTCGCTCTTCGATATTGTATTTGAGCCAAAGGAGGTTGTGGAGTCGACCATCCGGCGCGCTGCCGAGTCCGGCAAGATACATTTACCCTCAAAGCTGTACAAACACCGCGACGGATCGCCGATCGAGATGGAGGTGAGAGGCACAGACGTCTGTTACAACGGCAAGACATACGCCATCGTGACGGCAGTCGACCTCACCGAGAGACGGCAGGTGGAAGTACAATCCGAACTCCAGAGAGCTCGTTACGAGAATTTCATTCGCAACACTGAGGAAGGGATCTGGAGAATGGAGTTCACGGATCCGGTGGATGTGACACAGGACAGGAGCCTGATCGCGAAAGACATCGTTCAAAGAGGGATCATCGCCGAATGCAACAGGGCCCTCGCGCGGATGTACGGTTTCGAAAAGCCCGAGCAGCTGATCGGGAAGCGCGCCCTCGACTTCATAGCCGACCTGGACGTTTTCACGGCGTCAAAACTCAAGTTTGCGGAGAACAATTTCTCGACAACCAATATTGAAACGATCGAGAAAGACCAGCACGGCAACATTCACTATTTCGAAAATTCATATATCGGGGAAACCGCCCAAAATAAGCTTGTCAGAATGTGGGGCATCCAGCGCGACACGACCGAGAAACGAAGACTGCAGGAGCAGCTCCGCGCGTCGGAGAACCGCTACCGGAACCTCGTCGAACAGGCAAACGACATGGTGCTCCTCTTCAACAACCGGGGCGAATTCGTTTTCGCGAACAAGAGGTTTTTCGAACAGACAAATTATGCCGCGGATGAGATCTGGGGCAAATCCATCTCGCTGATCGCTCATCCTGATGATGCCGGCGATTTCATGAGGAGAATCGAAGAACAATTTCATTCTCCCGATACGCACCTGCGGCATACGCTGAGACTCCTCACAAAATCCAGGGATGAGCGAATCGTTGAACTAAGCATGACAACGCTGCGCGCAACGGACAAGGTAACCGGCATACTCGCCATCGGCCGGGATGTGACTGTCGAGCAATCCGTCAAAACGGCACTGCACGAATCGGAAGAGAAATACCGCAGCCTGGTAGAGCACTCCATCCTTGGCGTCCTCGTCGTCCAGGAAGACCAGATAGTCTATGCCAATCAGACTTCCAGCGACCTCTTCGAGACCGAAATGTCTTCACTTCAGGGATCGCCGCTCGACGCATTCATACACCCCAACGATTACGTTCAGGTATTTGAGAAATTCGCGGAGGCCGCCGTTTCTCCGAACAAGGACGTGCAATTCTCACTACGCGCTATGACTTCCTCCGGAAGAATGAAATCCATTGAAGGATGGGCAGCAGGGATCACATATATGGGCAAACCGGCGATCCAGGCGGCTATAGTCGATGTCACGGAAACCAGGAGGCTGGAGGAACAACTTATCCAGTCGCAGAAGATGGAAAGCATCGGCCAGCTCGCCAGCGGAGTGGCGCATGATTTCAACAACCTGTTGGGATCGATTTACGGCGCGATCGGCGTGCTTCGAAAAAAATACGCTTCGGCAGACGCGTATCTCAGCAGATACGTCGATATACTCGATTCGTCGGCCAAAAGGGCCGCGGAACTTACGTCCCAGCTCCTGACATTTTCCCGCCAGCGCGAGAGCGTCGTAAAACCGGTCAGGCTCAACGACATCGTCAATGACGCGATGAAGATACTCATAAGGAGTATCGCGAAGAACATTAAAGTCGAATACTCCCTCGACTCGACTTTGTATTCGATAGAAGCCGACCCGAGCCAGATCGAAGGTGTCATTATAAACATGAGCATCAATTCGCGCGACGCGATGCCATCCGGTGGGATACTGCGCATCGAGACTTCCAACGTGGAGTTTGACCGGGAAATTTCCAGACAAATCCCAGACGCACGCCCAGGCCGTTACGCGTGCCTTTCCGTCACCGATACCGGGGTCGGAATGGACGAGGAGACAAAGAGAAAAATATTCGAACCGTTTTACACGACGAAAGCGATCGGGAAGGGGACCGGGCTCGGCCTCTCCATCGTCTATGGAATTGTCAAGACTCACAAGGGGTTCATCAACGTGTACAGTGAACGCGGGCGCGGGACAACATTTAAGGTCTATTTCCCCGCCACGGACAAAACGCCGGTCGATGATTTGATGCCGCCCCGAATAGAGCTTCCGCACGGCACGGAGACAATCCTTATCATAGACGACGAACTCGCACTTCTCGAATTGACGAAAGAGCTGCTCGAAGGGCTCGGGTACACGGTAATCGCCGCTCGGGGGGCGATGGAGGGGATCGCACAGTACAAAGAGCGGCACGATGTAATCCACCTGGTGATCCTGGACATGCTTATGCCCGAGATGACCGGGAACCAGGTCTACCCCATCCTGAAAGAGATCAACCCGGAAGTGGCAGTGATTCTCGCCACAGGGCTGAGTGTCGGCGAGAAGGTCGACGAAATGATTTCACTCGGGGTGAACGATGTGGTTGGAAAGCCGTGTTCGGTCAGCGACCTGGCCGCGCACATCCGCGCTGTGCTCGACACGAAGAAGTAATCCCGCGCGACTAGTTTAGAAAATCCCAGTTTATTCCGATACAGAAACTGTTGTCAAGTGCCGGGTAAACCGGAGCCATTACGTAGTTTTGGCCGGTAATGTTGAAGATTGTGAAGTAGATCACCGCGTCCCCTACTCTCCCACGCACGAAGAAGTCGGTGCTCCCGTACGGACCGAACTCGTTGATGTCGGTCGGGACATAGACCAGTGCCTGCGGGTAGAAGTCGTTTCCCCTGAAAGTGCTCAACACTTTTCCCCTTAGTCCGAATTTGAGATTCAAATGCCCCGTGAAGAGAATATCATGGTAGTACAACTCACCCGACGCGAAATAATTCGGAAGCGTGTAGACCAGGTTTCCGTCGGTCTTCTCCGAGACGTAATTGAAGTTGCCTTCCGCCGTGAATTTCCAGAGCGTTACCCGCACCGCCGCGTCGACGCCGTAAATATCGCGAGTACTGAGGTTGGCGACGGATATCGCGGGGTAAATCGGCTGTCCAGAATAGTCCGCCGAGTAGTAGATCGGTTTGTCGATCATCCTGGCATAGGGTTTTACAAACAACGAGAACCAGCTCCCGAAGTTGGCGTCCATTTTCACCTGCAGGATCTTGTCGGTCTCCGCGACAAGGTTGGGATTCCCTCTGAAGTCTTGCGTGACGAAATACATCTGTGACATGCTCGGCGTATGGCTTGAAATACTTCCTCCGGCCTCGAGACTGAACGTCTCGTTGCCCAATCCGAATGACGCGCCCAGGGCCGGATAGAATTTCGAGCCGACGAGGTCGCCGCGCCCGAACACACCCGCTCTTACAAAATTGAAAAGGGTGAATTCTTCATCCGCGTACGCCGACACGCGGCTCCGGGCCGGTATATCAGCATACGGATTGTAGTAAGCCTGATCCCTCAGCGCCTCAGCGCCGAAGTTCAGTCTTGTGCCGACGACGGATTCGCTCCCACGCAGATCGACTCCGAATCTCCTGCTCAGGTTTGTGAGATAGTACGGGAGCGAGACGTCCCCGAACTGGAAGCTGTAGTAATCGAAAAAAGCCGTCGCGGTCATGACGTTCGTGGAGTCATGCGGATCTCCCTGAGAGTAGGCTACCTGCAGGTGATGCTGAACGTACGTCAGGTTTGCGGTCTGACTTCGCACGAGCGGTGTGTATGCCGGGTTGAAAATATCCGCGGTTATTTTATAGGGTAAATCGCCTCCGGTCATACCCACTTTCGTGCGGTAGTAGACTTCGGTCGCAGTGATCTGCCTGGTTGAATCGATGCTGTACCGGTATTTCCCCCGGATGTTCACGCCGTCATAAACCGAATTCACGAATCGCCCGTCAGCCGTCTGGTGCTCAAAGCCAAGGTCGATATTGGAATTGTAACCTATATTCTGAGAGAATACTCCGTCGGTTATAAGGTAGTTGTACGGCTCTTCGAGATGCCTGACTTTTGAGAATGGGACCGACTCGCTGTACGATTGCGTCTGAAAATTCACGAGCGCGCCGGTCGCGTTGAACTGGTAGATCGGCGCCCTGACGGCGTCTATGTATTCCACGTTCCTGGCAAATTCCACCGGGACCTGATAGAGGTTCAACGTCGACGTCGTAGGCTCGTTCATCTCGACACCGTCGAGAAGGTATTTCGTGTGGCCGCTTCCCAGCCCGTCGAAGGATAAATCCGAAGGGGCACCGGGCTGGTACATGTTCGCGAGATACGCCCCGGGGATCTTCTGAAGGAGTTCTCCTGCATAAGTGTAGTCGCTCCATCTTATCACGGAGTCCGGGATCGCGTACGACAAGTTCGAACTGATTGAACCGGAAGCCAGAACGGGGCCGACGAGAAATTTCAATGGTATCCCCGCCGTGTCGGCCTTTTCAGTCTTGAGCGAATCTTCCTGGGAATACGAGAACGAGGCCGTAATTAAAATGATAAATAACGGGACAAATACGCGATATCGAGACAAGATGAATACCCTGTTTGTCATTCCGCCCCGGGGATCATAGTGCCCTCCATTGAAGAACCATGCTGTTTCATCGGTAAAGCAAATACTTTTTCCTCAGAATTTCAAACCTCTTATTACCGTTTTCCCACGAAGCGGAAATTTCGGCCGGTGTTTTCCCCTTCTCCAGCATCGGCCGTACGGAGGAAGTCCCCGCAAGCTTGTCAAAATATGTAGGGATGAACTTAAACTCCTGCGGATATAGTTTCCGGATCGCCCAGACTACGGTCACGCCCATTTCCACCGGTTTGAGTAAGTCCCTATCCGTGACCACTACTTTAACACCGTGGCAGAGTTCACCCTTATACTTCGGCTGCCCCGCTGCAGGGAGCGCGCGGGGAGTAAACTCGGTCGGCTGAAATCTTACACCAGGCAAGTGCTGTTCGTTCAGCAGCGACACAAGCCTCCCGGAATCAATGTACGGAGCGCCGATGGTCTCGAAGGGATGCTCTGTACCGCGCCCTTCGGAAACGTTAGTCGCTTCAAGGAGCACGTTTCCGGGATAAACCTCAACCGCGTTCATATCGGGAAGGTTCGGCGAGGGCACGATCCATTTCAAGCCGGTCTCGTCGTACCACATGTTTCTTCTGTAGTTTTCCATCCTGATGACGGCAAGTTCCGCTTTCACGCCGCCTTTCAACATTCCCTCATCGTTCATCATTATCGCCAGTTCGCCCGGCGTCATTCCATAAACGCTCGGGATCGGCTGTATACCGATGAAAGACCTGAGCGAATCGACGAGCGTGGGACCGTCAACGAGATTCGCCCTGAGCATGTCGGGTTTGTCGAGCACGATAAACTTGATATGATTCTCAGCCGCCGCCTCGAGGCAATAGTCGAGGGTGCTTATGAAAGTGTAGAACCTCGTTCCGACATCCTGGATGTCGTATATCAGCACGTCGATACCCTTGAGCATCTGCGGAGTCGGCTTCCTGGTCTTCCCGTAAAGCGAGTAGACCGGAACACCGGTCTGCTTGTCGATGCCGGATGAGATATCTTCTCCAGCCGACGCCTTTCCCCTTATGCCGTGCTCGGGGGCGAACAGCGCGACGAGTTTCACACCCGGGACATTCGCGAGCACGTCGACAATGTGCCTCCCGCCCTGCATCCTCCCGCTCTGGTTGGTTATTATGCCGATCGTCTTGCCCTCGATAAGATTGAGGTGCTTTTGCACGAAAACCTCGTCTCCGGTTCTTACCCGTTCCTGCGCCGCCACTTGGATGGCGATGGACATGACTACGAGGAAGGTCAATAAGAATTTCTTCATCTTTTTTTCTCCTTCAGGAAAGCGGATACGCTCCGGCGGGCAAGCATCCACCCCGCGAGTGTCATACCATCCCAGATAGTCCCTTTCCCGGCAAGTTCCTCAAATTCCGCCACTGTCATCCTCAGCACTTCAAATTCTTCCGACGCATCTCTTTCTCGCGTGGCTTTGCTCAGCCCGGTAGCAAGATAAACCCTGCAGATCTCGTCGGTGGCGCCGTTGAAGGGGTTGAATTCGCCGACCTGTCTCAAATCGCGGGCGGCCAGTTGTGCTTCCTCGGCGAGCTCGCTCTTCGCCGTCGACAGGAAGTCGCCATCTTTGACTCCGCCGCAAGCGAATTCTACGCTTTCCTTCTTCCACAGATACCTGAACTGTTTCACGAGGACGAGAGTACCGTCGTCATGGACGGGAATGACCATCGCCGCTCCGGGGGTGTGCACATAATAGTACTCCCCGGTTTGGCCGCCGGGGAGTGTGTAATTATCCAGTTTGTATTCCCAGTAGGGATTCTTAAGAAGTAGTTTTGTGCTGAGTGTTTCTAACTTCTTGAGGGACAAGTTTAAAGCAATTCGACAAGCTCTCGTTCAGAAAAGAAGAATCCGATCTCCCGCTCCGCGTTCTCGGGAGAATCCGAACCG
The DNA here is from genome assembly GCA_963806435.1 of uncultured Bacteroidota bacterium. GTDB lineage: Bacteria > Bacteroidota > Ignavibacteria > Kryptoniales > JAKASW01 > JAKASW01. The sequence continues at coordinate 49,995 of CAWEBD010000128.1, forward strand.
TGGACTATGTTTTCTCCTTTGCTCTCGGCAAAATCCTTTCTTATTGTTCCGGGCGCGGCATCCTTCGGATCAGTGGCGCCGATAAGCTTCCTGAACTCTTCGAAGGCATTTTCCTTTTCGAGAACCATCGGAATGCAGGGTCCGGACGTCATGAACTCAACGAGGCCGTTGTAGAACGGACGTTCCCTGTGAACGGCGTAGAACTCTCCGGCCGTTGCTTTTGTCAGCCGCACCATCTTCAGGCCGGCGATTTTGAAATTCGCTTTCTGTATTCTTGCGATGACCTCACCGGCAAGATTTCTTCTAACGCAGTCAGGCTTCAATATTGCGAGTGTGCGACTCATGATTGGATTCGGTTTCCTTTCAGAATTTTTTCATTCAGCGACCTGCCGCCGGCTTACAGCCGAGCGCGGGACGCAATTACTTCTTCTTCGATTTCGAGGAACTCTTCTTCGTCTTAGATTTGGCCGAGGGTTTTCTCACCGTGACGCTGGTCTTCTTTTTCGACTTCGATCCGAGAGCCTTCGCGACAGCCTGGCCTATAAGCGCGGGGCTCTCGACAACGTGGATTCCCGCCTTCTTCATGGCCGCCATCTTCTCATCGGCAGTACCGTGCCCGCCGGAGATAATCGCGCCGGCGTGTCCCATCCTCCGCCCCGGAGGAGCCGTGCGTCCCGCGATGAAGCCGATCACGGGTTTATCGAAATACTTCTTGATGTATGCCGCGGCTTCCTCCTCGGCAGTTCCACCGATCTCGCCTATCATGACGACGGCTTCGGTCTGTTCGTCATCCTTGAAGAGCTCCAGAGCATCTATGAACTTCGTGCCGATTACGGGGTCGCCGCCGATTCCGACGCATGTCGACTGCCCATAACCCTGCGCGGTAACCTGAGCAACCGCCTCGTAAGTGAGCGTTCCGCTGCGTGAAATCAGGCCCACGGACCCTTTCCTGTGGATGAAACCGGGCATAATTCCGACTTTCGCCTTTCCGGGTGAAATGACACCGGGGCAATTCGGGCCGACCATCCGGACGTTCTTCTTCTTCAGATAGTCGTAGACACCGACCATGTCACGAACGGGGATTCCCTCGGTAATGCAGACTACCAGTTGGACACCGGCGTCCGCGGCTTCGACGATCGCGTCCGGGGCAAACGCCGCCGGGACAAATATGACCGACGTATTTGCGCCTTCTTGCTCGACCGCCTCGGCGACCGTATTGAATACAGGCACGTCCAAATGCTTCGTCCCCCCCTTACCGGGAGTGACGCCGCCGACAACCTTCGTCCCGTACTCGATCATTTGTTCGGTATGGAATGATCCTTCGCCTCCTGTGATTCCCTGAACCACGAGGCGAGTCGCTTTGTCAACTAAAATGCTCATTGTAACTCTCTTTCAACTCTTCAAAGATTGTTCGATATGATTTGCCAAAGTGAGAATGGTTTCTTCCTCGAATTGCCTTCCGAGCAGCTGCAGGCCGATCGGGAGAGATGACGAATCTCGTCCGACCGGCACGGAGACGCCGGGTATGCCGGCAAGGTTCGCCGAAACCGTGAATATATCTGAAAGGTACATCTGTATGGGGTCCGAAGTTTTTTCACCGATCTTGAACGCGGTGGTCGGTGCCGTGGGCGTGACTATCGCGTCCACTTCACGGAAGGCGTCGTCGAAGTCCTGCTTGATTAGCCTGCGCACGCGCTGGGCTTTTTTGTAGTAGGCGTCGTAGTACCCGGCGGAGAGCACGAACGTGCCGAGCATTATCCTCCGCTTCACTTCAGGACCAAACCCTTCCGTCCGGGATTGGATATACATCTCCTCAAGCTCTTCGACGTTCCTGTCCCTGTGGCCGTATCGTGCCCCGTCGTATCTCTCGAGATTCGATGAAGCTTCCGCCGTCGCGAGTATGTAGTATGTCGGTATGGTATAGTCGAGATGGGGCATCGATACTTCTTTTATTTCGACGCCCATTGAACGGAGCGAGTCTATTTGCTTCTCGACAGCCTGCCGCACATCGTCGGCAACGCCTGCGCTCAGGGCATCCTTCGCGACCCCGACCCTGAATTTCCTGACGTCTCGGTCAAGCAGCGAAGTGTAAGATGGGACCGCCTTCTCGGCGGAAGTCGAATCTCTTTCGTCGTGTCCGGCAAGGACCTCCATTATCAATGCGACGTCGTAAACCGAATTAGCGAAGGGGCCGATGACGTCGAACGACGAGGCGAAGGCCACGAGTCCATATCTCGAGACGCGGCCGTAGGTCGGCTTCAGCCCGACCACTCCGCAGAATGAAGCCGGCTGTCTAATCGAGCCGCCAGTGTCCGTGCCGAGGGCGACATGGCAGAGTCCCGCCGCCACGGCGGCAGCGCTCCCGCCGCTCGATCCGCCCGGGACCCTCGAAGTGTCCACGGGGTTCAGCACCGTGCCGAACGCGCTGTACTCGGTTGACGATCCCATGGCAAATTCATCCATGTTCGTTTTTCCGATTATGACGACGTCCTCCTGCTTTAGGCGCTCGATGACCGTCGCGTCATAGACTGAGACAAAATTCTCGAGTATCTTCGAGCCACAGGTGAGCCGCTTGTCCTTCATGGCAATGACGTCTTTGACGCCAAGAACGAGCCCGGCCAGTTTCCCGGCACTGCCGGCCTTTATCTTCGCGTCGACTTTCTCCGCGGCTTCGATCGATTCATCGAAAAGCTGCAGGAAAGCGTTCAGGTCCGATCTGGATTTCGCCTCTTTGAGATACGCCTTAACAATGCTACTACACGAGGCTTCCCCCGCGAGGAGTCTTTTTCTGAGATTCTGATATGTATCCGCCAAAACTTCCGGTTACTTTAGTTCGCTGTTCGACTTGGATTCGGATTTGGAACTCTGAGAACTCGAAGAATCGACGGCTTTGGGTGCAGACTGAGCCTTCGGCTCTTCACTCGCAGGCTTCTGTATCTCGTCTGACACATCGCGCATCGCTTTCTTGAATTCTCTTATTCCTTTACCTACCGACTGGGCAATATCCGGTATCTTTTTCGGGCCGAAGAAAATAACGAGCACGAAAAGGATTAAAAGGATCTTGCCAATACTAAAATCTTCAAGCATCTGATTCTGCTCCGGAGTCCGCTGTTCGCTGACCCCATTTCAAGTTTGTTCATCTGAATCACGTGAGGACTTCGACGCGTCTTCAGAACCTGACACGCCGAAACATGATTAATTTAAACCTATCACGGCTATCTTCAAAGCCATGGAACCATCATCGGCAAGACAGCAATTGTTTTGGAGGGTATTGGCTAGGTCGGGCTGACCGTCAGGATTTGGGTTCCGTTTTCGATCCCGCTTCCGCTTTCACATCCTGGCTCATAGTCGGCTGTTGGATCTCTTTCGGTTTCGAGGCACGTTCACTATCCACCGCCTTTGAGACTTCGTCCTGGACGTCCTTAATGGACTTCTTGAACTCGCGGATTCCTTTGCCGATCGACTGAGCTATATCTGGTATTCGCTTCGGTCCGAAAAAAATTATCAACACAACGGCTATCAGTAGTAACTTATCCCAACTGAGGAGGTCTTCAAGCATCTTCTTTGCCTAAGCTTTGTTTCTTACTTCCTTTGTCATCAAAATCACGACTTAACTTCTGCCCCGGTTCCTGTCTTGGTCTTCAAATCCTGATTCGGGAGAGGCTCGCTAATTTTCTGCTGTTCCTTGGGCCTGGGTTTCGGCTCTTCACTGACCGATTTCGCCACTTCATCCTGCACATCCTTCATCGCCCTTTTGAATTCGCGGATCCCCTTGCCGATCGACTGCGCAATATCCGGAATCCTCTTCGGGCCAAAGAACACGATGAGGACTACGATGATTATTAAAAGCTCACCGAAACCGATGTTTTCGAACATACCCTTGAACTACTCTTCTCTCTAGTCTTTCTTTTCTTCTTCTTTCTTCTCGGATCCCTCTTCGGGCTCCTTTACCGACTTCTTGAATTCCCTGATCCCTTTGCCTATACCCTGCGCGAGCTCCGGAATTTTCTTGCCTCCGAAGAGCAACAAGAGGGCGGCGACAATGAGAATTATCTCCGTTGGGCCGATTGAGTCAAACATAGCAACCTCTGCTTTCCATCAATTTAAACTCTCTACCACCGATTTCAAAACCATCACTCCGCTCGCGCTCCCCAGTATTTGTTCGCTCGCGCGCTCCGGGTGAGGCATCATTCCGAGCACGTTACGTTTGGCGTTCACGATCCCTGCGATATTCAGTATCGATCCGTTGGGGTTCGATTCTGGTGTAATTTGTCCGTCCGCTGTCGAATAACGGAACACAATCTGGCCGTTGTCCTCCAGGTTTTTCAACGTCGAATCGTCGGCGTAGTAGTTGCCGTCGCCGTGGGCGATCGGCACCTTCAGGACCTGTCCATTTTTCAACGCGGAAGTGAAAGGAGTCGCGGTCGTTTCGGTCCTCAAATAGACTTGCCTGCAAATGAACTTCAGGTTCGCGTTCCTGAGAAGGGCACCGGGAAGGAGGCCGGTCTCGACCAGCACCTGGAAACCGTTGCAGATTCCCATGACGCGCCCGCCGTGCTCCGCGAATTTGACAACCTCGTTCATTATGGGCGAAAATCTCGCGATGGCACCGGACCTCAGATAATCGCCGTAAGAAAATCCGCCCGGGAGTACCACTAAGTCGACTCCGGCGAGGCTTGTTTCCTTATGCCACAATAATTCGACCTTCTGGTTGAGCACAGACCCGAAGGCGTTGTACGCGTCCATGTCACAGTTGGAGCCCGGAAAGACCACCACTCCGACTTTGCCCTTCATGACGCGATCTTTCCTTTCGGCTGCCGGCTTGAGAACTTCGTCACTGTCTTGCCGGACTCGTCGAATAATTCACATTCATACTCTTCCGTAACGGGATTCGCAAGAAGCTTCGTGCATGCGGACTGCACCAACGCGGCGGCGCGTTGAGCGTCCGATTCGTCGACGGACACATCTATGTTCTTCCCTGTCCTGACGCTCCCCAGTTCAGCAAAGCCGAGATTGTGCAGGCTGCTTTCAATTGCCTTCCCCTGCGGGTCGAGGATTTTCGATTTAAGTGTTACCTCTATTCTTGCCTTGAACAAATATACCTCCTCAGATATCGAAACTGCTCAGCTCGACGTCCTCATCCTCTTCAGCATGTTTGCGCAGGGACAAAGCCGCCTTAATGTGTTCGATCACCCACCGGATGAGTCCGCCGACTATATAAAGCACCAAAAGCCAGAACAATGCCCTGCCGAGGGTGACGACCGCAACGATAAGACCGAGTGAAAAGACCATAAACTTAAGGGGATGAGATCGGATCGCCCTCTTGCTGAGCTTTGGGAGAGTGTCATACCTGACGGTGCTTACCATCAGCAGCGACAGCGCGACCGCCAAAGCCGGCATGAACGGCGCTGCTCCGGCGCTCAGCGCCCCCAGATTCCCGTCGTAAAACAGCAAAATAAAAGAGCTGATGGTGATGGCACTGGAAGGGATCGGGAGTCCTTTGAAATAATCCTTGTCGAACCCGACGAGTTGGACATTGAAACGAGCCAAACGGAGCCCGCCGAATACCATGACCATCGCGCTCGCCAGTGTCCCGATCGGCCCCAGGCTGTGAAGCCCGACTATGTACATCATGAACGAAGGCGCGACCCCAAACGACACGAGGTCCGATAACGAGTCGAGCTCGACGCCGAATTCGCTCGAGCTCTTCGTCAACCTTGCCATCACACCATCGAGGCTGTCGAATATCGCCGCGAGTACCACAAGCCAGGCGGCTGATACAAAGTTACGATCCGCGGAGGCCAGAATTGACATGAAACCGGAAAACATGTTTAGGATCGTAAAGAAGCTCGGAATAACCGCCCGGGATATATGTATGTTGTATTTCCTCTTCCTACTCATTCTGCAGGACTCCAAGGATTGTATTCCCGCCAAGGGTTTTCTCGCCAAGTTTCACTTTTACCTCGCAGTTCATCGGGAGCAGCACATCGACGCGTGATCCGAACTTGATCATTCCGAACCTCTCGCCCGCTCTAACCCCCTGGCCTTCCGAAAGCTCGCACACTATCCTGCGCGCTATGAAACCTGCTATCTGTTTGAACAGCACGCGCTGCCCCTTGTTTTCGATCCCTATCAACATCCGTTCGTTTCTTTCGCTCGATTTCTCATCGAAGGCGACAATGTACTCGCCCTTGATATATTTGAGATACTTCACCATCCCGTTGAGGGGGATCCTGTTCACGTGAACGTTTGCCGGCGACATGAATATGCTCACCATCTTCGCCCGCGTCCGGAGAAATTCGGGCTCGTCGGTTTCGCCGATAAAAACCACCTTGCCGTCGGCGGGTGAAATCACTATCTCGTCGCCCGATGCGGCCGGAGTACGGTCGGGGTCGCGGAAGAAATAGAGAGTGAACGCCGCCGCAAGAAGGGCGATGGAATCCATGATTATTTTGACCGAAAGGACGGGGACAAGAAAGGACACTAGCACAAGCACGACGCACGAAATCAAGACGACTGCGATCACGTCGGATCCATAGTGAGCAAACTTAGGAAACATTTCTGTCAAGCCTTGCGCTTTGCAGAAGGAAGGATGCGATTATACAGGAGTTGGTAGTGTTTAGTGGCCTCGCGCGAATCCCGCGCCGACACGACTGAAATTTCTTCGCCCGTTGAATTGTCTATCGCGGTAATATTTTCCGGGGAAATCTCGTCACCGAGCATTATCACACCCTTATACTTCCCAAACTTCATCGTAATATCAATTAGAGTAAAACCGCGTCTCTCCAGAAAACTTTTCATTACAGCGTCGATCTTGCTCGCGAGCCGGTTCACAGTCCTGAATTCGTCCGGCGTAAGAAGCTGCAAAGCGTAGAGATGAGTATCATTGACAAGGTGCTCGCCCGTTTCATCTTTCAGAAGATACTCGAATACCGGGAAATCGAGTTGTTGCTTCGGCTTGAAATGCTTGAACCGTTTCGCGAAAGACAGGGAGGCCAGATTTCTTACAGTCACCTCGACGGGTATTACGTTGAGGCGTTTTATCAGAAGCTCACTGCCGTTCTGGCTGAAGAAATGTGTGGGAATCTGGTAGGTCTCGAGGTACGCGAAGATAAACGCCTGCAATTCAGCGGCAATTCTCGGCCTGTCCTTGATCTTGAAAACTTTTTTCCCGTCAACCCCCAACTCAGGGCGGAATTCAGCCAGCAAAATATCATCCTGCGGGAGCGAATAAAGAACTTTCGAGCTCCCCTTGGAGAGAACCAGTCTTTTTTCCTTTTTTGCCAATAAACCTCCGCTGAAATTCGTAAAATAATAACAAAAACAGGGCGAAAAGTCAAGGCGCTAACTTATTGATTTTGTGGAGCTTATAAAATTTTTTGGGGGAGGATAATTTCACTAAAAATTTGATGGGATAATTACAGGATTGGAGCCTAAATCTGGTCAAAAAGAGGTTCGAAATTCAGTGAAAGTTGGATGCCCTTCACAGAATTTAACTGCCAAAATGAATTACCCGCAGAATTCAAGCGGTCAACGCGGCTGAATCGACCCACCAATCCAGCTTCCCATGAACCGGGTTTATCCCTTTGGCTGGATAAGTGTGAAAGTCGGAGCCCTCGGTGAGGACTTCCCTGAGTGCACTTCTCTTGTCGCTCCCCGAAACCAGAAAGTAGACGGCAGAGGCCTGGTTGAGGATTGGGTATGTGAGCGTGATTCGCTTATGCGGGATCGCCGGCACATCGACCGACATCACCCACCGACGGCTCTCGTCCAACGCAGGTGAGTCGGGGAATAAAGACGCTGTATGGCCTTCCTTCCCCATGCCGAGGAGCACAAGATCGAACGAACTTCCGTTTTCCTGGAAATGATTCCGCAGTTCTCTTTCGTACGCCTCGGCGGCCTTCACTGGATCCGAATGGTCCGTCGGAATAGGGTAGACATTCCGTTTAGGAATTGGGACCAGATTGAGCAGAGTCTCGCCGGCCATCAGGTAATTGCTCAGATTATCAGTATGAGGCACGTACCTTTCGTCTCCGAAAAATATAGAAACCGATTCCCACGGAATCTTCTTGCGGTAGACTGTTCCGAGAAGATTGTGAAGAGTTCTGGGTGTGCTTCCTCCTGAGAGTGCGAGCGCGAAACGACCTCTCCGCGAGACCGTACCCGCGATGAGGTCGGCTATTTCACCGGCAGCCGCCTCGCTAAGTTCGTTGAGATCCCGAAACTTCTTCACATCACCGGTCACACCGTGCTCCACTTTTCACCGTCGAGGAGCCTTTCCGCTTCAACGGGGCCCCATGTCCCCGACGCGTATCTGTTCACATCGAACTTGTGCGAGAGAAGAGGTGTGTACAAATCCCAGGAAGCTTCGACCTCGTCGGCGCGGACGAAGAGCGTCTGGTCACCCTTCAGCACGTCGAGCAAAAGAGTCTCGTATGCGTCAGGAATCCTGCCGAATACTTCTCCATATTGAAAATGGAGTCTCTGGGTCGAAAGTTTGTAAGCATCGCCCGGCTCCTTGACCTTGAAGTACAGGTCGAAGCCTTCGTTCGGCTGCAAGGTCATGACAAGCTTGTTCGGCTGGATGTCTTTTATGGAGAACTGCCGGAAGATGGATACGGGAGGCCGGCGGAATGTGATCGCGACCTCGGTAATTCCTTTGAACATTCTCTTGCCGGTCCGAAGCACGAACGGAACACCCTGCCAGCGCCAGTTGGAGATGTTGAGCTTCAAAGCGACATACGTTTCCGTCTGTGAGTCCTTGCCGACTCTTTCTTCCTCAAGATATCCTTCAACCTCCCTCCCCTGCACGGCACCGCGGGAATACTGCCCGAAGACGACATCTTCGGTGGATATGGGAGATATGGACCGCAGCACCTTTACCTTCTCGTGGCGGACCGCGTCGGCTTCGAGCGCAGTCGGTACCTCCATGGCAGTAAGCGTCGTCAGCTGCGTCAGGTGGTTCTGTATCATGTCGCGCAGGGCACCGACACGATCGTAGTATCCTCCCCTGTGTTCTGCACCGACAGTTTCAGCCACCGTGATTTCCACGCGCTCTATCCTATCGCGGTTCCAGAGGGATTCGAACATGGCGTTGCTGAACCGGAAGGCTATGACATTCTGGACCGTCTCTTTGCCAAGGTAATGGTCGATACGGTAGATCTGAGATTCGTCGAAGTACCTATGCACGAGTGCGTTAAGTTCGCGTGCGGACTGCAGGTCCTGGCCGAAGGGCTTTTCGACGACGAGCTTTACCTCTCCCGCGCTTTTGTTGAGTCCGACCTCACCGATATTCTTAATGGCATTCGGAAACACCGAGGGCGGGACCGCGAGATAGAAGATCCGATTCCCCGGGAGGTTGGACTGTTTTTCCAATTCGAGGATTCTGTCTGCAAGCGTCTTATACTCTTCGAGCGTGCCGCCACCCACAGAATGGTAATACGCCCACTCAAAAGTTTCTCCGGCCGCGCTGTGGTCGATGCCCTCTTCCTCGACGGACCGGGCCACAAAGTCACGGTAAGTCTCGTCGTTGTGTTTCTTTCCCGTCCCAGCGCCGATGAGCTGGAACTCGGAGAGATGTTTGTCCCGGAGCCTGCAAATGGCCGGGAGGAGCTTCCTCCGCGCGAGATCGCCGGTTCCGCCGATGATCACTAGTAGATACGGGGGTACTCTTTTGCCATTCATATTATTTCCCTTCCTTAACTGCGTGCCCGCCGAATTCATGCCTCATCATCGCAAGTAGCCGGCCGCCGAATTCTTCGGTATCCTGGCTGGAAAACCGTTCGTAGAGTGACTGTGTTATTACAGGAAGAGAAACGCCGAGATCGATTGCCTCCAGTGCCGTCCAACGGCCTTCGCCCGAATCGGCAACGAAGGGCGCAACCTTCGTGAGTTCCTGGTCGCTCTTCAAAGCATCTGCGGTCAGATCGAGCAGCCAGCTCCTGACGACGCTCCCGAATCTCCATATCTCGGCAACCCGGTGGAGATCGAGGTCGAATTCGGCCTTCTTCTTGAGCAGCTCAAATCCCTCGGCATACGCCTCCATGAGGCCGTATTCGATTCCGTTGTGAACCATCTTAACAAAGTGACCAGATCCGCAGGGCCCGACATGCCCCCACCCCTTGTCCTTTCCCGGGGCGAGCGCTTCAAAAATCGGCCTGACGTAATCGACGGGCTTGTCGTCCCCGCCCACCATGAGGCTGTAACCTTCCTTCAATCCCCATATGCCTCCGCTCACGCCGGCATCAAGCATGCTGATCCCGCTTTCCGCGAGCTTATTGGCGCGCCTGATTGAGTCCTTATAATATGAATTGCCGCCGTCGATAACGATATCTCCGCTTTTCAGTTTCGGTATCAGCAGGTCGATAGTGTCGTCGACAGGCTTTCCGGCAGGGACCATTATCCACACTACTTTCGGCGCCGTCAGTTTCGAGATAAGCTCATCGATCGAGTTTGCACCCTCGTTCCCTTCTTCGATAATGCCCTTCACTGCCTGTTGGTCTCTGTCGAAACCGACGACTTTGTGTCCACCTTTCAGGAGCCTTTGCGCCATGTTGGCTCCCATTTTTCCTAATCCAATTAACCCAATTTTCACTTTATTTCTCCTTGATCGATTGAAACTGAGAAGTCTGTGCCCTCCCAGTTACCAGAGCCCTTCCAATAGAATGTAAACAAAGTTTTACCGCCTTCGTTCAATTGCGACGCGTCGATATCGGAGATATGCAATCCGAGGTGCTTGTCTTCCGTCGGGGTGTCGTGGATGGTTTTCCAGTTGTCGCCCGACCAATGGACCACGGCCGGCGCGAGGAGCTCAATTCTGAGTTTCAACCCCTTCCTCATCGATTTGATTTTATGATTGAACCTCCAGGACGCGATACCCGACGTGTGTTTTTCCTTAATGTATCTCTTAACGGTCTGGGGGGGTGTATCGAATAATGCTTTCTCCTCCAGTGACCTGACCAGCTTGACATATTCCGCGTGCGCCCAGACCAGAGGCATAGCAGACCCTGAGGGCTTTCCGAAAAACAGTTCTTTCTCGGGGATATCGGGCGAATCCCAGACTTGTTCGGGGAGCAAACCTCCGTCACCCGCAAAAGATTCCAATGCTTTCAGCAATTTGCCCGCCGCGCCGGCGTTTCCGCTCGCAAGCTCGTAGTGGGCCCTCTCTCCCGTCAGAAGCGGCCAGGCTCTGCCGGTGCCTGTCCCGTCAAACGGGCTTCCGTCTTCGTGTTCTCCATAACCATCGTCGTTGTACCTGTGCCATGACGACCCCGTCGGCAACTCGACCCGAAGCAGTTTGTCGATCGCTTTTACGGTGTTCAATATCCTCGGGTCCTTCCCGTCGCGCAGTCCCAGGCGCACAAGCGCCAGCGCGTCCGGGCTTATTATGTGCGTCGCCTTCATGTTTGTTTCCGCGGGGGGACGATTCTTGATCGGGACGTAGCCGTCTTTCGGTGAGCCCGATTCGGCGACATCGATGGGAGAAATCCGTACATAATATCCATCCACTCCCAGCTCGCGGGCGGAGCTTGTGCCGGTCACGTATATCCATCTTTCGATGCTCGAGTTCCATGTGTCCGCGGTTTCGAGCAGATAATTCGCGAGCTCCCTGCTTTCGTACTTCCCGGCGTACTCCGCGGCGACAACCAGCCCGGCTATCTCAGCCGCAAGAGTGAAGGGAGTGTAACCGGGGTCTTCCTCCCACCGATCCTGCTGGCTCACCGGCCCATTACGGACGACGAAGCTGGCTGCGCCCCGCATCATCGGCCAGTATCTTTCGACTTCCTGGCTAGTGATCGCTCCGCGCCTGTATGCGAGATCGACGAGGAGTATCGGAAGTGCCGCCTCGTCCATCTGGATTCCGCCCCAGTAAGGCATCCCGTCCATCCACATGTTTTGCGGCCAATGACCATCGCTCTCCTGAGTTGCTTCAAGATATGCGAGGGCCTGACGGGCTTCATCATTGGCGCCGATTGCCAGAAACGCGCCGGCTGCCTCCACCATATCCCGCGGCCACACGAGATGATATCCTCCGAGGTCGTCGTCGCCTTTTGAGAAGCCCCACGGAACCGAAAGGCTCGCGATTATGCCGCCGGGTATGTAGACCCCGAGATGCGACTTCAGCACCACTTTGCTGATCCCATAAAGTGTGGCTTCTTGTTTGGGCGACCAGTTCTTTTTATTCCAGCCGTTCCAGAATTTCACATACCTATCCAGAGAGCTTTCGAACCCGTCGTAGATTGAAGCCAGCGCCTGGTGAGCGGCTTCGTCCGCGGTCCGCCCGAAGCCAAGCGCCAGAATGAATTCACCGCCGGATGATGCCACGTCAAGTTCTGCCGTAAGCGCCACGTTCCCGTTTTCGGCCCTGTCATATAGCGCGGTGAGTCGCTTGTTGGCCTTCAAGTCCTTCCAGCCGTCGGAGAACCCCACGAAACCGGCTGAACCCTGTTTGATGGGGACCGAGGCAAGCATGGCCAGGCCGTAGCCGTCCCTTGACGCCATGAGCGCCGTTTTACCCTTGTATTCTCCGATCCAGCCCGTATTTCCGGCTCCTCTGTTCGCGACGTGCGGCGACATCAGAACATGGACCTTGTAATCCGAAAGCGTCCCGGCCAGAGGAGTGAATCTCACTTTCTGGAGGACGACAGGACGGCGGGAATCTGTCAGTATTTTCTTCTCTATGACGTAACGTTTAGACAGACACCTGTTGGTAAGAATGTAGGCGGGTACGTCCGGTTCCAGGAAGCCGAGCGAATGCTCCGCATCTCTTTTCTCTTCAGAGAAGAAGTCGGTACCGTCGGTGATTATGAGCTCCGCGTCTCGGATCATGGCCTGGTCCATCCGCGGGTAATAGACTTCGTTCAATATGCCGTGTGAAATTGTGAACCATGCAGGGCTGACTCCGGCAAAGGCCCCGCCTATTCCGTTTTTGGCACTCGATGTCCATCGGGCCGGAATTCCCGGCCACCCGGGTGCGTTAGTGGTGCTTGACATAGGATATTTCCTCTCTTTCCCGCTTTCATTTTAAAGAACCCGTACCATATTGGCAAGGGAAGTCACGTTAAAACAACATTAAAGTCTTTTCATGGAACGCCCGCGGCGGGGCGCCGGCGGAGAGGGAGGGTTGATAGGGAGGTTGAGAGAGCGATTAGCCGGTTAGATTCTCAAAGGGTCTTACGATCCAGTATCTTTCTTACTCTTTCCGCCAACTCAAACGCGGTGAAAGGCTTCTGCAGGAAATCGACGTTCTCGTCGAGTATGAAGCCATGATGGACGGCGCTGTTGGTGTAGCCGCTTATGAAGAGGAATTTTCTTCCGGGGAATTTCTTATCGATTGCTTCCTTCAATGCCTTGCCGCTGACTTTGGGCATCACAATATCCGATATCACCAGCGAAATATCTTTCGCGTTGCGCTCAAAGACAGCTATTCCCTCCTCCCCTTCGCGGGCAGTAAGGATAGTGTATCCGTTTTCACCGAGGAGAGTCTCCAAAAACTCCCTCAATTCTTCATTGTCTTCGACGACGAGGACGGTCTCACTCCCCCGGCTTATCTGTCCGGCTCTGCCGGCCTTAAGCGCAGATTTTTCAGCGATTCCCTTCGACGCAGGGAAATAAACCCTGAACGTAGTCCCCTTCCCAATTTCGCTGTAAACTCCGATCGTCCCGCCGTGCTGTCTTATTATGCCGTGAACTACAGAAAGACCGAGTCCGGTCCCCTTTCCTATTTCCTTCGTAGTGAAGAAAGGTTCGAAGATCCGGTCGAGCGCGGCCGCTTCTATGCCGGTTCCCGTGTCGCTGACGATTATGACGACATATGAACCTGGCTTCACGTTCGTATGTATCCGGCAGTAAAATTCATCGAGATACGAATTCGCCGTCTCAATGGTGAGCACGCCGCCATGCTGCATCGCATCCCCCGCGTTCACCGCAAGATTCAACAGGACCTGCTCCACCTGCGAAGGGTCGGCAAGAACCGTTCTCAGGTCTGAGCCAGGAATGAACCTTATCTGGACCTGCTCACCGAGCAAGCGCCTCAGCAATTCGAGGATATCCCCTATCAACTCGTTAAGGTTGAGATCCCGCGGCATCAGGATCTGGCGGCGGGCAAACGCGAGAAGCTGCTTGGTGATCTTCGCCGCCCTGTCGGCAAGGCCGTAAATTCTCATCAGGTAGCTGTTGACCGGATGCCCCTCTTCGATCTTACCCATGGCGAGTTCAGTGAAGCCTATAATTCCGCCAAGCACATTATTGAAGTCGTGCGCTATCCCGCTTGTCAGCTGCCCCAGGCTCTCGAGCTTCTGCGATTGCAGAAGCTGTTCTTCGAGCCTCTTCTGTTCCGTAACGTCCCTCAGAATGCCGCGGTAGGCGATAGGCTTTCCTTCCATGTCCCGGAGCACCGTGGCGGAATCCTGAACCATCAGCCGGGTTCCGTCTTTTCTTTTTACCTTTATCAGGATATCGCGCATGAAGCCGTCTGTCTCGATAAGACGATTTGACTTCTCCCGCTCGTTCGGATTGTCATAGAGCTCGCTGACGCTCTCGAGATCCAGCATTTCGTTTCTGGAATTGAAACCAAAGAGCTTGACCCCGGCAGTGTTGATATCTAGAATCTTCCCTGCCGGTGTCGTGACGTAAATGGCATCTATGGACTCCTCAAAAAGGCTCCTGTACCTTTCTTCGGAATGGCTCAGCTTCTCCTCGGCAAGCTTTCGCTCCGTAATGTCTTCCGCTGTGCCGATCACGGCGGGTCGCCCCTGGAAAGTGGTCCTTGAGCCGAAGACCTCCACACGAATCCTCTTGCCGTTCTTCTTCAACGAGGTAAAGTCGTACTTGATAGATTCCGTCTCACCGTCGATTCGTTTTCTGATATTTTCGAGGATCCGCTCCTGGTCCTCGGGCGCGACCGTCTCAAGCACAGACGGCATAGCAAGGAACTCAGCCTCCGGGAATCCGTACATCCTCGACATCGCCGGATTCGTGTACACAAATTTGCCGTCCTGTATAATGTAGACTCCGACGAGCGACGACTCAACCAGTGTCCGGAATTTCTCTTCGCTTTCCCGTATTGTCGTCTCGGCCCTGGTCATATTGGTGAGCAGCGTGGCATTCTCGAGCGCCACCGCCGCGCTGGCCGCGAGGCCCTCGAGCATCTCTATGTCACCATCCCCGAATGGCCTCCCGCCAATGCTGTTATGTATCGCAAAGGCTCCCAACACTTCCCCGCTGCGGCTGAGGATAGGAACATCGATAATGTTATATATGGCAAACTTCTCGTGAAGCTCCTGGATTATCCGGGGGTCCTTTTTCGAGTCGTTGCTGATCCGGGCTCGCTTGGTCGCCATTACGAAACCGGGCGTGCCTTGGCCCGGTGCGAACCTGACATCGATCGGGATAACGTCGCCCGACTTGAAGTATTCCCGAAAAACCAACATCCCATTTTCTAACAGACCGACCGTGCCCGCAGTCGCTCCGACAAGTTCAATACCGGATCCGACGAGGGTGCGGAGAATATCATCCACGTTGAGGACGGCGTTGATCTTCACCGAAGCCGTCGAAAGTATCTTCAGCTGGCGGTTCCGCTGCCCTATCGCTTCTTCCGCCTTCTTCCTCTCCGTGAGATCCCGAGCTGACGAAAGAATAACCGGTCTCCCCTCGAAAATAACGGCGCGACTGCGAACTTCCACCGGGATCCTCGTACCATTCTTCCTTAAATGAACCGACTCGAATATGGTGTCTTTTTCCCTGAAGACCTTCTCTGTTCGGTTTTCTGCCATGCCGGCGATTTCAGGCGCGAGTATCTTGTCGACGCTTTGGCCGATTATCTCCTCACGCGTGTAGCCAAGGAGCTCACATCCCGCTTCATTGACCTGCATGAACTTCCCGTGCTCGTCGATCATGAAAAATTCATCGGCCGAACTCTCAAAGAGAAACCGGTAGCGGTTTTCACTAGCGGCAATGGCCTCGTTCGCAGCAGTCAACTCCGTGAGGTCGACAAGTATTCCTCTCAACCCGACGACCCTCGAGTCGCGCACTATCGGACCCGCGGAGACCAGCGCAGGGAATGCAATTCCGCCCTTGCCTATAGCGGTATATCGCTCCGGCTCACCCGGCGCTCCATTGAACACCTTTTCTATCTCGCTTAGCGCTCTTTTGCGCTCCTCGGGAGCGACAAAATCGATGAGGCTCAGGCCGTGTCTGTATTCTTCCTCACTGAGACCGAAAATCTCGAGGCACGCGCGGTTGGCAAAACTGACCGTTCTGGATTCATCGATCTCGAATACCGGCTGAGGCAGAAAATCGGCCAATTCCTTGAATCTCATCTCGCTTCGCCGGATTTCGTCTTCGGTCTTCTTCCGGTCGGTTATATCCTGCGCTGCGCCGTAGACTTTCACCACGCGGCCGGCAAACATATCCCGGATAGGTTTCGCCGAGTCACGCAGCCAGACTGTTTCTCCGCCTCTCGTCAAAAACCTGAACTCAGCGACGTCGTACTCTCCGCTCAAAACCTTCTTCACGTGCTCGTCAACAACCGGGAGGTCTTCTTCATATACCATGCTCTGCCAGCCGCCGCGTTTAGCGAGTTCAGCCAGCTTGAATCCGAATTTCCGTTCGAATGTTTCCGATAACCACTCTCCCTCGAGCCTGCCGTCGGCCGTCACGTCAAATACATAGGCGTAGTCAGAAATCAGGTTGGAGATTATCCGGTACCTTTCTTCGCTCTGGCGAAGGGCGACGTGCTCTCTGTCCAGTTTCGACTTCTGGACCGCATTCTCGAGAACCGACGGTAAGCTCAGATGAAGGGCCTCAGTCTTGACGATATAGTCGTTGGCACCAACTTTCATCGTGAGTGCCGCCGTCTCCTGATCGCCCCGACCGGCGAGGACCACTATCGGGATATCCAGGCCCCGTGCTATCCTGATCTCCTTGATCAGCTCGAGGACACTCATGCCGGGAAGGTCGTAGTCGAGCAGAAGGACGTCAAAACGGATCTCCTTCTGCGAGATTTTCGAAATGATATCGGCGGCAGACTTCACCACCTCGACGTGGATATTGAGCAGCTTCTCCCTGACGTGATCTTCAAACAGTTTCAAGTCCGCCGGGTTGCGTCCTGCAAAGAGGACCCGCATCCTGCCGGCTCCCTTCCGTATGGTTCTTTCGCGGTTTTCCATGTTCTTCACGAGGATCGAAGGGAGTTGCCTGTAGTGCTTCCCGGATTTGACAATGTAGTCGTCCGCCCCGGCTTTCAGTGCACCGACGGCGATTTCCTCATCACCGTACGCCGTCAGCACTATCACGCAAATAGGGAGCTCTTTCTCCCTTATCTCTGAAAGTATTGAAATTCCGTCCCCGTCGGGGAGTCGAAGGTCCAGCAGCGCGATATCGTACCCCGGACTTTCTCGCAGCTTGGTCAAGGCTTCCTTGCACGAAGCGGCGACATCCACCTCGAAACCGGCCCCGCTCTTCTTCAGTTCGCGCTTCGCGAGATTAACATCGGCCTGACTGTCTTCAACGTACAAAACTCTCATGGGATGTTAACCGCCGCCCTTTCTTCATGCCGGTTCACCGACTGTCGGACATTCACCGGGCTGTCGGTGGAATCCGGATTGATATGGCACTTCGTTATCTCGACGGAAAATGATGCACAGGAACTCCCACTTACGACTGCTAACACGGGTTTCACGACCGAAACGCGCGTTACCAAGTCCCGAAAGTAAAAGAGCACCTGAATTTACATTCTCCTGATTTTCGAAAGAGTTCGCGCCGATGCTTATCGAACAGATTGAATAGATTTTATGCAATCTCCGCCTGATTTTCAACTGGTCGGGTCAAAACCTCGAGCTCGCAGCCGTACAATTCCCGACACACATCTGGTATAGGAACTCGATGTCAACCCGGCGGCCCACCGAGCGGATCACTACTTTTCGCGTTCTTTTGCGACAGATTTCCTAATAGGCGGAGCATCCGGGACACTCCGCCCCCGCGGGACTCCCCCTTACCGGAAATTTCGCGCGAGACAATAATACGTGGATCTATTCCGGGCGCATTATCTCCTGAAGCACAATGCCGGCAGCTTTCCTGACTCCGGCCGTGACCTCCGGCGACATCTGCACGCCACAGGAAATATTTCTCGGCTTAATCCCCACAAGAAGCAGCTTCGGTACGCGTGAAGTTACGAGCCTCACGACTGAGATAAGATCCCTTGCTCCGGCTTCATGCATTGAAAGAATTGGAGTACGATCCGCTCCGATATCATAGTCCGAGAAGACTCTAATTTCACCATAGTCGGCATCAAAATTCACCGCGTCGACCATGATAATGAGGTCCGCGTCGTCGACATGCGGGAGGATGGCTATGCCGGCAGTCTCCGCCTGAACCAGCGTGACAGACCCCGGAAGGTTTTCCGTTTTCTCCAGTTCTTCGATCACCCGCACCCCAAAGCCGTCGTCGCCCATCAGAATATTTCCTAGACCGACGACGGCCACTTTTTTCATGACACGGCGATCTCTGTTTCCTCATACAGATGCGCGTGGTCGTATACGTGCACGGCGCAGGCTATGCATGGGTCGAATGAATGGATCGTCCTCAGGATTTCGACCGGTTTCTTAAGGTCGGCAACCGGGGTTCCGACGAGCGAGGCTTCATAGGCACCGATCTGCCCCTTCGAATCGGCCGGCGAAGCATTCCACGTAGTCGAAACCACAATCTGGTATTGATCCACCTTGCCGTTCTTTATCCTGACCCAATGCCCCAGCGCACCACGCGGCGCCTCGACGAGTCCTACGCCCTGCGCCTCAGAAGGCCAGCTTCGCGGCTCCCACTTGTCCATATTGGCGGTGAGGTAATCTCCCGCGCTCACGTTCGCCACGAACTTATTGTACCATCCCCACATCTCGTCGGCAACCGCCACCGTCTCGACGACCCGTGCAAAGGTCCTGCCGAGCGTAGAGAAGAGCGCATCTTTCCCCACGCCGAGCTGTTTCGTTCCTTTATCCACAAGCTCTATGATCTGCTTATGGCCCCTTCCGTACGCAACGAGAACCCGGGCAAGTGGTCCGACCTCCACAGGCTTGTCCTCGTAGCGCGGCGCCTTGATCCAGGAATATTTCTCGTCAACGTTCAGGAACTCGTACGGAGGATTCGGCCCGGTGTACTTAGGATTTGTTTCGCCGTCGAACGGATGTTTTGCCTTCGCCTTACCATCCGTGTATGTGTACCACGATCTCGTCACATATTCGGTCACCTTATTATGATCAAAGTCCTTCACTCCGTCTAATTTCCTGTTCCAAATGACGCCCCCCGGCATAAACAATTCCCCTGATGTTCCGGCCGCCGGAAAATCGCCGCAAGCGAGGAAATTTCCGAGACCCTCGCCGAGCTTAGTCCACTCGGGATAGAATGATGCGATCGCCAGAACATCGGGAAAATAGACTTTGTCGACGAAATCCTGCGCTTCCTGGAGTGTTTCTTTCATCATCAGAATACGCGAAGCGTTGAGCGCTTGGTCGCTGTCCGGGTTGATCGCCGTTGCCATCCCGCCGACGAGGAAGTTCGGACAGGGATGCCTTCCTCCGAGCAAAGCTATGAACCGTGCCACGCTTTTCTGCCATTCAAGAGCATTGATGTAATGTGCCACGGCCATCAGGTTTGCTTCCGGAGGAAGTTTGTAAGCCGGGTGGCCCCAGTAACCGTGGGCGAAAATCCCCAGCTGTCCCGAATCGACAAACGTTTTCAGTTTGTCCTTTACTTCCTGAAAATACCGCGGATTGCTCCTGGGCCAGTCGGAAATTGTCTCCTGAAGAACGGATGTTTTCTTGGGATCTGCATTGAGCGCGGAAGTTATGTCCACCCAATCCAGCGCATGCAGGTGATAGAAATGCATAACGTGATCGTGGATGAGCTGCATCCCTTCGATCATGTTCCTGATCAGCAGTGCATTTTCCGGGATGGTAATGCCTAACGCGTTCTCGACGGCCCTGACCGAGGCGATGGCGTGGACCGCCGTGCAGACGCTGCAAATTCGTTGGACAAAGTACCACGCGTCTCGCGGGTCGCGGTCCTTAACTATCAGCTCGATTCCGCGGAACATCGTGCCGGAGGCCCACGCCTTCTTCAGTACACCGTCATTGACTTCCGCCTCGATGCGAAGATGCCCTTCTATCCGGGTTACCGGATCGATCACCATTCTTGTCATCGCGGAGTCCTCCCTTCCACCAAGGCGTAAAATGGCGTGAACTTGTCCCAGAAGTCCTTCTCTGAACAGCCGACACACGGATGCCCGGCACCGACACACCAGTTAGTTCCCATGTTCCATCTCATGACCGTACAGGCGTTCTTTGTGAACGCGCCCTTGCACCCGAGCGGGAAGAGGCAGTAGCCTCCCCTGTACGCTTCGTCGTCAAAAGAAGTGCTCATCTCCGCATTCTCGAAGTGATAGTGGCGGCGACACTGT
Source organism: uncultured Bacteroidota bacterium (assembly GCA_963806435.1). Classification (GTDB taxonomy): domain Bacteria; phylum Bacteroidota; class Ignavibacteria; order Kryptoniales; family JAKASW01; genus JAKASW01. The sequence goes on from CAWEBD010000128.1 coordinate 70,444, forward strand.
TCGTGAATGAATTTTCCGTACGCGAACCGCGGCCTCTTCTCCGAGTCGAGGGCAGGGAGTCTTCCAAAGAACAAATAATGGACTATCGTCGCCATCAAAACATCTCCTATGGGCGGACATCCGGGAATCTTCACGACTGCCGCCGGTCCAACAATTTCGTCGATGCCTCGGGCGCCCGTGGGGTTCGGCATAGCCGCCGGAAGACCGCCGTAAGCGGAACACGTTCCCAGCGCGATGACACACGCTGCGCCCTTCGACATTTTTCTCAGGAACGTTTCCCCCGTCTTACCGCACATCACGCAGTACGTACCGTTCTCGGCAGCAGGCAATGAACCCTCTACGACAAGTATGTACTTGCCGTAGTTCTCCTTCATAGCGTCTTCACACGCCGCTTCCGCCTCGGTGCCCGAAGCTGCTTGAAGCGTTTCATTGAAGTCGAGAGAAATCATGTCCATCACTGCCTCCGCCACGGACGGATGATCGGCACGCGTGAACGATTCTGTGCACCCGGTACATGATTGCAGATTCAACCAAAGGACCGACGGCCGTTTCTCTTTCGCGAAAGGCATCCTGTTCTCGAGCGCTCTCGCGACTCGCGCGGTGAAAACCGGCGGAAGCCCAAGGAGCGCCGTCATCGCTCCGCAGAATTTCACGAAGTCGCGGCGCGAAACGCCCACGCTCTCAAAAACGGCTTCGACATTCCTGTCGAACATGTGATTGTTCATGTTAGACTCCTTGACTCTTTTTGAATTGAATACCCTGCCCCGTTCAGCTTTATGAAGAGCCTGGCAAAGTCAATCGTCTCCTCAATCTTGCCGGGAGGCACGAGCTGGAGGATCCCTTCGAACATTTTCTCCCCCCACTCCTCGATCTTTCGTGCAAGCGCACTCCCCTCCGCCGTGAGAACGACATCAACATATCGCCTGTCTTTTCTTGAGAGTGATCGGGTAACTAGCCCTTTGTCCTCAAGGGTATCCAGAATTCTGGAAAGCTGACTTCCCCTTTTATCGAGAACACTTGTGAGGTCTTTTATTGAGCATTGCGGAGAGCCGCGCATGGCGCAGAGACACTGCAACTCGCCAGCGGACAGGCCCAATTCCTGAGCCAGTTTTGCCTCCTCGCGGGAAAAAATGGCAGCCTGCTCTGCAAGGAGGCGGTAAAGCTCGCATGCGGTGGGATTCACTCATGCCTCCTGACGCACAAATACTGCAAATTTTGTGCGTTTGCAAAAGTTGCCTAATCTGGATACTTTCGCGGCTCCAACAGTTGCCGTGTGTTGAGAAACTCAATCTGTGTTCGGATTTTCAACAGGGGTGCGGCAAAGATGGGATGTGGGAACAGAACCGACTTACGTTGCGTACCGCCTTCGCCTGAAAACGGGAACCATGATGATTCCCGCCAGAAACCCGCCGACGTGCGCCCACCACGCGATGCCGCCGGAGGTGTCGACACCGATCGACTGGATTCCGCTGAAGAACTGCATCATGAACCAGAAGCCTATGAAAAGGATGGCCGAGATGTCGATAATATCAAAGAAGAAAAAAATCGGGAGGAGAGTCACTATTTTCGCGCGCGGAAACATGACGAGATAAGCGCCGAGCACGCCCGAGATCGCTCCACTAGCGCCTATGGTCGGGATGGAAGAGTCCGCGGAAAGATACACTTGCAGCGCCGCGGCTGCCAGTCCGCTTACCAGGTAAAACAGCAGGTACCTGCGATGACCGAGCCGGTTTTCAACGTTGTCTCCAAATATGAAAAGGAACCACATGTTGCCGATGATGTGGAGCCAGCCGCCGTGAATGAACATGGAGGTGAAGAACGGCACGTATCGCGTTATCAGATGCGTATGCTGCGCGACCATCTCGAAATACCTGTTCGGAACGAGGCCATACTTGACGAAGAAAGCATCGAGGCCTGACCCCAGAGACAGCTCGTAGAAAAAGACTGCGGCGTTCGCGGCGATGAGCAAATAATTGACGAACGGAATGCCGTAAGATGGGTTCTTGTCCTTAAGCGGAATCATTTCTTATCGGACTTATAAAGCCTGTTGAGAACCGTGGCGGGGTGGACTACTTCCACGTCCATCCCATCGTTCTTGATACCTGCGGCAATCTGTGCCATGCACCCGGGGTTGCCGGTAATCACCATTTTCGCGTGGCTCTGCTTTATGTTGTCGAGTTTCCTGTCGAGTATTTTTGAAGCGTCGTCGTAATGAGTCACGTTGTAAATACCGGCACTCCCGCAGCACCATGTTGCCTCGTTCAATTCGCGGTAATTATCTCCAGCGATTTCATTCACTATCGCTCTCGGTTGCGCGCTGATCTTCTGCGTGTGAACCAGGTGACATGGCTCGTGGTAGGTGACCGGAACTCCGAGTTTGGTCCGCGGCTTCCTGAACCCGGTTTCAAAGAGGAACTCAGAAAACTCCTTTACCTTTGCACTGAATTCCTTTGCTCTTCCGCAGTATTGCGGATCGTCCTCGAGAAGTTTGCCATACTCCTTCATAAAAGCAGCGCAGCCCGCGGAGTTGACGACATAGTAGCCTGCGCCTGTCTTCTCGAATGCGTCGATGTTTTTCGCCGCAAGAGATTTCGCCAATCCGATATCGCCTGAGTGGCCGTTCACGGAACCGCAGCATACCTGCGCGTGCGGGACCGCGACACGCCAGCCGTTTTCTGCGAGAACTTCGACCGTATCTAGGTTGACATCCGCATAGATTGCATCCATGATACATCCGGTGAGCACCGCCACCGTCCCGCGCGTTTCGCGCTTCGGCTCCACCACTTCCGGCAGAATGTCGATGGAAAACTTCTTTGAAAGTCGCGGCAACAGCCGGGCACGATTGAAGATCCAGCGGGAAGCATGCTTCGATAGCGCGAGCACGGCTTTCTCCAGGCCACTCTTCTGATAGAATCTCAATATTGCCGCAACTATCCGAACCCCGCGCTTCCCCGCGAAGATTTTTTTAAGAATGAACCGCTTGGAACTGAAACCCTTCTTCCCCGATTCGATGAAAACCCTGGCTGATTCGACCAACTCGCCGTATTTAACCCCAGCAGGACATGCCGTCTGGCAAGCCTGGCAATCGAGACAGAAATCCATTTCGTATTCGAACGTCTCCGACACGGGGATCGTCCCGTCCATTACACTCTTCATCAGCCTGATCCGCCCGCGGGGAGAGCTTCTTTCCAGGCCTGTCAGGGCGTACGTCGGGCATACCGGCAGGCACAATCCGCAATGCATGCACTGTGTCAGTAGGTCGTCGGAGATTTCCGTCATCCGTCTTCCTTCATCTGTAAATGCCGGATGACAGACTATTCATAAGGATGGCAGACTGTCATTAGAAATAAGCCTCAGACGGGTTGTCCATCTTCGACGTTATCCTTTCGATCTGCTCCTTGCTCTTCGGCAGCGCCCCTTCGCAGCGCGGACTCACCGAGATAATCTTACCGGGATTAAGGACACAGTTCGGATCGAGCATTTCTTTCGTCGTCCTCATGAGCCTGATGAACGGCGTGTCGTAAAGCGATTCGAGGAATTTCTTCTTCGCGAGGCCGACGCCGTGTTCGCCTGTAATTGTTCCACCAAGATCGACCGCCTTCCGGAATATCTCCTCGAAGGCTGCTTCCGTCCTTTTTATCTCCGCTTTGTCGCGTTCGTCCGTCAGCCCCGTCGGATGGAGGTTTCCGTCGCCGGCATGCCCGAAAGTGCCGATCTGTATGTCGTGTTTCTTTGCCGTCCCGTTGATGAAATCGACCATCGTCGTCAGCTCGCTCCTCGGAACGGTAGCGTCTTCGAGTATCGTTGTCGGCCTTATCCTCGCGAGCGCTGCAAAAGCCGATTTCCTGGCCGCCTTGAGTTTCGTGCCTTCTGCGTCGTCCCTGGCGACACGCACGCTTGTCGCGCCGGACTTCCTGCAGATCGCCTCAATTGCCGAAGCGTCTTCTTCGACGGCAGATCTCGGTCCGTCGACTTCGACGAGAAGTATCGCGCCGGTATTCGTGTCCAGACCGAGATGGGCAAAATCCTCGACCGCGCGGATAGTAGGGTTGTCGAGAAACTCCAGCATTGCCGGCGATATCCTTGCGGCAGTTATTGCCGAAACTGTATCGGCGGCGCCGGCTATGGAATCATAGAAGGCGAGAAGAGTCTTGCTCGCCTGTGGGAGTGGAATAAGTTTGAGCAGTATCTTCGTGAAAATCCCGAGCGTGCCCTCAGACCCAATCAACACATCCTTGAGATTATATCCCGCGACGTCCTTCATATTCTTCCCGCCGATTCGCATCACATCACCGTTCGGGAGTACGACCTCGAATCCGAGAACATAATTCTTCGTGACGCCATACTTCAGGCCTCTTAGCCCGCCGGCATTTTCGGCTACATTTCCGCCAAGCGTACAAATCTGGGAGCTCCCGGGATCGGGAGGATAGAAAAGCCCCTGCGATTCGACAAGCGACTGAAATTTTCCGGTTATCACGCCTGGTTCGACCCAGGCCGTGAGATTATTCTTATCGAGCTCGATCACCTTGTCCCACCGGTTCATGAGGAGAACGACCGAATTCTCGGAGGGTATCGATCCGCCGCTCAGTCCGCTCCCGGAGCCGCGCGGAACCACGGAAAATTTCTCCTCGTTCGCGAGTTTCATGAGGAGGCTCAGCTGATCGGCAGATGCGGGGATCGCGATAAGGTCGGGGAGCGCGCTGAGAAGCGGCGTTCCGTCATAGGAATAGGCGATCCTGTCCTCCGTAGAATCGAGGACGTTCGTCTTCCCGAAAATTTCTCTCAGCTTGTTCTTTGCGATATCACTTATCATAATGCACTCCCTTGTCAAATTTAAACACAAGAGGCACAGAGTTCACAGAGAAAAATGAAGACCCAATTAGCCTCACGTCATTTTATCGGGCATTAGCCCATGCCTTGACACTCCCATCAGGCGGCGTTACGCTTTTGTATATTTTCATACTATTGTGGAGCAATGGGTGATAACTGACAGAAGAAAGCGTGGGTATACATTCGTCATCGTGGCGGTTATTACAATGTTTCTTTGGGGATGCAGGTCTTCGCCTGTGAGTCCGAGCACGGTAGACACCATGACGGTCCGATATGGCATTCCTTCGCAGGCCCACGTGACACTAAGGGTAATCAACAGTTACAATACGAGAGTCGCCACGCTTGTTGATACCACAGAGAATCAGGGCACCTATTCAGTATCATGGAGCACAGCCGCATACCCCGCCGGGATTTACTTCTACACGCTTATCGCAGCACCCGTCGGAGGTGGAACAACTCTCAATTTTACAAAGAAATTCATAATCGAATGATAACGAATTCAAAAATCAATTTCGCTGGCGCCGCAACACTCACCATGATGCTTTCAATCTCAGCACCATGTCAAACTCGATTCCAGATTGCCGCGCAGATGGTAGGCGGACTGTATGCATTCAACTCAAAGAACGGTTCGCTTATACTTGAAGGGCATAAACTGCGAAGCCAATACGGATTAGACATGTCTGTCGACTACTATCCCAACCAGAAGCTCTCTTGGATTGCCGATCTGGAGTATCTCCGAAGCAACGCTCATACGCTTGAATTTACCAGCACTCTGAGCGAAGGCCCTTCCCCGGCAACAACTTATACCGGACAGGTAAGCCTTGACGAATTCTCCGCCGATGTGGGACCGCGATACCCATTCGCAGGCTGGCTGAAACTCGGCCTTGGACCGTCTTTGCCATGGTACGGCGGATTACGGAGATACCACATGAACGTTTTGGACAGGCTTGAACTCCTACTGTCTTGGTATCGCACGGTGTTGCGGCACAAGAGTACCGTTCGACAAGATCGACAGCGGAGGGTTCTATTGGTGTTACTCGCTCAAGCTTCGCTATCTCCACTCATTGTTCTTCGATTCGCGCGGACGAGACCTGAGAAATTACAGCCAATCATTTCTTACTACTTCCCTGGCGGCAGGTATAGGCTACGCCTTCTAGCCCTCGGAAAACGCTGGAATTCGTTCCCGAACCATTCATCTGACCTGCCCGCCGGACGGGTTGCAGAAAGTCACACTTCCCAAAGCCTTTCCTGAGAAATTCCGACTACTTACATTCAAACATTATGAGAATCGCCATCACGGGTCCGACGGGTTTCATCGGGAAAGGTCTGGCACTCCTCCTCCTCCAAAAGGGACATGAGGTGCTTGGACTATCCAGAAACACCGTGAAGGCAAAGAAGACCCTCGACGGCGGCGTAAATGTTTTAGAATGGTCGGCCGACAGGAGAACGGAGCTTGTGAATGAGTTGGAAGGAATCGACGCTTTCGTAAATCTGGCCGGAGAGAATATAGGCTCGTCGAGGTGGACCGCCGTCAAGAGGAATCGCATCATGGAGAGCCGGCTGTCTGCCGGGAAACTTGTAACTGGTGTTGTCGGCTCTCTCTCCAGGAGACCCAAGGTCCTCGTTCAGGCTTCCGCGGTAGGAATCTACGGCTCCCGTGGCGAGGAGGTCCTCGATGAAAAGTCGTCGTCGGGGGAAGGCTTCCTCGCGGACGTAGTCCGCAAATGGGAAGAGTCCACGAAGGAACTTGAAGCACTCGGCATCAGGCGCGTCATTATTCGGTCAGGTGTTGTATTCGCCCGGGATGGTGGAGCATTCCCTAAACTAGTTCTTCCTTACAGGCTAGTGTGCGGCACCGTTCTCGGTTCGGGTAGGCAATGGGTTCCATGGATTGACTATTCCGATGAATTGGAGGCGATCTACTTTCTGTTGACGCAGGAATTTTCTGCGGGGGCTTACAACCTTGTTTCTCCTAATCCCGGAAGGATGGAAGACATCTGCTCCGCCATTGGTCTGGCACTCCACAGGCCTACCATCGCACACGTACCGGAGCGGCTGCTGAGGCTGGGATTGGGAAGGATGGCGGAAGAAACGATACTTACGAGCCAGAAGGTGGTTCCGGTTCGTCTCGCCGAAGCGGGGTTCGGATTCAGACATGCCGGGCTTAAGTCTTCTGTAGCCAAGCTGTTGACGGAAAAGGGCCGTGAATAACGAGGCCGCAATTGACATCCGCCCTTCGCGGCGCTAAATTCTTCAGAGACATTTCCCACCCACATTCCGAAGCACCATCGCTTTATTCCCTCAATCAGTCAAACCAGTTTTCCAGGAGGACACGAAATGAAGCAATGGTATGAAAGCCTGTTCGAGAATTACGGCAAGAAGTACGACGCCGAACCCTTCACGCAAGGGACTTCGGGCGAGTGCGATTTCATCGAGGATGAAATCGGTCGCAACAAGCGGCTGAAGATACTCGACCTGGGCTGCGGCACCGGGCGACACTCCATCGAGCTCGCCCGGCGGGGCTACCAGGTGACTGGCGTCGACCTGTCGGATTCGATGCTCACGCGGGCACGTGAGAAGGCTGCCGGCGAGAGAGTCGATGCGATTTTTCGGAAAGAGGACGCGAGGAATTTGCCGTTTGTGAACGAGTTCGATCTTGTCATTATGCTGTGCGAGGGAGCCTTCCCCTTAATGGAAACCGACGAGATGAATTTCAAGATTCTCGCCGGCGCGGCAAAGACCCTACGAAACGGGGGAAAGCTGATCTTCACGACGTTAAACGGACTCTTCCCTCTCTTTCATTCCGTGAAGGAATTCATGGATTCAAATTCGAAGGAAGGAAACGCGGCAACGGAAGCGATGAGCTTCGACCTTCTGACTTTTCGCGAACATAGCACCACGAAGGTTGTGGACGATCTCGGAAACCCGAAAGAGTTGGCTTGCAACGAGAGGTATTATGTTCCTTCAGAAATAACCTGGATGATGAAGTCGCTCGGCTTCCGTACCGTCGATATTTTAGGGGCAACCCTCGGTAAGTTCAGTCGCGGAGATCGCCTGACGACCGAGAATTTTGAGATGCTTGTCGTAGGCGAGAAGTGATCATGGCGTCGCATAATCCCGACTTTCCCGGTACCGGAAATTGCCCGATGTGGGAATCGTTCGCGCGGGGTTTTTGTTCTCCATAAGTTAACGTCGTATTATCAACGCGAACGATTTACGGGAGAAAATAATGTTGACCATAGCGACAATACTTTTCGATCAGTTCGAAACTCTTGATGTGTTCGGACCAATCGAAGTTCTTGGAAGATATCCGGAGTATTTTAGAGCTGAATTTTATTCAGCGGAAGGCGGCGTGATATCGAGTTCACACAAAGTCCCCGTGGTGACGAAGCCGCTTGCCGACCTAAGAGCAGAGAATTACGCCCTTCTCATCCCGGGTGGGGTGGGTACACGGAGACTGGTCGCGGACCCAAACTACGTGAACAGGCTCGCCGCTCTTGCCCGGAATGCCGAATACATACTGACCGTCTGCACCGGCTCTACCCTTTTCTCAAAAACCGGTATGCTCGACGGAAAGAAGGCCACATCCAACAAGAGGGCCTTCTCCTGGGCGGTGAGCGAATCGCCGCGAGTCAGCTGGGTCAAGAAAGCAAGGTGGAGTCCACGACGGTAACGTTTACACGAGCTCCGGCGTCAGCGCGGGGATCGATATGGCGTTCGGCTTTGTGTCCGACCTCCTCGGATACGATATCGCGAAAAGAGAGAGCATCGCGATCGAATACGATTGGAAGGAAGATCCGGACTGGGATCCGTTTGCCGAGCTTTACTGACTGTTCCGGAATCACCGCGACATATTGCAGGAAATTATAAATCAAAAAATTGGACCCGAAGTCAGGCATAGATTCGTAATGGGCATGAAAACTCTGTAAGGAGGAAACCCTTCGGGGCTTCCTTCGGTTTTCAGATTCTTAATCTATTACACTAAGTTTACCGGGACTTTATCTCGGCCTTTGAGGGGTAGACTGTGACGGCGGGCTTCCGACTCTCTGCCGCTCACCGCCCTGAGCCGGCGCTGGATTTTGATTTTGCTTTTGCGGTTGCTGCGGCTGGCCTGAGGTTGCCGGCTGCGGTGTAATGCGTTCCCTTACCGGGTTTTGAGCGGCCGGCGGGCTATTGAGGGGTTCGTGAGTAGAGCTTCCGGTCCGCGGACGGGCGGGATCGGGAGTATTGGGTTCCGGCGTCGATACAGGCTGGGGGTAAACCGGCTGCGGGGGACAATACACAGGATGCGTGTCAGGAGGTGGTGGAGCGTACTCGAAGACAGCAGATGAATGATCGTCGAATGTGCCGTACATGGCAGTGTAGCAGGACTGTAACAGGAAAGCCGCCAGAATTAAAATTAGGGGCTTCATGGCTCAATCTCCTTTCTTCTCTGACTACCTTATCTACTTTCTTTGACGACACGCGCCGCGGATGGTTGCACCGGCCGGTCGGCTTTCCGATTAATCTTTCTTAATAATTCCGGCATCTTTTTTTCGATTCATAGACTTGCTGCCACCCTTCCAAATCGGTAAGTTAGTGAAGCCACTTTCTTTATGAGAAGACTCCATTATATCCAGCACGTTCTATCTGAACCTCCGGGATACATCTCCGAATGGGCGCGGTCCAAAAACGTCACACTTACTTCGACGAAATTGTTCGCCGAAGAAAAATTCCCCGACCCCCGACGAATTCGATTGTCTCGTCGTGATGGGCGGCCCCATGCGGGTTCACGACGAGAAGGCGTTTCCCTGGATGAAGGAAGAACAATCATTCATTGAAAAATCGATTGCCTCGCAGAAAAGAATTATTGGTATCTGTCTCGGAGCGCACCTTGTGGCGGACGTGCTTGGCAGTAAGGTTACCCGCAACCGACACGAAGAAATCGGCTGGCATCCTATGGCAACAACTCCCGAGAACAACACCCTTCAGGCGACCAGTTTTCTTCCCGGCGAGTTCACCGCCTTCCACTGGCACGGAGATACGTTCAGCCTTCCCCCCGGCGCCGTTCGTATAGCCGCATCCGAGGGATGCGAGAACCAGGGGTTCGTTTACGGCGACAGAGTCATCTGGCTGCAGTTCCACCTCGAGGTGACCGACACTTCCCTCGCCGGCCTGGTGGAAAACGGCCGGTCCGCACTCGTGCCCGGCAGATTTGTGCAGGACGAACGAACGATTCTCGCGACCCGGGAATTCATCAGGCCAAACAATATTCACATGGCAAAGATTATGAATAACCTCAAGGAAATATCGTGAAACACGTTGGTCTTCGGACATTGGCACTGCTGATCGGTGTGACCGGTCTTTCTCAGGCGCAGGAGCCAAAGGATCAGGATCTCAAACGACATCGAGCTGATCAGAATTACGAACGACGCCTACATCCACGTGTCGTATGCCGATATACCGCCGTTCGGAAGGGTCGGCTCCAACGGGTTGATCCTGATAAGTGGTGGCGAGGCTTTCTTGTTCGACACGCCGGTCGACGACTCCCTTACGAAGACATTGGTCTCATGGATCCAGGACACAATGGGAATAAAGATCGTCGCCTTTGTCCCCAACCATTGGCACAGCGACTGTATGGGTGGGCTGGCATACCTGGAGAGCATCGGCATAGAATCACACGCTAACCGGAAGACGATTGCGATCGCGGAGGTGAATCACCTCCCTGTTCCGGCGCACGCGTTCGCCGACTCGTTAACATTGAGCCTCGGCGATAAAGAAATATTCTGTTATTATCCGGGCCCGGCGCATACGCTGGACAACATAGTCATATGGATTCCGTCCGAAAGAATTCTCTTCGCAGGATGCATGGTGAAGGAAATGCGGGCTACATCGCTCGGAAACACTGCCGATGGGGATCTTGCGGCGTATCCACACACTATCAGAAAAGTCCTGAAGAAATTCGGAAATGCCGATTTTGTGATACCGGGACACGGCCAATACGGGGGAGTCGAGCTTCTGGAACACACAATGGCGCTCGCGTCGCGGCATTGAAGATGTCAGACCGCAGCCCAGGCTTCACCGAGCAGTCACGATAAAGACAAGGGCAGGTTGTGAGCCTGCCCTCAGCCATTGAATACGAGATCTGCTCGTTTCACTTCTTAAAATAGAGCATCGAGTCGGGTATAGGCTGTTTGGCGATGCCCGGTCCCTGATATTGAACCTGCAGTTCTTCGCTTCCCGTAGCCTGGAAGAATTCTACACGGATCGGGTGATAGCCTTCGGCCAGAGAGGCCACGCCCTTCTTTTCCGTACCTCCATGCAACCCGTCATTGTCAACTACAAGCTTGCCGCCCACATACAATTTGCTTCCGTCGTCGGAGGTCGTGTAGAAAATGTAAATGCCGTTCTTCGGAACCATGATGTAGCCGGTATATTCAACGCCGTAGTTTTCCGCGGTCCTTTTTGGCGGAAGAGAAAGGTTCGGCAAAACGCCTTCCCGAGCCGGGGTGAGAGTGCTGAAGTCCGGTATGGCCTGCCAATTCCCCTCGAAGTATTTGTACTGCACACCGTTCGATGCGTCCTCGACTTTGACCGGGGGTTCAGCTTCCACTTGCTTGAACGTCGCGGTAGTTACGCCGCTCACGGGATTCCCGTCGCGGAAGTATTGAGCGGTTACGTTGGTCGAGCCGGTTATTGTCACGGGTTTTGTGTACATCGGTGATTCGTTGGTGGGCGGCTGTCCGTCGAGTGTATAGCGGACATCTGCGCCCGGCGTCATGCTTATGGTAACATCGGTCGAATCGAGAAATAACCCGAGAGCCGGGGCGATTACCGGAGGGTTGTAGACTTCAATTTTGCCGGCAAAATCCAGCTCCACAACCGAACATATTTTATCCGGCGCCTCCGTTGGTACACTGATAACCAGCGCATCGCCTCGTTTATCAACTTTGAGATGAGACTTCTTCATGTCCGATAGGATGAAAGCGCGGTCCGGCTTACTGTAGACACCGTGCAGGATAAGCTCCCCGTTAGCCGGCCAATTTAATACCTCGAGATAGAGCTTCCCAGGTTTTTGAGTACATCGTCCCCATGGTATCTGTGTGGTGAAAGGACTCGCCGAACTTCCATAAATAGCGTCGCCATTCATCTTCAGCCAGGCACCCATGGTGTCGAGACGGGTTACTTCAGGTTCCGGGATTACGCCTTTCGCCGTGGGACCGACGTTCAAAAGGTAATTTCCGCCTTTGCTGGCAATGTCGACGAGGTTCCGTATCAGCGTCTCGGAAGATTTGAAATCAAAGTCGGTGGCGTTGTAACCCCAGTCGTCATTGATAGTCATGCAGGTTTCCCAGTCGTGGCCGGGAATTCCGTTTGGCGGGATCTGCTGTTCAGGCGTTTCGTAATCTCCCGCTCCGCCGACACGGTTGTTCACGATCAACTTCGGATCGAGTTTTCGGAGATAATCATAGATTTCCTCCCCATCCTTATTCGTCCACCCTTCCATCCAGCCGCCGTCGAACCAAAGAACGGCAGGGTGGTATTGAGTGACAAGCTCCTTCAGCTGGGTCTTCATGTATTCGATATACGCTCCCTTATCCCCAGGTTTGAAGTGGGTCGGATTATAAGTGGGATGCTCGGGGTTCGGGTCACTGGCCTCCTGGTAAGGGCTGTGCCAATCCATGATGGAGTAATAGACGGCGAACTTCACGTCATACTTCCGGCACGCGGCGCTAAGTGCCTTGAGCGGATCCTTGTGCCATGGAGTAGCCTTCACCACGTTGTAGTCAGTCGCCTTCGTGTCGAACATGCAGAACCCGTCGTGGTGTTTGGATGTGATAACCAGGTATTTCATACCGGCATCGTGGGCGATCTTTGCCCATTCGTCCGCGTTGAATTCTGTCGGGTCGAATTCCTTCGCGTACTTTTCGTATTCCGCCCTGGGGACATGGCCGTTACTCATGTACCATTCGCCCTTGGCGGGAATAGAGTATATCCCCCAATGAATAAACATACCGAATCGCGCATCTACCCACCATTGCATGCGGGCCTGCTGCGGCGTTTCCGTTTGGGCAACGGCCCTTTGGGCCCCCGTTGGCTGAAGCAAAGACCAAAATGCAAGCAATATCGGAAGAATCAATCTCCCGCTTAAGTCATGTCTCATTGATTTTCCAGGTTTGTTAGTTGTCTGTTTGTCGGCCAGCTGCTCCCGTCAAATCGGGTATCCCGGTATTCTGGCGATCTCAATTACGGTTCAATTGTACCAAACTATTCCCTATTATTCAATAATGTTTCGATCGATAGACTCGAATTGATTTAGAAGTTCCGCGGCTCTACATTTCCTCCGTCAGGCGTCACAGGCTCGAGCAGCAGGACCAGATAAACCAATCTTCAATTCTCTCCAGCACCAAATCACACAGTTTGCGTTCTACGCCCGCGCGACAGTAATAGTCATTATTCTCAAACCGAGGACGAAAGGAGGCTGTCATGAGCGAAGGCACAACGAGCACGGAAAATTGCTGCCCGGAATTTGATCCCGGCCCATGGGATGGCAAGACTCATTACTGGACAGACAAACAGTTCATCAGGGACACAATCCCGCAGTTGTTCCACATGCCATTGCCGTGGACAATTAAGCGGATGATGGGAAGGATGTGGAAAATGGCGCAGGACACGCACGCCGATCCCGATTTGAAAGACTTCATAGCAATGGCGTACGACCCGTCGCCATGGAAGTCGGAATTCTACATGGCGGTTACAAAAGAAGTCCCGGGCGCGGACAACGTGAAGCTGTCGGGAACATTTGTCACAAAAGTATTCGACGGACCTTATAACGCCGTCCCGAAATGGATCAAGGAGATGGACGGCTACGTGGCGTCGAACGATAAAATTACGAAAAAAATATTATTTCTACTTCACAACCTGCCCGAAGTGCGCGAAGAAATACGGGCATAACTACGTCGTTGCCTTCGCGGAGGTGGCGTAGGGGCAAGCTCATCAGCTACTCGGCTACATGTAGTCGATTCTATGTTTTCTCGCTGAACTTCTGCTTGCCCGTAAATGGCTCCTTAATCATTCGGCTTCCGGGGGCGAGACAGATATTACTCAGAAATCACTGAGGATTAACATGGACAGAAAAGAGTTCCTGAAATCCTGCGGCTTCCTGGGCGCGGGTTCTTGCTTGTTCCCTCATTCGATTGGCATGGCCGCGGAGTCCTTCCCTGATGATTCGAAAGAAACTCCCTGTAAAGAGAAAGAGGAATTCGCCCTTAAATGGGTGAAGCGCTTCTTCGACAACTTCGACGCGAGCCTGGACGAACCCAAACGAAGAGAAATCATGGAACGATGCGGAAAGTCATGCTTCGAAGGGAGCATCCAGGGAAGGAAGATCAGCCCGATAGATGTGGACCGGCTGATCGATGCAATCAACAAAAGCACGGGCGAAATTGCGGCAAAGCGTGACGGAAACGTCGTCGATTTTCATTTTGTCGCGAACCCAAACGGGCTGAAGGTCGCCGACGGCTATTGCCTCTGCCCGCTCGTCGAATCGGGTCCCGAAGGCCTGTCGGGAACGTACTGCGACTGCTCGGTTGGTTACGTCCGGGAGATGTTCAGAACATACACCGGCAAAGCGGTTTCCGTCGAACTCCTGGAATCGTTGAAGCGCGGCGGAAGGACGTGCAGGTTCAGAATTACGATCAATTCGTAACATCATCCGGCAACGTCTGCACGGGGGAATTCAGTAGTGGAGGAGAGATTCTGCGCCAGAGGCGCATGAGCCTTCCGCCGGGAAGATGGCGGACAGGTCGGCTCAGAACCCTTACACACGGATTATTATTCCGCCGCGCTGCCCAAAAGAGAAATTAGGAATAATATGAGGTGGGATCCCGGAAAGATTCAGTAGCGGAGGAGGGATTCGAACCCCCGACACGTGGATTATGATTCCACTGCTCTAACCAACTGAGCTACTCCGCCTTGGGCAATAATATAGCTGATTTCAGCCCCGAATCCAAGGAATTGCCTGTCGAATGGCTGAATCGAATTACAGTCCGATTGGTCACTGTCGAGATTTATTGCCGGACAGCATCGCTTCGAGATTGAGTTTGACCTGCAGCCATTCCGAGTCAATGATGCTGTAATAAACGGTGTCCCGAATTCGCCCGGTGTGTGTGACCATGTGCTTCCGCAAGGTCCCTTCCTCCCTGGCTCCGATACGGAGGATCGCCTTCCGCGATTTCTCGTTCATGGAATCGGTCTTCAGCTCCACGCGATTGATGCCCAGGATTTCGAACGCGTGTTTCAGCAGGAGATATTTCATCTCCGTGTTAACGGCAGTTCGCTGCCACCGCTTGCCGATCCAGGTGGAGCCGATTTCGAGCCGCTTGTTCGGAAGATCGATGTTGAGGTACCGCGTGCTCCCGATCGCCTTCCCGGTTCCCTTGTCGACAACGCAGAAAGGAAGCGCCGATCCGTTCTCACGGGCCTGTATCGCCTGTCCGATGTAGCTGTTCATTTCCTCCGGCGAGCGAACCGCGTAGGGAGTCCAACGCCAGAGCTCCTCATCCAGCCCGATTTCACACAGAGCTGCGGAGTGAGCGCTTGTCAGCGGTTCAAGCCTGACGACCTGACCTTCGAGGATTATCTGTTGAAGCCTGCGCGTCGCCGGGTTCACACCGGCCGGATGCGCTGAAGGATTCATCCCTCCAGGTACTTCTTGCTGACCACTTTCTCGCCGCTGAATTCGTAGACAAGCGGCACACCGGTAGGTATGTTCAGTTCCAGTACTTGTTCCTTCGTCATGTTGTCGAGAAACATCACGAGCGACCGAAGGCTGTTGCCGTGAGCGACCACCAGGATTTCTTTGCCGGCCTTGACATCGGGCTGGATCTTGAATCTCCAGTACGGCAGGACTCTCGCGGCGGTGTCCTTAAGACTCTCCCCATTTGGCGGGGGGACATCGTAGCTCCTGCGCCAGATGTGGACCTGCTCGTCGCCGTACTTCTTGGCTGTCTCGACTTTGTTGAGACCCTGCAAGTCCCCATAATGCCTCTCGTTGAGCGCGGTGTCGTACTCCACCGGCAGGTTTGTTTGTCCGGTCTTCTCCAGAACGATCTTCAGCGTGTCGATCGCCCTTTTGAGCTTCGAGCAGTAGCCGAGGTCAAATTTATAATTTTTCAATTTCTCACCGGCGGATTCCGCTTCCTTCACTCCGCGTTCCGATAGGGGAACGTCCACCCAGCCTGTAAATCGGTTTTCGAGGTTCCATTGTGATTCGCCGTGACGGATTAAAACAAGTTTAGACATTTCCGCTCCAATAACGTTTTGAGTATTGCTCTTTGTTTGTTTTCGTTGCCCTTATTAGGAAGGTCCAAGAAGCTGTTCAAATACTTCGACATGGATCTTATTGTTCAATATAAATTTGTTTATTCCATGCTTCGCGCGCAAGTCAGAAAGTCCCTTTAGAGGTTCACCTATGCTGGAACCGACTGAAACGATCTCCATGAAGAGCTCCGGTTGGTCGCCTCTTTGCATCAACTGCTGAAGGCCGAACGTTTTTCCCTCCTCGAAATAAGCCGGTACTTTTTCTTTGAATTCATTCAAGGATGTAACATGGTAATAGATATAAACCATTTAGGTATCTCTCAAAGTTTGTATGCCACGGCGACGCCGTCCCTGACGGGCACGATTGAAGCCGAGAAATCTTTGCTTGAAAACAATTGACGGTTGAACTCCTTAATTGCCTCGGTCGACCCGTCGCCTTTCTTCTCCGTAACCTTGCCCGACCAGAGCACGTTGTCAGCGACCAGAATCCCGCCCTTCCTGACACGCGGGACCGCTTTCTCGAGCGCATTCGGGTACCCCTGCTTATCGATGTCGATGAAAACCACGTCGAATTCTCCTTCGACCCGGTCTATTATCTCGAGCGCGTTCCCCACATGGTACCTGACACGGCTAAGAAGCCCCGCTTGCCTCAGGTAGTTTTCACCCTGTAGGCGATTCGATTCGCTTCCTTCTGTGCAGTGGATCTCTCCCTCATCAATGGCGAGCGCCCACCAAAAAGCCGAATATCCGAACCCGGACCCCATCTCGAAAACGCGCCTTGCTTTCACTAGCTTCGCCAGCTGGTACAGCAGCTTTCCGACCAGGGGGCCAACGATCGGGAAATTACGCGCGCGCGCTTCGACTTCCATACCGGCAAGCACTTCGTGCCTCGGTCCGTAAAGCCCGAGGAGATAATCTTCTATCTTAGAATCCACTATTTGCATCGGTTCCTCAAACGTTTTATTTAAATATCGGCCGCAATCCGGCGATCAGTTCACCACAAATTCCATTTTCATTAGGTCAACTATCCTGACGGATTTGGTAACCAGAGCGGTACACGCGAATACGGAAGCAAACACCGCACATTCAACCACAAACCGGAAGTAGGCATTCAAGAGCACCCCATGTACAAAAATCACGGGTACCAGCGCAACGACTGAAAGAAAAAGAAGCTTGAGTAACTTCTTCCAGGGAAACATCTCCACAACATTTGTCCCGAGGAGGGAAGTAAGCATTCCGACAAGGACGATGACCTCAACGTAAGTCACCAGCACCTTACCAACCGCGGCACCTTCCAGGCCGTAGAGACGGAGAAGGAAATACGACGCGATACCGCTGAGGAACATCTCCGCTACCGCGGAATACATGTAGAACTTTTGTTTACCGAGCGAGAGGAGTGCCTGGCTGTAGAAGGCAAGTCTCAGCGGGAGTAGGAGAAGGAATATTCTGAAGATACCGGCGCTTACGACATACTTCGGTCCGAAGAAGAAACTCATGAAATCATTCGCGGCGAAAAGGAGAAACACCATCAGCGGGAGGAGAAAGAAGCCGGTTTTGGAGACGGAATTACGCCATATCTCGACGAATTTTCCGCGCCCCTCCCCAGAGCCCAGTTCACTGAAGACCGGAAAAAGTACCGCGGACGCCGCGCCGGTGATGACCCCGATCATTGGAAGCTCCTTTGAGCCGATCGCGTATATGGCAAACTTATCGGGTGTGAAGAAGAATGAGACCAGGTATCTGTCCACCTGCTTGCTGATCGTGCCCGCGATTCCGCTGACGAGTATCGGAAGCGCGAAGAATATCTGCGCCTTGAGGACGGGAGAGAGCTTGCCGAAAAAGAACTTGCGGGCGCGGAACAAGAAGAACAGAAGGTACAGCGTTTTGACGGCCCCCACGACCGCTATCGATATAAAAACAACCATCAGGCTGTGAAAGAAAAGGGCCGCCGACAGGATCGACGACGCGAACAATATGGCCAGAATGATGTTTCCAGCGAGAAGGAGTCCGACCTTCCGCTCGGTCACAAAGATCGATTCGAACATCAGTGACGGCGAGGAAAGAACCGCATACAACGCGAAGACGCGGATGTATTTCGTCAGGATATCCGCTCCGAACCAGTGCGCGATGACCGGCGCAAAAAAAGCAAGTACTATTCCCGAAAATACTCCGACAATGGTCGCGCCGGCGATGGCCGATGAGTAGACGGCCCGCCTGTCTTCCCTGGCAGAAAAATAGTAAATCGAGCTGCTGAGCCCGATTCCGATGAGCGGAACAAAGGAATTGTACACGAGCCAAACCTGCTCGTAGTTCCCGTATTCCGACCGGGTTAGCAGGCGAGTGAGGATCATCGAGGCCGCCAGAAGCCCGAGGATATTGACAAACTTCGCGATGCCGACCAGTCCGGCATTCTGCGTCAACGAAAACTCTTCGGCTTTTTCCATCAAATGTTCTTTACCAGTGACCCCAGACGGGCGGTGAAGCTGTTGGCGCGCCACACCCTGAAATATGTCTCAAGCCTCGGCCCGAATGACGATTTGAAGAGATTGATGGTTGGGGTATTGGCGCCGACGAAATCGACGAAGGACCGCCCGGCTTCTTTCTCGGAGGAAAGCATGCTATCGTAGAGAAGATGCGACGCGCCTTTCTCAGCACGGGCGTCGGTACCGCTTACGAATAAGTAGGAACCACGGCTCATCCGAAGAGATGCAAGGCCGGCTATTATTTCATCGTCCTTGTTCTTCACGCAGGTCATTCCGAGCAGTCCCGCTTCGTCCAGCTTCAAGAGAAGGCTGTTCATCGCCTCGTTCGCGACGGGCGGTTTGCGCCCGTGCCGCTCGTAACTGAGGGTATTGAGCGAGATCAGCTCACCGACGGAACATTTCCCTTCTTTGAGGCCGGCGCGCTCCGCTGACCGCAGCACCTCCCTGAGAGATTTGGTGTAGTTCTCCCGGGAAAATGTCTCGAGGTCGAGGATATAGGTGTATTGCGGAACCACCGTAGCACCCGCCCACTGAAAAGGTCTGATGTCCGCCACGCCCGGCTGAAACACGAGCTGGTAGAAGCCAAAATTCTTTCGCAGGTATTCTTCAAGCACCTGCAGCGCCATGAGCCTGTCA
Source organism: uncultured Bacteroidota bacterium (assembly GCA_963806435.1). Classification (GTDB taxonomy): domain Bacteria; phylum Bacteroidota; class Ignavibacteria; order Kryptoniales; family JAKASW01; genus JAKASW01. The sequence continues at coordinate 89,694 of CAWEBD010000128.1, forward strand.
TATTCCTGTTTCTGAATCTTAGAATCCTCAAGCGAGCGGAAGTTGACACCGTCATATGCTCTTATGGGCATCAACTTCACGAGCTGCTGCAAAAACATCTTTCGTGAAAATAGCGCGCACGACGCGACCGGGGTCTCGTTCCTGATTATTTGAATGTACTCGATGTTGCATGAGAAGACGTCTTTGTAGGCGTTCAGGAGGGGTTGAAGCGAGTAAGGATCGGCGGGCGGGTTCTCGGAAAGGAATTTCTCGTGAGCAGCCGAATCTACCTTTTCGACTTTCAAATCAGCCATCTTAATGAAAGCAAATCCTAAACTCTAAACTCGAGATCCTAAATAAATTTAAAAGAGTGAGGCACGAGATGGCACCCTTTACCTTTTGCATTTTCCTGTTTTGATATTGTTTAGAGTTCAGCACTTAGGATTTAGAGTTTCCTGTCAGAGGATGTATTTGCTGAGGTCGCGGTCTCTGACGATCTTGCTTAGTTTGTTGAGGACCATGTCGCGCGTGATTTCTACTTCGCTCGCATCTATCTTGTCCGGCACATCGAATAGGATATCTTCGAGCAAAGTGGTCATGATGGTATGCAATCTTCGGGCGCCGATGTTCTCGACCTGTTCGTTCACTTCAGTCGCGACCTTGGCAATCTCCCGGATCGCGTCGTCCGTAAACTTGATCGACACCCCTTCCGTCGCGAGGAGTGCGGTATACTGTTTTATAAGAGCGTTTTCAGGCATCGTGAGAATCTTGTAAAAATCTTCCTCATTAAGGCTGTTCAGTTCCACCCTGATCGGAAACCGGCCCTGCAATTCCGGAATGAGATCGGAAGGCTTCGCGGTGTGAAAAGCACCGCTGGCTATGAAGAGGACGTGGTCCGTCCTCACGGTCCCATACTTGGTCATGACAGTTGAGCCCTCGACGATGGGAAGGAGGTCTTTCTGGACGCCTTCGCGCGACACGTCGGGCCCTCTCGCATCGCCGCCTGTGGTCGCGATCTTGTCGATCTCGTCGACGAAGACTATCCCATTGTTTTCCGTCCTGGCGATGGCCTCTTTCACCACGCCGTCCATGTCGACGAGCTTCTGAGCTTCTTCCTGCTCAAATATCTTGAGCGCTTCCGGGATCGGTACCCGCCGCGCCTTGGTCTTCTTCGGCATTATGTTGCTTAGCAAATCCTGGAAATTCGCACCAAGGTCCTCTCCGCCGAACGGGCCGAATACCTGCATCATCGGCGCTGTATCTGTGGTCACCTGGACTTCGACCGTGCGCTTGTCCATGTCGCCGTCCCGGAGCATTTTCCTCAGCTTCTCCCTGGTCTGCCGGCGCTCCTCTTCCTCTTCCCCGTTGTCATTGCCCTCGGCATTGACTTTCCTGGGAGCCTTCACCGGTATGAGTTCGTCGAGAACTCGCTCTTCCGCGAGGGCCTTAGCCCTGTCACGGACTTCGGCGGTTTTTTCCGAGCGCACGCTCGCGACGGCAATTTCGACCAGGTCGCGTATCATCGATTCCACGTCTCTTCCGACGTAACCGACCTCGGTGAATTTCGACGCCTCGACTTTCACGAACGGTGCGTTCGATAGTTTCGCCAGACGGCGCGCGATCTCCGTCTTCCCCACGCCTGTCGGGCCGATGAGGATGATGTTGTTCGGCATTATCTCTTCGCGGAGGTCTTCCGGTACCTGCTGCCGCCGCCACCTGTTCCGCAGCGCGATGGCGACCGACTTTTTCGCGGCATCCTGGCCGATGATATATTTATCGAGTTCACGAACCACCGCGCGCGGCGTAAGTTCGCGCTTCGAAGGGTCGCTCTTTATCAGCTTTGATGATTTCGTCATTTCAAATTTCTTCAACCGAAAAATTCTTGTTCGTGTAAATACAGATGTCCGAGGCGGCATCGAGCGATTCCAGCACTATTTCCCTCGCATTGAGGTTAGTGTGTTTCACGAGCACTCTTGCCGCCGCGAGGGCGTAGTTGCCCCCCGAACCGATGGCGACAATCTTGTCGTCGGGCTCCACGACGTCCCCGCTGCCGGAGATCAGGAGCGCCGTCTCTTTGTTCATGACTGCAAGAAGCGCTTCGAGCCTGCGCAGGTATTTGTCGATCCTCCAGTCTTTCGTGAGTTCGACGGCAGCCCTGCTGAGGTTTCCATGGTACTGCTGGAGCTTGTCTTCGAAGCGCTCGAAAAGGGTGAAAGCGTCCGCGGACGCGCCGGCGAATCCAGCTATCACCGTGTCGTTGTAAAGCTTCCTGACCTTCTTGGAGTTGCTCTTCATTACGGACTGGCCGATCGTGACCTGCCCGTCGCTCCCTATCGCGCACTTCCCGTCTTTGATAATACCGATTACAGTTGTTCCATGAATAAGCATCGTGTTCCTCTGAATGTTGGGAATCCTATTCAGATGAAAAACCGGGCCCGGTCGGGCAAACGGTTCAGCCGGGTTTGTTCATTTCGCCCGACACCCTCTCGTAGACGCTCAGCATCAGGAGCGCCTCCTTCCAGTCGAGAAGGTCATCTTCCATCTCCGGTGCCAGGCCAGATTCCGACGTTTTTTTCTCCAGGTCCTCGTAGGTAGCGGAATACTTTTGCTCGTAGTGCACCAGGATATCGTGGTAATGCCGGATTTTGCCTTCGACAGTATCCCGGTCGAGTGTGTCTATCGTCCCCATATCACTACGCTTCCCGCCGCATTCGCGCGGGCGGAACCCGCAGCTGCTCGCGGTATTTGGTGACGGTCCTGCGCGCGACTCTGTAACCCTGCTGGTTCAGGAGTTCCGTGATCTTTTCGTCGTTGAGGGGGCTGGACTTCTCCTCCGCCTCTATCATACTCTTTATCTTATTCTTGATCTCGCGGGTCGCGACCTCCTCGCCGCCTGAGGTCTTCAATCCTTCGCTGAACAAGTCCCTGAGCCTGAAGACGCCGAAATCGGTCTGCACGTATTTCGCGCTGACCACGCGACTGATGGTAGAGATGTCGAACCCCGTCCTGTCCGCTATATCCCGGTAAATGAGCGGGTGGATATTATCGGGACCTTCCGTGAAGAATTCTCGCTGCGTCTCGATAAGCGCCTGCATGACCGTCGTCATGGTCTGGCGCCGCTGCTGCAGCGCGTTGACGAACCATTTCGCCGATTCCAATTTTCGCTTGAGGAAATCTTTCGTCTGAGCATCGGTTTTGTGGCCGCGGGCCTGCTTCATCATGTCGAGATATCTCGGGCTGATCCTGACCTGCGGCATGTCCCTCTCATTGAGCGTTATGATGATTTCGCCCTGCTCGTTTTCGTAGACGACGAAATCAGGGACCACAATGGAGCTCTCAAGCGGGAGGAGGAATCCTTCGCCCGGTTTCGGGTTCAATTTCTTTATCAGCGCGTCTGCGACTCTCAGCTCTTCCTGCGTGATGTTGAGCTTCTTTTCCAGTTGGTCGTAACGGTGGTTTGAGTAGTCCTCAAAATCTCCCTCGATCACCTTCAGGGCGATCGCTCTCTCGGCGGGGTCAATATCGGTACGTGCCTTCAACTGCACCAGCAGGCATTCCCTGAGATTGCGAGCGCCGACTCCGAGTGGGTCGAGCGTTTGTATACCCGCGAGAACTTTCTCCGCATCTTGCACCGTCATCTCAAGCTTGAACGACAGATTGGCGTCTTCCACTAATTTACCGAGGTCTTCGCGCAGATAACCGTCGTCGTCAATATTCCCTATTATCTCTTCTCCGAGCAGTTTCTCCTTCTCGTTAAGATCAAGGAGTTGCAGCTGCTGCAGGAGGTGGTCGTACATATTTTCCACGGATGGCGGCGCGAACTCAAATTCCTCGTCATCTTCCGTTCGTTTCTTCAGGCGGATATCGGTCTCGTCGTTTCTGAACTCATCAAGGTCTACGTCGCTGAACTCCGGTTCGTCTATCGGGTCATCCGTTTTCTCGTCGGTTTCTTTCAGTTCCGTTTCCTGTTCCTCGATAAGCTCCTCAGTTTCTTCGAGTTCGAGAACGGGGTTCTCGTCCAGCTCCGTTCTAAGCCTCTGCTGCAGCGCGAAGATCGGCTGCTGGAGGAGATCGTAGTAGAGAATCTGTTGCGGCTGCAGACGCATTTCCTGACTGAGCCGCTGTGTCTGTCCAAATTTCAGCATTTCAGCAAAATTCTCCCATCAGATTCTCTCGACGGGCTTGAGGCCCGCGTAAATTTCAAGTTTGCCGTACCACTCTTCCCCGTACATACGGGTAAGGGGGGTTTTCAAAAATTCTATTACTCCCACGTTTTCTGATTCACCTTTTTTTACGGCCGGTTTACATTCGGCGATTTCATGGTAGCGAAGTATATCACCGCCGAACCTGTTGATCCGGATGGGATATAGATGACATGAAATCGGTTTCCTGAATCCCGTCTTGCCGTCGTTGAACGCTCGTTCAATCGCGCACTTGGCGATCCCATTTTCCCTGTACACAAAAACACAATCTTCATCATCGATGCATGTCGTCGCATAGTCGCCGCGCGGCCCCTCGTAGAAACCCGATTTCTCTATTGCCCTGCGCTTCTCCTCGCTGAGCAGCGGAAGAACTTCCGGCAGGACAGCTTCCATCTCGGGGATCTCGGAATCGAGAAGGGGAGCGCCCCTTCCTCCAGGAAGACTGCAGCAGGCGCCCTTACATTTCAGCAGGTCGCATGCGAATTTCCGCTCCACGAGGCTTCCATCGACAGCCACGTTCTCTATGACAAATAATTCCCTCATGACCTAATCAAGTTAACAACTCATGGACTAAGTTGAAACAAACATGGAACAGAAGTTGCAAGCAAAACCGCGGGGAATTGTTCTAACGGAGAGAATCAGAGGACTGAGTTCAGGAATTCCGTGTTTCGAATCAACATGAGGATGTAAGAATGGCCGAGAATGAAATATTTATCTCCCTCGTACTCGATTTCGACCGCCTGGTCGCGAAGGAAAAGAGCGTAATCACCCGGTTCGGCCTGCAACGGTATGTATTTTACCGGCTCACGCGGCGAAGTGGACCAGGGCTCCTGATCGATGAAGTTCGGGTTGGCAATAGCGTATCCCGGCCCGGCCTGGACTACGATTCCCCCCTGAACCTTCTCTTTGTCTTTTACTCCCGGAGGGAGATAAAGTCCGTGCTCGGTTTTTTCCTGATTCTTGTCGGGCGAGATGAGTACCTTATCTCCGACGAGCACTATTTTTCTTTGAGTCCTGATGTCCATAGATTTCACCCTAATATAAGAGTTTCGCCTCAAAGAAGTCCGCCCTCCCGTCGATTTGAATGTTACATCCGGGTTGCCTACAATTCAGTCGTGGTCTGCTGTTCACCAAAAACACTCTAAAAACGGAGGAATAAATGGGAAAGAAGTTCTGGCTCGGCTTCGTGGTAGTCTTCATCGTCCTCGAGATACTGATGTATTTTGTGGACGGTGTTCTTCTGGCAAGCACATACGCGACCGTTCAGATTTGGCGTCCCGATATGATGTCGCTGATGTGGGTTTACCACGTTATTACTCTCATCGGCGCTTTCTTCTTCACCTTTATATTCTCAAAGGGGTTTGAGAACAAAGGAATCATGGAGGGAGTCCGTTACGGTTTCTATATCGGGGTCTGGATGAGCGTGGGGATGGCTTACGGAACTTACGCGATGGTGGCTATTCCATACTCGCTGGCGCTTCAATGGTTCATCTACGGTGTCATTGAATACATCATCGCGGGCGTCGCGCTCGCGCTTGTATTCAAGGGCGGGAAGCCAAAGCAAGCGGCACAGTGAATTAGATTTCCCCCGAACCGAAGTTCGGGGGAAATCGCGTTATTGAATCACGGTAAGACGGAAGGGGGTGGAGGAGAATGCCGTACATAAGGGTTTGGGTTCACTTGAATTGGTCGACAAGGAACAAAGAGAGAATAATTGATCCGACATTGCGGGAACAACTGCTCCCACACATTCTTGAAAACGCTAAGTCTAAGGATATCTATGTCGACACTGTGAATTGTGTCGAGGACCATATCCATGTGCTTGTTTCACTTGGAGCAAGTCAGAGTCTCAGTAAAGTCGTTCAACTGATCAAAGGCGAGTCGTCTCATTGGGTTAATCTCAACGGGCTGCTCAAGGGGAAATTCGAATGGCAGGATGACTACTTTTGTGTTTCGGTAAGCGATTCAGCGGTTGCAAAAGTGAGGGAATACATCCGGGATCAGGAGAATCATCATAAGAGAAAGACTTACGAAGAGGAATATCAGGAGTTCATGAAGGAGTATAGGTTCAGGCGAGAGAATGGATGAGGCTAAAGCCGGGCTGCCTGCGGGATTGCATATCCCCGACATGAATGTCGGGGGAAATAGTCCCGAAGGAGAAATTCCGGCTTTGTAATTCTCCGGGGGATGTTCGACTTGCCGCGAGCTTCAGCTCGCGGCAATGACCACACGCCGAAGCGGCTTTAGCCTAATGAATCTCCGCATGAAGCTTTGAGTCTGGATGAGGACTGCGAATCCAGAAGGCAGAATTCATTCTGGCTAAAGCCGAGATGGCTGTGGGGTGCCACATCCCCGATACAAATGTCGGGGAAAATAATTCAGCAAGACAATATCTGGCAATGCGATTCTTCGGGCAAAGTTCAGCTTGCCGCGAGCTTCAGCCTGCGGCAGGAACATCATTTTGCCTCTGGCTTCAGCCTGGACACTAATTGGATGAAGCTTCAAATTTCTCTGGAGAGAATGCTTTAGAGAGGCAGAATTCATTCTGGCTAAAGCCGGAATGGCTGTGGGGTGCCACATCCCCGACATGAATGTCGGGGGAAATAATTCAACAGGAGAATATCCGGCAATGCGATTCTCCGCGCAAAGTTCAGCTTGCCGCGAGCTTCAGCCTGCGGCAGGAACATCACTTTTCCTCTGGCTTCAGCCTGAACACTAATTGGATGAAGCTTCAAATTTCTCTGGAGAGAATGTCTTGGAGAGGCAGAATTCATTCTGGCTAAAGCCGGGATGGCTGTGCGATGCCACATCCCCGACATAAATGTCGGGGGAAATCATTCAGTAAGTGAAATTCCGGCTTCAAGATTTGCCGGTCAGGGCGCAACTTGCCGCGAGCTTTAGCTCGCGGCAATGACCACACCCCGAAGCGGCTTTAGCCTAATGAATCTCCGCATGAAGCTTCAAGACTTGATGAGAATTGCAGAACTAAGAGGCAGAGTTTATTCTGGCTGAAGCCGGGATGGCTGGGGCGTGCCACATCCCCGACATAAATGTCGGGGGAAATCATTCAGTAAGTGAAATTCTGGCTTTGTGATTTCCCGGGCAAGGCCCAACTTGCCGCGAGCTTTAGCTCGCGGCATGAACCAGACCCAGAAGCGGCTTTAGCCTAATCCCCGGCTTTGTGGTAGAGAGCCTCAAGGTATTTCTCGGCGTCGATTGCCGCCATGCATCCCGTCCCGGCGGCGGTTACCGCCTGTCGGTATTTCTTGTCAGCGACATCGCCGGCGGCAAAAACACCCGGCACGCTTGTCTCAGTCGAGCCATTCTTCGTAACAATGTAACCGACGCTGTCGGTCTCAATCTGCCCTTTGAATATCGACGTATTCGGTTGGTGACCGATCGCTACAAACACGCCGTCGCATTTCATCTCTGTTTTCTCGCCAGTCACGACGTTCTTCAAAATTACGGCGCGGACCCTTTTCTCCTTGACACCGAGCACCTCGTCGATGACCGAATTCCAGACAAACTTGATCTTTGGATTGCTGAACGCCCGTTCCTGCATAATTTTCGAGGCGCGGAGCGAATCGCGGCGATGAACGACTGTTACTTTGCTCGCGAATTTGGTCAGGAAAGTCGCCTCCTCCATCGCGGTGTCGCCTCCGCCTACAACAATCACTTCCTGATCTCTGAAGAAAAACCCGTCGCACGTCGCGCACGCGGAAACACCATATCCCATGAGCGCCTTTTCGGACTCGATACCCATGAGCTTGGCGGACGCTCCTGTGGAAATAATTATCGAGTCGGTGGTATAGGTCTCGTTACCACTCTTCACGACGAACGGCCTCTTCGAAAGGTCGACCTCGGACACATCTTTGAAGAATGTCTTCGCGCCGAATTTCTCCGCCTGCTTCTTCATCACGTCCATCAGCTCTGGGCCCATTATCCCCTCAGGAAATCCGGGATAGTTCTCGACTTCCGTCGTTATCGTTAACTGCCCGCCAGGCTGGCTTCCCTCAAAAAGGACAGGTTCCAGATTGGCTCTTCCCGTGTAGATCGCGGATGTGAGGCCAGCCGGCCCGGAGCCTATTATTATGACTTTACTATGATTCATACTTTCTCCCTTGCTTTCGGCCCGGTCGATTCTTCGGGCCGGATTATTCTTTTCAATGTGTCGTCCGAGAAATCCTTTATAAAGAAGTCCGCTTTGCTGAGGGCCTCGCGCGTTGTGGTCGTGAGGAGCGCGACGCATACCGCCCCAGCGGCCTTTGCAGCCGTGACGCCGGGGATAGAGTCCTCAAAGACGACGCAATCCCCCGCCGCTTCATCGAGTCCCGCAGCGGCTCTCAGAAACACTTCGGGGTTCGGCTTGCCGCGAGAGACATCATCGCCGCAAACTTCCTCGTCAAAAACCCCGCGCAACGAGAAAGCCTCGAGGAAAGCATCCACATTCGGTCTTGGCGCCGACGTTCCCAGCGCGATCTTCTGGCCGGCAGCCTTTAGCCCGCGCACAAACTCGAGCGCGCCCGGGATAGGAACCCCGACCTCGGCCACTGTCTTCACGAAATTCGAGTCGACCTCGTCGGACAACTGCTTGACCTCATCGTCGTTGAACTTTCCCTTTCCGAAAAGCGCCTCTAAAGTGTCCACACCTCTTTTTCCAAAGAAGGTCGTCCTGAAGGTCTCGTAATCCACGTCCCTTCCCAGAGCCTTTAGGACATCTTTCCATCCCCTGTAATGTATTCTGGAGCTGTCTACCAGAACGCCGTCCAAATCGAATATATATCCTTTGTACTTCAATCCATCTCCTTATGATATATCTGACGTCATTGAATAAAGAACCTTACACTACGGTTCATTCTGCCGTGGAAGGTGAGTATTCATTTCTCCCGCGAATGGTTCGCCGCGGCAAGGGCCTCCGCATTTCGGCGCAAGCCCTCATATTTCGCTCGCTTAACGGGACTCTGTCGAAACCTCTGCGAGAAGTCCTCTCTTGTCATTAGATGAATGTCTTCCGCCTTCAGATTCAAATTTTCTTCGCGCGGGGAAAATGCCCGTTCGTCCGAGGGCTTCTGAAATCTGACGTTCCATGGGCAAACATCCTGACAAATGTCGCAGCCGAACAGCCAATTTTCAAGTTTCGGGGTCAACTCCGCCGGGATCGTGTCCGCCCGATTTTCGATCGTGAGGAACGAGATACATCGGTTCGCATCAAGAACATATGGAGCTACGATCGCCTCTGTCGGACACGCGTCGATGCAGGCACGGCAGCTTCCGCAATGATCAGCGGCCTCCGTATCGTATTCGCAAACCAGATCGGTGATCACCTCGGATAAAAACATCCATGAACCGATCTCCCGGTTTATTACGTTCGTGTGCTTACCGATCCATCCGACACCGGCTCTCTGCGCCCAAGCCTTGTCCATTACAGGGCCCGTATCGCAGTAGTAGGTGAACTTCTTTCCCGGGAATCTCTCCCGGAGTTTATCAACGAGAGTCTTCAGCATCTTGTCGATAACGACATGGTAATCGTCGCCCCAGGCGTATCGTGAAATCTTTGCCGAGTTTTCAGGATGTGATACCGGGACATAGTAATTTTTCGCGAGAGATATGACAGACGTTGCGCCTTCGAGGATCCGTGTCGGGTCTGCTCGTTTATCGAAGTTTCTTTCCATCCAGCTCATGGTCGCGTTGTATCCGCGCGAGAGCCATTCCCTGAGTCTTTCCGACTCCCTGTCAAGCGGCGTCGCCGGGGCGATCCCGACAAGGTCGAATCCAATTTCGGAAGCAAACCGCCGGACAAAGCCTGCGTTTGTTTCCATCACCACATGCTCTGTTTGATCATTTTCCTGACGTGCACGCTGCCGTTCTCAATCTTTACTTCGAGCATCTTCAACTTTCCGCTTTTCCCGCTCATTATTGAAATATTATCCGAATGCGGGATGCCGTAATGCGGCACGTTAACGCACTTCCCCGTTTTTAAGTTGTAAGTCCACCCGTGCATCGGGCAGGTGAGCTCTTCCCCTGCGATCTGGCCGCCGTATCTGTCTACGAGCGGAGTGTGCTGGTGCGGGCAGACATTCACGAAAGCATGCACGTTCCCGTCAAGCTTCACGAGCGCAATCTCGTCATCGTCAAGCTTCCGGGCGATTCCCTTGCCTTCACGAAGCTCTGAAAGATCCGCGATTTTTATGAATTCGCCGGTCATCGGCTATCGGCTCTCTGCATTCGGCACATCACTCCAATATTCCATTACTCCAACATTCCACCTTTCCGCGCTGTCCTGTCACTTCGCTTCAGAATTCATGTCAATCGGCTGCGCCGCCCTGTAACCCTTATCGGTTTTCTCAACGCGCACGGATGCGTGCTTCGGGTCGTGCTCAAAAAAGAGCGCCCAGTTCCCTTCCACGGCGCGTCTCAGTATGCTCTTCTTCTCTTCAAGCGTGATAAGCGGGAAATTGTCGTATCCCATAATGAATGGGAGCGGGATATGCGAGGATGTCGGGATTGTGTCGCCGGGGTGGTACAGCGAATTCGTTCCGTCGGTCACGAAAACGGTCTGGTGCGCAACCGTGTGCCCGTCTGTCAGTCTTATGAAGATGCCCGGGTAAAGCTCCTTCTCGCCGTTCAGCAATTCGAGCCTCCCCTGCTCAAGGAGCGGGACATACTTTTCATTGAAGAAACTCGCACGGTCTTTTTCGGAAGGGCTTAAGGCCCAGGCATATTGTTTCTCCTGGACATAATATGTCGCGTTCGGGAAGGAGGGCCTTATGGCGCCGTCTTTGTCCCTGAAAGTCGCTCCGCCGACATGGTCGAAATGCAGGTGAGTCAGAATCACGTCTGTGATATCAGCGTTAGACAGTCCGGCGTCCGAGAGAGATTTCTGAAGCGAGTATTTCGAATGGTCGACTCCGTAGATGTCCGAGAACTTCTGGTCCCAGCCTCCACCGACCCCGGTATCGACCATGATACACCGCTTCGCGTCCCTTATCAGGAGTGTGCGCGCGGCCATCTCGATCCGGTTCTTGTCGTCGGCGGGATTGGATCTGTTCCAGATTGCCTTCGGCACGACACCGAACATGGCGCCGCCGTCCAGATAGAACCGTCCCGTTTCGAGGGCGGTGAGTTTGTAGTCTCCGATAAGCATTAAGTACTCCGTTAAGTCACATATCAGAACAATCAAACCGGGCTGAAGAGTTCAAGCCCATACCTGCTTGAAGACAGTACACGAATCACACGAATGTTGACTTCATCAAAAAAAATGGCACGAATGATACTGCTCAGAGATGACTCGTTCATATTATTCGTATTTGAAGGAGACCTCATTAGTGACCTTCGTGTTTTAATTTCGTCCGAGGTTGAATCCGGGTAAAATAAAAAAGGCCGGGTGTTCGACCCGACCTTTAAGAAGCCCGCCGTTCAGGCGGTAAAGCAAAATTCCTACCGGCTTACTTCCGGAACCTGGACGTGGCCGCGGAGAGTTCGAGTCCGGAGAGTTCCGGATTGAGTTTTACTGCTCTTGCAAATAGCACGTCTTCCGCTTCAGGACGATTCGGATCGGGAATGCAGCAATCGACCGGACATACCGCCGCGCATTGTTCCTGCTCGTGGTGACCCACGCATTCGGTACACTTTTCAGGAACTATGTAGTAGAAATCGTTTGACACGGGGGGATGCTTCTCGCCGGAGAGTTCCCACTCGACGCCGCCCGCATAGATTGCCGTATTTGGGCATTCCGGCTCGCAGGCGCCGCAGTTAATGCACTCTTCAGTGATGAACGTAGCCATTAATTTTCTCCTTTTTTATGATTCGGTTCCGGCGCAAGTCCAATGCGGGGAAGGCTGCCTACAGATTCTTTCTGCAACTCTAAGCTGACACTGCCGGCACCGATTTCAGTCATCTCAATAACACTGCCAATTTTATCTAAAACCAAGAAAGTTCGAGATCAAGCAGAGGATCAATTCGCTTTTCAATAGTACGTCGGAAGAAAGCGCCTTGTCTGAACCGCGATCGGTCACAGATGAAGTTGACCGCACCATATCATAACGGTGCTTCGCAGCAGATAAGCCCGCCGACAATTGAACCTTTAATCGGGAAGAAGGAATTCCGGCTTCGCCTGACGATATGCGCCGAATCTATTCAACGCGAGGTTCTTTCTCAAACTGTACAATCGATATTCAAAGAAATGCCGGCTCACATTCCGTGTTCCCTGGCGACATGCCGGCACTGACGGCTAAAATATATCCCAAGCCGCAGATAAATTCAACCGCCGAAAATAGGCATACTTTAGATTAAATCCATGGAAGAATAAGCCGCCCTTCGAAATAATATTACGCCCCTACGGGGCGAATGGTTTGTTTATTCCGTAGTTCTACAAATATTCCGTCCCTGACGGGACTAAGCCTGGCATTAAAGCGAGAGGACACGACGGGAGAAATGAGATCTGAGGAAGAACCAGCGCAACACGAATGCCTAGGGAGGGGTCAGCCGCCCAATCAACGGTCAATCGGCCGAATGATATTATGACCCTCTACGATCTACGATCCCGTAGGGAGGTCGTAGACCTACGGGGCGAATGATTTGTTTATTCCATGGTTCTAGAAATATTTCGTGCCTGGGGGACTATTCGCCAGATTCGCGTTGCGCTCCGACACCTACGCACTCCCTACTATCTACTACTTACTGCCTACTCCCGGCCTATCCCTAGCTTCTGCTCGAAGTAGCCGATCGTTTTCTTGAGGCCTTCGATCCGCGGGACCTTCGGTTCCCAACCAAGTATCGCCTTCGCTTTCGTTATGTCGGGCTGTCTGACTTTCGGGTCGTCTTCCGGGAGCGGTTTGAAAGAGATTTTGCTCTTACTTCCCGTCAGTCTTATGATCTCCTGGGCGAACTGCATGATGGTAATTTCGTCCGGGTTACCTATGTTGACGGGCTCGGTATAGTCCGACCTCAAGAGGCGAACGATCCCATCAACGAGATCGTCGACGAAGCAGAAACTCCGCGTTTGGGTGCCATCGCCAAACGCGGTCAAATCCTCGCCGAGAAGCGCCTGCTTCATAAAGGCCGGTAGAACTCTGCCGTCGTCCAGGCGCATCCTTGGACCGAACGTATTGAAAATCCGGACGATCCTCGTATCGAGGTTGTGGTAGCGGTGATACGCCATTGTCATCGCCTCGGAAAACCGTTTCGCTTCGTCGTACACTCCGCGGACTCCGATAGGATTGACGTTTCCCCAATATTCCTCGCGCTGCGGATGCATCAGCGGATCGCCGTACACCTCACTGGTCGACGCCAAAAGGAAGCGCGCGCCTTTGGCCTTGGCGAACCCGAGCGCCTTGTGGGTGCCGAGAGAGCCAACTTTCAGCGTCTGAATTGGAAGTTTGAGATAGTCGATCGGCGAGGCGGGGCTGGCGAAATGGAGTACCGAATCGATTTTCCCTTCCACGTAAATGAAGTCGGTGACATTGTACTGGATGAATTGGAATTTCGGGTTCCCCAACAGGTGGGCAATGTTGTCAGGACTTCCCGTTATGAAATTGTCCATGCAGACGACTTCATCTCCCTCCGCGAGAAACCTGTCGCATAGGTGAGATCCGATGAAACCGGCACCGCCGGTGATCAGCACCCTGGCGGGCTGGGACTTGGAGACTTGGGGACTTGGGGGCTTGGGGATATTGAGAGTCTGCGAGCTTGTCATACTGTCCAGCTTTCGGGTTGATTTGATATTAAAACCAGTCTTCCGATTATTCCGTCATAAGCAGATACAGTCTTGTCAGCAGCGTCTGAAGCGATATATTCACACCTGTCGGCAAACTCCAACCAAATTTGTGTTTCCGCCGCTTCAGCCTCGGCATCGTTTGATTTAGCCACGAACGAAATCGGATGTATCCTTCGCCTGAAAGCTTCCGCAATATTTGCACACACTAATCTTGATGACCTTCTGACCTGATCTGTCAACGAGTACTTCTCCTCCCTGGGAAATTTCTTTGAAATTTGAAACGCCGTTATCGCAGCGCCGAATGCCTCCCTGTAAGCTTCAAGATCCTGATGCCGCCTAATCTTCATCTTCCCCTCCTTCCTTCCCCGAGTCACCTGGTCTCACCGTCTTTGAGTCTCCAAGTCTCCCTCTCTCCCTCTCTCCAAGTCTCCCCATCTCCCCCTATTTCCTCCCGATTCCATAATACTCAAACCCCAGCGCCCTCATTTTCTCGGGATTGTAGATATTCCGGCCGTCGAAGATCACGTGCCCCTTCATGAGGCCCTTCATCTTCGCGTAGTCCGGCTCGCGGAACTCCTGCCATTCGGTGACGAGTATCAGCGCGTCGGCGTTCTTCAAAGCGGCATACTGGTCTTTCGAGTAGGATATCTTCTTTCCGAAAATCATCTCGGCGTTCTCCATCGCCACCGGATCAAACGCGGATATTTCAGCTCCGCTCTTGAGCAGGTTCTCGATCACTACGATCGCGGGTGCCTCGCGCATATCATCCGTCTTCGGTTTAAACGAGAGTCCCCAGAGCGCGAATTTCTTCCCCTTCAGGTTCTCGCCGAATCGCGCGGTGACCTTATGCGGAATCACTTTCTTCTGCTCCTCGTTCACGAAATTCACTGCGGAGACGACCGGGGTCTCCACTGATGCCTCTTCGCCGATCTTGATCAGCGCCTTCACGTCTTTCGGGAAGCAGCTTCCTCCCCATCCGATCCCCGGGAAGAGGAACTTCGGGCCGATGCGGTTGTCGTAGCCGATGGCGCTTCGGACCCTGTCGACGTCCGCATCGAGTTTTTCGCAGAGCTGCGCAATTTCGTTCATGAAGGAAATCCTCGTAGCCAGGAAGGCGTTCGCGGCGTACTTCACCATTTCTGCGCTGCGAGTATCCATGATTAGTATAGGCGCTCCCGTCCGGACGAACGGTTCGTATAATTCACGCAGAATCTGCTCTGCTTTTGCGTCTTCCACGCCGATGACAACCCTGTCCGGAAACATGAAATCCTGTATCGCATTCCCTTCCTTCAGGAACTCCGGGTTCGAAGCGACAACAAAGTCGTCCCTTTTATACTTCCTGAATATATCCCGGATTTTGTCTGCCGTACCGACCGGCACGGTGCTCTTCGTAATTACAAGCTTGAAACCGTCTGTAAGTTTCGCAATGTCCTCGGCGACCTGCATGACATATCTAAGGTCCGCGCCGCCGTCGGCGCCCGGAGGCGTGGGGAGGCAGAGGAAAACCACTTCCGACTTCTCAACCGCATCTTTGAGCGAAGTTGTGACAGAAAGCCTTCCGGCCTCAAGGTTTTTTTCAAGGATGGTGTCGAGCCCCGGCTCATAGATCGGTGATTTGCCTTTTTTCAATTGCCCGATCTTCTTCGCGTCAACGTCCATACAAATGACCCGGTTACCTGTGTCCGCGAAGCATGTTCCCGTCACGAGCCCGACGTATCCGGTGCCGATAATAGAAATGTTCATATCTGAATTCTCAATTTTTGATTCTTAATTATGAATTTGAAAGTTAGAGCACAAAGTTGTGGGATACAAATATCCAAAGGAGCTAGCCGGGCAGCTCAACCCGCAAAATAGACAGCCCAACTCTCCACCTTTTCACCTCTTAACCTTTTCTCCTTTTTATCTCTTTACCTCTTCACCTATTCGCCTCTTTACCTCTTTACCTTTTCACCTTTTTACCTCTTACCCCTTTTTCCCTTCACCTCTTACCTCTCTCAAACTCCGCGATCGAATCGACGACGAACGCGATCTGGTCGCGTGTGAGCTCCGGGTAGATCGGAAGCGCGATTGAGTATTCTGCGGCAAAATTCGAATGGGGATAATCAGAGTCCCTGCTCTTCAGACTTGCGAAGCACTCCTGGCGGTGAAACGGGACCGGATAGTAAATTTCCGTTCCGATTCCCTTATCGGCCAGATGCTTCCTGAGGTCATCCCTCCGTTCCACGCGGATGACGTATTGATTATAGATGTGATAATTTCGGAGGGCCGTAGACTTGTACACCGGCTTTGGAAGAAGGACACGGTTTCGGTCATCAAAAGCAACCTTTCCCTCGCCTTCGGCCAAACCGTGCTCGACAAAAAACGACGTATAAAGGGATGCGTTTTCCCTGCGCTTCTCGGACCAGCCGTCCAGGTGAGGGAGCTTGACACTGAGGACTGCCGCCTGGATTGCGTCCAGCCTGAAATTGCCGCCTATGACTTTGTGGTAATACTTCGGTTTCCCGCCGTGAACACGCATTATTTTCAGCCGCTCTCCCAGTTCATCGTCGTTCGTCACCACGAGCCCGCCGTCGCCGAACCCGCCGAGGTTCTTGCTCGGGAAGAAAGAGTAGCATCCTATATCTCCGATTGTGCCGGCCTTTCTCCCGTCCCTGTATTGAGAGCCTATCGCTTGCGCCCCATCTTCAATCACCTTCATGTTGTGCTTTTTCGCGATGGCCATTAGGGGATCCATATCGGCGCTTTGGCCATACAGATGGACCGGGATTATTGCTTTCGTCTTCGAAGTGATTTTGCGTTCGAGATCTTTCGGCTCGATGTTGAACGTGACGGGGTCGATGTCTGTGAAGACCGGGACGGCATTCATCCTGGAGACCACACCGGCGGTCGCGAAGAAGGAGAAGGTCGGGACGATGACTTCGTCGCCGGGATTGATACCGATCGCCATCAGGGCAAGAAGGAGCGCATCGGTCCCGGACGAGACACCGATCGCGTGTTTTGCGCCGAGATAGGAGGCAAGGCTCTTCTCGAGGTTTTCAACTTCGGGGCCAAGAATGAAGTACTGCGACTCAGCGACTTTGATGAGCGCTTCGTCGATCTCTCTCCTCAAGGAAGAGTACTGTGGTTTTAGGTCGAGCAGAGGAACTTTCATGGCAGAATTCTCAATTTTTAATTTTGAATTTTTAATTCCCTTTAGGGGACTATTTTTACTTTGACACGGATGTTTTCACGATTGCAGTCAGTATGCTGATGATTTCCGATATATCCCGCATGTAAGGAGAGTAATCAAGTCTAACAATTTGACTTCTTTCGAGTAATCTGAGCCAATACATCGATTCTCTGGCCTCTTTGGAAGCAATCGACATCTTGGTGATGAAATCTTTCCTGGATTGAGCCGCCGTCGATTCTCCCACATTTGACCCAATGCTTGTTCCGCTGCGAAGCAATTGCTTCGACATAACCATCTCATGATTCTGCTGAAGGACCTGATACAATCCTATTACACTGAGCGCGAAGTTAAAGCTTTTATCCAGTATAATATTATCCTTCATAACAGCACCCCCTGTTTTTAGAATTTTAAATTTTGAATTAACTGCTCGCAATGTCCGCCCTTCTTCTAATTCAAAATTCAAAATTCTGCTACTCTGCCGTTCTCAAGTCTGTAGTTCTTTCCAGATTTCTCGCAGCGAGCAACGCCGGCCTTGTCGAACGCGAGTTTCTTCCCCGCTTCGCTCACCCAGCCGACAATTCTGGCCGGGTTTCCAACCACAAGCGCGAAGTCGGGGACGTCTTTCGTAACAACCGCCCCCGCGCCTACAAACGCGAACCGCCCTATAGTGTGACCGCAGACTATCGTGGAGTTGGCACCAAGAGAGGCCCCTTCCCTCACGAGAGTCTTTATATAGTACTTCGCACCAACCTGGGGATACTTGGACCGGGGGTCAAGTATGTTTGTGAAGACCATCGAGGGCCCGCAAAAGACGTAATCTTCCAGCGTGACACCTTCATACACGGAGACGTTGTTCTGGATCTTGACATTGTTTCCGATCGTGACGTTGTTGGCGATATTCACGTTCTGGCCGACGGTGCAGTGGTCACCTATTTTTGCCCCCGATTGAACGTGCGTGAAGTGCCATATCTTCGTGCCTTCGCCAATTTCCACGTTCTCGTCAACTACGGCATGCTCGTTGACATAATAGCTCTTAGCAGTTAGCTCATTGCTCATAGAATTACCAATGCCTCTGAATGAGAATTAAGAATTCTAAATTTTGAATTTTAAATTAACTGCTCGCAATGTTCGCCTTTCTTTTAATTCAACATTGAGAATTAAAAATTCAAAATTCTGAATCGGCTTCGGCGGACTCTCGGGTTTTTCGATAACCACATATCGGTTGAGAATTCTAAATTCTGAATTTTAAATTGTAAATTAACTGCTCGCAATGTCCGCCCTTTTTTTCAATTCAAAATTAAGAATTCAAAATTCTTCTCCCTCGCTCCTTTCATACTCCTTAATGTCCACGTTCTCGTCAACTACCGCATGCTCGTTGACATAATGGCTTTGGGCATTTAGTTCCTCATTCATAGTGCCGCCGATGAATTTAATTCAAAATTGAGAATTCACAATTCAAAATTCTTTTCCCTCGTTCCTTTCATACTCCTCTCAGCCATCTTAAGTATTTCCAGGACCTCCATCGCGTGCCTGCCGTCGGTCAGCGGTTTCCTGTCCTCAGCAACGCACTTGAAGAAATGGAGCTGTTCTTCGGCAAGCGGCTGCTTGTTTTCATGAGGGATCACCTCGAAATCACCGTCGAACTTCTCCAACGTGCCGCCATTTCTGCTGAAACCCTTCGGATAAAAGCGGAGCTTCTCCTTCGGCGCGCTGTCTTCGAAGACCAGCATTCCTTTATCCCCGATGACGACGAGCCGCTGCTCCTTGAAGGGATGAAGCCAACTCACGAAGATGTGCGCGTGCACGTTTCCCGGAAACGAAAGAAAAGTTACCGTCGAGTCTTCGATATTGCTCTGCAGGAAAGAGGCGCCCCTTGCTGATACGTATTCAGGTTTCGAACCGGTAAGAAATTGTATGATCGAGATGTCGTGCGGGGCAAAGCTCCAAAGTATATTTTCCTCCGTACGGACGGTTCCGAAGTTGAGGCGGTTGCTGTATATGTACTGCAGCTTCCCGATCTTGCCGGCGAGAAGAAGCTCTTTGAGTTTGAGGACGGCCGGATGATAGAGGAGGACATGTCCGACCATGAGCTTCAGATTTTTCTCATCCGCCAGAGCAACCAGCTCTCGCGCTTCGGAAAGTTCAAGCGTAATCGGTTTCTCCACGAGAACATTCTTGCCGCTCAACAGGAGCTTTTTGGCAATGTCGTAGTGAGTCTCGGCCGGAGTGGCGACGATAACGGCGTTTATGCCGGGGTGATCGATGATCTCATTCGGATTGGAGGTGAACTTGATGGACGGCGAAATTCCGGCCACCTTCCCGGCGGCTTCCGGGCTGGGGTCGGACACCATGGCCAGTTTCTCGCCGAAGATCTGGTAAGCTGTCCTGACATGGTTCAATCCCCATCTGCCGCAGCCCAGTATACCGAGGCGGAAACTTGATTCAGTCATTCTGCGCGATTGATAAGATGTCGGATAATAATTTTCCCGGGTTATCCGGATTCGATAAATTACGTCAATTCATCAAAACGGTAAATGAATGTAGCAAGATTTCGTGGATTGAAAAAGGGACGACGACCTTTGCCTGAGACGAAAAGTGCGGAGAAAGACCTATTTGCGGACGACCTGCCTTGTAACCGGAAGCGAATACCCCGCTGCTTTCGCGTCGTTGTAGAACATCTTCACCGTATCGAGCGAAAATTCGTCGAGATCTTTTCCGAACAACGCGATCTTCGCTATCAAGTCGTTCGTAACGGTGATGATATGACAGCCGATCTCATCTGCCTGAAGGATATTCAAAACTTCTCTTGGGCTAGCCCATAGCAACTCTACAGTCGGATAAGGCCTGAGATACTCCACTACCTCGCGCATCGCCGGAACCGGGTCGCGACCGGAATCTGCGATGCGGCCCGCGAAGATGGACACATATCCTCCGGGCCCCTGAATCAATCCCGGTACGACTTCCCTGACCTGCCGTAAATTCATCATAGCCGTCACGTTAACCTTGACGCCTTGTCGCGCCAGCCGCCCGACAAGGGCTGAAGCCGATTCGCCTTTGGTGTTCGTGACCGGTATCTTGACGTAGACATTATGCGCCCACGAAGCTATCTCAAGAGCCTGGCCCTCCATCTCATCGAAGTCGTCGGAAAAAACTTCAAACGAAATCGGCTTGTCCGTAATTTCCTTCAACACGTCAAGCGCGAACGCCCTGTAATCCCTGATGCCCGCCTTCTTCATGAGTGTCGGATTTGTCGTGAATCCCGAGATTATCGGATTCCGCGCCATCTCCATGATCCCGGCCTTGTCCGCCCCGTCGGCAAATATCTTTATTTTCAAGTCCCTCATGATGTCCTTTCTTTGTGGTCCTGGCGACGCCGCCGATCAGCGAGTCGACTCCCATTTTGTGGGATTGACCTGTAATTTAGGATGTGAGACGAGAAGATGCCAGACAAGCGCCTGGTATCCCTCGGTGATCGGAGTGATATGAGATGGATTCACAGTCGGGATGACCACGACCGCGTCGCCGACTCTTTTCGTATATCCGCCGTCCTTGCCGACTACACCGACGACCTTAGCACCAACTTCCTTCGCGTATTTCACCGCCCGGACAAGATTGGAACTTATATTCTTCTCCTCGTTGCCGCCTCCCACCGAAAAGACGAAGAGACAATCGCGCTTACCCAACCTGCTTACCTTCAGCCAGTTCAGGATTGAAACGTCGAAACCTTCGTCGTTCACTCTTGCCGTAAGCTCCGAAACATTGTCATAGGGGGCATAAGTTTCAATATCGCATAGCTTCCGGAAATCGCATGTCGCGTGAGACGCGTGCCCCGCGCCGCCGCCGGACCCGATCATGAAAAGCCTTCCGCCGCCCGACCTCACCGCCGACAGAACATCGGCCATCTTTTCTATTTCAGCCCGGTCTATCTTATTTATCGCCGAGACGCACTCGGTCAAGAAGTCCTCTGAAAACGTCATTTATTCTCCTTCCAGTTCTGCGTGAAACCGTACACAGGGGTACCCAAATCAACAGTAATCTTACCTAGGTAGCTCATGCCTTCGGGAGTCACCTGAAATTCGGCCGGGTCGTAAAACCTCCCGTCGACAAATCTGTGAAAGCCTTCAATGTCATTCAGCTCCCTCAGATAATATTTCTCCGACGCAAACCCTCGGTCGGATTCCTTTAATGTAAGAAAGACAGGCTCAGAAATCCCCCCAACTATCAGGCTCACCGCATCCCTGCCGAGGAGAGCGGCCGACTCCATGTCGAGCGGATTGGGCTTACCGGAACGGTAAAGGTAGGAAGGATTGACGGGGTTGACGTTCTTCGTGTCGAAATGCGGCGCGAGGTCCGCCTTCAGTTTCTTCGCGAGAAGTTCGGCCGCGCCCTTGAACTTCGGATGACCGAAATTGTCCTTATCCTCCTCATCCGCGGAGATATAATCGCCGTTCGACCACTTTGCCCCTTCGGAGACGACGATCATCACATTTCTTTGCCGGCGGTAACGATCAGCCACTTTCTCCCTGAATGCCCCGTAGTCAAGCGGGAACTCCGGAATGATTATGAAATCGGGGTGACCCATCGCTGACGAGATTGCCAGCCAGCCGGCGTGCATTCCCATCGATTCCACAACTATGATCCTCTCGTGAGAATATGCCGTAGTCCTCAGGCCTTCTTTCAGACTGACGAAGGAGGAGATCTTCTCCGCCGCCGTCGGGTATCCGAGCGTAAAATAGTTGACCAACCTGCCCGGTTCATTTATGCCGACGTCGTTGTCTATCGTTTTGGAGATAAGGACCTGCGGGACATCTCTTAAGTGAAACGCGTTCGAAAGAGTGTCCTCGCCGCCGATGACTATCAGTCCATCGAGATGAAGGTCCGAAAGGTTCCTGGTTATTTTCTCGTGGGCGTGATCAACCTTGCCGAGGTTGACTCTGGAAGATCTGAGAACCGTACCGCCGATCGCGGGATCGATGTTCAGGTTGCCCAGGTCCACAGTCACTTTGTCGAGAAGGCCTTGCCATCCGCCGATAATGCCGACTACATCGACGCCCGACTCCTTTCCGTGATTGAACGCGGAGTGAATCACGGCGTTAAGCGGCGGGACGTCTCCGCCTCCTGTCAGAATTCCGATTCTCTTTTTCAATCTATAGTCTCACAATTAGGAGGTAGAGGTGTAATGATCATATTCGAATGGAAGTTGAATTCTTGGATTGTCGTGGCGCGATTCAGAATCACCCTCACCTTAATGAGGTTGTCCAGAAAGAAAGGAAATGTCATTCTGAAGGAGTCCGCCCCTTCATATTGTGGGCGGACGACTGAAGTCATGCCGGAGGCAGATTCGCCTTTGGCGACAAATCCACTTATTCGATCCGCAAAATGGATGTCCCGTCCAAACGTTTTATATGTCGGGATGCCGCACCGCGTGGCGCGGTATCCGCGACAAGGCGGCACTTCACTTCGTTCAGCATGACAATGTGGGCTTTTGGGACAGCCTCGCCAACCGGTTTCGACGTAATTCTCGCACAGCATCGAAGCAAGGAGCGAGGAAATTTGATAAATGCGGTGAACGCGAGACTTGATCCGAACAAATCCGCCGGCAATTGCTTGTTCGACTTCTTGGTTCCCAATGCCTCTCATATTCTCCCAGTCTCCCTGTCTCCGAGTCTCCCTGTCTCCGAGTCTCCTTGTCTCCCAGTCCCCCAGTCTCCTTGTCTCCCCCTCTCCTTGTCCCCAAGTCTCCCTGTCTCCCCCTCTCCTTGTCCCCCCTCACAAAGTCACCGTCCTTTTCTCGATACTGGACCTGTAGATCGCCTCGATAACTTTGTTCGCCATGAAGCCGTCATATCCATTCCCGACAGGCTCGCGGTTCTCGGAAATGGCGGTCTTAAATTCTTTCCATTCTTCTTTCCAGCTGATGTCTTCAGGTGGAAATTCAATCACCTCTATGTCGGGCCGGCCGCCTTCCTTCTTCCTCTTCCCGATCTCGAGCGACTCGGGGCCGTAACTTCCACCCAGGCCGGTTATCTTCAGGTACCCATCGGTGCCGAACACCTCAAACGAAAAAATATTCTTCCAGTTCGTCCAGCTCACATGAAACGACGCGGTCACGCCCTTTTCCGTCTTCGCGATGACTGACGCGTTGTCCTCGACTTCCATATCCCAGAATTTCGTTTCCACATTTCCGGTCAGTTCTTTCACCTCTCCTCCGAACCATCTTATCAGGTCGATAATGTGGACCCCCTGGTCGAGCAGCTCCCCGCCGCCACACAGTTCTTTGGAGGCGCGCCACTCCTTCTCCATGCCCGGCCTTCCGCCGTGTCCATAGGCGGCGCGGATATTGAACGGCTTCCCGATTGCCCCGGCGTCGAGCATCTCCTTAGCTCTTCGGATGGCAGGATGAAAACGGTGGTTGAAGCCAGTCTTTAGGAGGAGATGGGGGGACGGGGAGAGAGGGGGACGCGGAGACTTTGGGACTGTGGGACTCTGGGAGGGGAAGAAAGGTGGAGCGGCAAGCATCTCGGCAGCTTCGGCAGCATTCCGGCCGAGCGGCTTCTCGGCAAGGACGTGCCTTCCGGCTTTCAGAGCGTCGACAATAATTCCCTTCGCGTACTTATTCACGACGGCGACTATCGCGACGTCAAAATCGTCTTCTGATATGAGCTTTTTATAATCGGTATAGGCCTTACACTTGAATTCATACGAGAATTTTCTCGCAGATTCCTCATTTGTGTCGCAGCAAGCGACGAGCACGTCATCCCGTCCGAGAGCGAGAGCCCTTTTCCTCCCGATTAGTCCGCAGCCGATGATTGCAAGGTTCATAATAAGCGTTAAGCGTTAAGTAGTAAGCGATAAGTAGTAAGCGATAAGTAATAAGCGTTAAGCAGTAAGCGATAAGTAATAAGCGTTAAGCAGTAAGCGATAAGTAATAAGCGTTAACAGTAAGCGATAAGTAATAAGCGTTCAAGGTCAACCGGTGACAGGTTGGCCCTTAAGGCAAGGTTCACAAATCGCATCATGGACTTAACGCTTTCCGCTTCACGCTTATTGCTTGCCGAAGTATTTGTCATCTATTCTCCGGAGAGTCGCGAAGTCCTTGTCCGACCTCAACTTTTCCCGGAACGATAATTCTTTCCACGGATCCCAGCGGGCGCTTATGAGCTTCCCCGTTATTCCGTCGGATTCGTCGGAGGCGAGATAACAGACGAGCTTTGCCGCCAGCTCCGGATCGTCGCCCCCTTTGTCTCTTCTTCTTTCGGCGTCTGTCGCTTCTTTTCCCGCGCGGGCGCCGGCAAGCAGCACCTCGTCAAGCATCTTCGTATTCACCGCGCCGGGGGATATCGCGTTGACGTCTATGTGGGAGTCAAGAAGCTCAACGGCAAGTATCTCTGTAAATCGTACTATCGCCGTTTTTGAAATCGCGTACGCGGAGAAGTTGGGGCGCGGAGAAGTCGAGCCGCCGCCGGAAAGATTTATTATCTTTCCCTTCTTTCGGGCGATCATATCGGGCAGAACAGCTGATATGACATTCGCGGCGCCGAAGAGGTTGATTTCTATGTTTCTCTTCCACTCCCGAATGTCGGTCTCCGAGAATGGTCCGATTGGCGGCTGTATGCCGGCATTGTTGACGAGAACATCTATCTCACCAAACTCTCTCTTCGCCGAAGAAACCGCCTTGTTCACCTTAGACGCGGAGGAAATGTCGCATACGAAAATCAGCGAACTGCCGCCGGCCCGGGAAATCTCGGCTGCCGTATTTGCAAGCTCCGAATGCGTGCGCGCGAGGAGGATGATGTTCCCGCCCTCCGATGCACACTCCAGGGCTATCGCGCGGCCGATCCCGCGTCCGGCTCCGGTGATCAGCACACTCTTACCTTTCAGAACCATTTAACCCTCCGGCGTTCTTTCTTTTGTCTTGATACAAAATAAAGAACCTCAGCCGGAGGCTGATGAGCCTCTGGCTCAAAAGCAAAAATCAAGGTCGCCAGACTCGTTGAGTCGTCGACTCTGCGAGCTCGAGAAAAAACGGCTAGAAATTTCTCCGCTCCGCTAAAACAGATTAAATACGTAAAATCTCGCCAGGGCTGATGAGCTATGAATCTGTTTTTTGACGCTCCGCTCCGAAATTTCTTTAACGCCATTTTTTCTCATGCCGTTCTAGTATTTGCCTCACATATTTGGATTTGTTGAACGACCGGTACAGGGCGCGATCGTCTGTCCATTGGTCCGCTTCTGAAAGACATGGCTTCGCCAGCAACTCTGCAGGAAAGGATAATCGAAAAACGCCGTCAAGAATTATCTCTGTTTTGGGACCGTGCAAGGCTGGAGGGTCCCAATTCCTGCAAGGAATTCTCAAAGTCACAGACAGCTCTCTCTCATTCTTAATTATATTTTTGTTCGTGTGACTCATCTATATACGCAATGAAGTCTTCTGAAAGCACTTTCTATCACAATTTTTGTGCGTCGCGAAGAAGATCCGGCGTGTCGAACGCTTTCAGCGGTATATCGGACCGCACGCCGTAGAGAGCTACATTCTTCGCCAGCAGGCCGGGGAAAATGTCCTTCGCGAAATCGGAAAAGCCGGCGGGTATATGCCCGAGTATGGCGGGACTCAGATAGTAAATTCCGGCATTCACCCAATGGCTGTCGGTGATACCGGGTGCGGGCTTTTCGACAAAACGGATGATTTGTCCGTCTGAAGCGAACTCGCCGACGCCGCTATGGGACACATCATCTCTCTGATGAAAAGCTATGACACCAATGCAATCGTGCTTATGAAATTCCTTCGTGAGTGAACCCAGGTCGAATTTCGAGAAATTGTCACCATACAGGACGAAGAATTCTTCTTCTCCGAGTTGGTCACGGAAATTGTTCAGCGCCCCCGCCGTCCCTAGTAGCTCACTTTCGAACGAGTAATGGATTCTAACACCAAATGAAGAGCCATCTCCGAAGTAAGACTGTATAACTTCGGGAAGATGATGAGTGTTGATGAAGAGCTCAGTCACTCCGTATTCCCTGCATAACTCGATATTATGCTGGAGGACCGGCTTGCCCATATAGCTGATCATCGGTTTCGGGATATTATCCACGGTACCCTTGAGGCGTTGGCCTTTGCCCGCTGCGAGGAGGAGGGCTTTCATGTCAGCGTACAGTTATAAGCGGGAAGCGTTAAGGGAACGGGTAAACGAATACAGGATTCTTCCCACTTCTTGGGCATTTTGGTACAGTTTCTCATACTCCTCTAAATTAAGGTGGCCAAGGTCTCTACTCAATATCATGAAGTAACGGAGCTCAGAGAGCGAAGCGGCAGCAATTGAGAGGAATCGTCCGAATTCCTTTTTGCTTCTCCGGCTGTGTCCCTCTACGATGTTGGACGGAACTGAATAAGCCGATCTTCTCATTTGTGAAATGATGCCGTACTTCTCATCGGATGGAAACTTCCGCGTTGCTTGATAGACATTGAGTGTCAAGGCATGCGCCTTCTGCCACACAATCAGATCCTGGAATGTGCGAACTCTGCTAGACTCCATTTCAGCCTCCCCCTTTCTCTAGTTGAGAATAGATGTGCGGTAAGCGCAACGTCGCAGCTTAACGCTTATCGCTTTACGCTTAACGCTTCTTCGGCACTTTACGAGCGCGCTTCAAACTCCTCCTGTCTCAATCTCTTTCCTAATAAACTCAATCGAAGTCCCCAGTCCTTCAGTCAGGCTGCGCCTCGGTTGTCAGCCGAGCGATTTTGCCGGGAAATACATCAATAATGATATCTGCATTGAATGAAATCTGTCCTCTCTTCACTGACAACGTAAACAATTCTATGCTCCAGTGTTAACCTTCTAGACCAAACACCTGCACCCAAATATCGCAACGGTTCAGGCTTACCGGTCCCTTCAAATGGCGACCTTAATATTTCTTCAACCATGTCAAGAATTTTCAATGCAATCCTTCTGTCCGTTTTCACCCAGTAGGCCAAGTCCTCCCTGAACTCGGAATGGAAAACACTTTCGCGTTTTTCCGACCCCCCTTTAGTCTTCAAGCCCAAATTCTTTTTTCAATTCCGCAAGTGTTTGTACTTTACCTCTATTTGCATGAACTCTCAAAAGAGCGGAGAGGAGCCGCTGCGCGTTTTTGGGTGAACGCAACAGGTGGACGGTCTCCAGCAGGCTCGAGAGCTCGCTTTCCGAAATGATTGCAACGTTTTCGGCCTTCTTACGGCTTACTATAACCACCTCGTTGTTAGAAGAGACCTCGTCCAGCAATTTCGCCAAATTAGCTCTGGCCCGGCTATAAGTTACATTTATCGACATTCTCCACGCCTTTCTTATTGTACAACAATAATGTACAACTGTGTCCCGTTGGAAGCAACCCGGCTTCGCTTGCGGGTTAGCCTCTCCTCGAGGAGGGCTTTCTTTTGAGCGGTAAGCGTTCAGTATTAAGCGTAAAGAAGCCTGTGGCAAGTAACCGCCTTCTAACCATTGCACCATCTTCTCTTAACGCTTATCGCTTTACGCTTAACGCTTATCGCTTTACGCTTAACGCTTCTCGCTTTACGCTTCTTCAGCACTTTACGAGCGCGCTTCAAACTCTCCCGCTCTCCATCTCTTTCCTAATGAAGTCGATCGAAGTTCGCAGGCCTTCGGTCAGATTGACCTTCGGATTCCAGCCAAGGGATTTCGCGAGGGAAATGTCAGCCAGGTTCGCAAATGCTTCGCCGGGGAGGTCGGGTTTGTATACGGGCTTAACGGATGAGCCGAGCAGGGAGGCTATTACGGAGTATATTTCGTTGACGGAGTAATTCACGCCTGAGCCGAGGTTGAACACCTTTCCTGTCGTGCGGTCGTCGGTGATGCACATCTCGTGGAAGTCGTTGATGTCGTCGACGTGAATGAAGTCGCGGCGTTTCTCTCCCGTTCCGTATATAACCGGCTGTTCGCCCTTGAGGAGTTTTATTATGAACGCGCTGAACACCGGCGGGATCGAGCGCCTGTAATCCTGTCTCGGACCGTACGCGCAGAAATATCTCAACGCCGTCGTCTTCAGGCCGAAATAGCGGGCGTATCCCTCCGCGAAATACATGGAAGCAAATTTGCTAAGAGCGTAGAAACTCTCCGGCCTGACCTCCGACTCGGGCGTGGGCATGACCTTGCTTCCTTCGTACATGGCGGAAGACTCGGCATATATCACCTTCTTGACCCCCGCCCTCCTTGAGGCTTCAAAGACATTCACTGTACCGGTGACATTTGTATCCGCGGTCTCGAGCGGGTCAATCTGACAATCGCTTATGCAGTTTTTGGCGGCGAGGTGGAAGACGTAATCGGAATATTGGAATAATGGGTAGCTGGATTTGTCACGGATGTCGACCTTGTGGAATTCAACGCCTTCCGGTATCTGTTCCCTGACGCCGTAGGCGAGGTTATCGATTCCGATTACGTTATAGCCCTTCCGGATAAGGCGATCCGCGAGGTTGGAGCCGATGAAGCCAGCCACTCCAGTGATGAGGACTTTGGGACTGTGGGACTCTGGGACGGGGGGAAGAAGGGACGAACTCATACGGTCCAGCTTTCAGGTTGATTCGACATGACAACCAATCTGCCGATTATTGCGTCATAAACATCTATAGTCTTACCAGCGATATCAGAATCGGTATAACTACATTTGTATGCGAACTCCATCCAAGTTTGAGTTTCTGCCGCCTCAGCTTCCGCGTCATTTAGTTTTGAGACGAAAGCATTAGGATACCGTCTTCTTCTGAAAGCTTCAGCGATATTCGCACAGACCGATCTCGATGATCTTCTAATTTGATCCGTCAATGAATATCTCTCCTCCTTAGGAAACGATTTCGATAATTCAAAAATCTCCATCGATGCAGTGAACGCCTCCTTATAAACCTCAAGTTCCTGGTGTTTTCTAATCTTCATTTCGCCTCCCTCCCTTTCTCCTCGTCTCCAAGTCTCCCACTCTCCTTGTCTCCCCCTCTCCCAGTCTCCAAGTCTCCCCTTCTCCCTCTCTCCCAGTCTCCTTTTCTCCCCTTCTCCCACTCTCCTCGTCACCAAGTCTCCCACTCTCCCCATCATATGTTAACCAGCTCCTTGCTTCCTTCCCAGTCGAACTTGAAGTCCATATATCGAAGTCCCGCGGCTTCCATGGTCGAGCGGAGGTGTTTGCGTTTCCCGTTGTCGACGCAGAGAAGGAGGAATCCGCCGCCGCCGGCACCCATCAGTTTGCCGCCGAGCGCGCCGTTCGCCATCGCCGTTGCGTACCACCTGTCTATGTCCGGGTTGCTCATCTTTGTGGAGATGCTCTTTTTTACAAGCCAGTGCTCGTTCAGCAGTTTTCCGAAGCGGTCGACGTCCCCTTTCTCGAGGGCAGTCTTCACCTCCCGGCCGATCTCCTTGATCCTGTGCATTGCCTCAACCGCGGATCTCTTCTCCTCCTCTCCCTGTCTCCCTGTCTCCTCCTCTCCCTGTCCCCCAGTCTCCTTGTCTCCTTGTCTCCCTCTCTCCTTGTCACCTAGTCCCCCTCTCTCCCCCTCTCCTTCTCCGACTAGCATACTCTCATTATCAATCTTCCGGCTCTGCTCCGCGAGTATTTCGTTCGCGTCCCGCTGGATGTCGGTATAAAACATCATCAGCCTGTTTTCGAGCTCATAGATAGTTTCGTGGGCGATATCAAGCGGAGTGACTGTAACCTTTCCAGACTTGTCGATCTCCATCACTATAACTCCGCCGTATGCCGCCGCGTACTGGTCCTGCTTCCCGATGGGCTTTCCGATAAGGTCGATCTCTATCTTGCACGCTTCTTCGGCGAGTTCCTGAACGGGGATGTGGCGTCTCATCATCGCGTTCAATGCCCTTAGCAGACCGACGGTATAAGAACTCGAAGAGCCCATACCCGTACCGGCCGAAAGGTCGGCCATCGAGCTGATCTCAAGCGGACTTCTTATGTTGAGATATTTGAGAGCCTCCCGGACAATTTCGTGCTCGATGTCTTGTATGTTTTGGGGGTCGATTGTCTCCGTCTTGGTATAATGGATCCTGATCTTGTTGACGATGGCAGGGACGTTCAGATTGATGAACATGTACTTGTTAATGGCGGCTGTAACCAAAAATCCGCCGTACTTCTGATAGTATGACGGCAAATCGGTCCCTCCGCCGCCGAGCGGGAGACGGAAAGGCGTTCGAACTACGATCATTTTACCTCTTCTCTGGATGATTAAATATTTGAGAAACCGTTCAAAGCATTTAACACGAATTCCACGAATGATTAAATCTTAAGTTCATATTCGGCACGAATGTCACGAATGGGCACTGGCTCAGTTTGAGGATTTTTTCTCTCGCAAAGCCGCAACGACCGCAAAGGGGAAACAATTTCATCCCTTGCTTTGCGAGCTTTGCGTCTTTGCGAGATATTTCTTACAAATTGAGCCACTACTCACGAATGACCATTCGTGCAATTCGAATTCCCATTTATTATATTGATGTTTTTTCCAAAGTGCTCCGGGAATAGTGGGATAATTTAACAATAGTCTGCCCTATCTGAAAGTGACGGCCTAAAGGGAACCCCGCCAATTGCTAGCACCCATATGGACAAATACAAAAAAGCCGCCGGTAGCTGAACGGCGGTCCTTGGGAGAAGTTAAGAAGATGGGAACCTGGGAAGTTCGGGAGGTCAGTAGCAGAACTTGTCCCGTCGAAGACCGGGATTCTTCGAATCAGCGTTTCGTTGAACGGAGTTGAGCATTCCTATGATGTCCTCGTATTCGCGGTCTTGCCTCTTGAATGAATCCGAAGAGATATATTTGCAAGCTTCAGCAAACTCCAACCACGTTTGTGTCTCCGACGCCTCCATCATTGCATCACTGGCCTTATTAACAAAAACGGCTTCATAGTTCCGTTTCCTCCAACCTTCTGCAAGGTTCGAACATACTGATCGTGAGGAACGCCTCATCTGGTCCACCATCGAGTATTTTTCTTCATTGGGAAATTTCTTTGTCAATTCGAAAACACTCGTCGCCGCGCTGAAGGCGCGCTGGTAGACTTCCAGGTCCCTGAAATGTCTTAGATCTTCCTTCCTCTCCGTGGCAGCCCCCTTTCTCGCAAATGATACTGTCTGGAGTTCACCCCGAAAAATGGACAAGGAGTTAAGCCATGGTTGTTAGTTGTTTTTCAAAAGCCACGGGTGATTTGTAGCCGAGAGCGGAGTGGCGACGAACCCGGTTGTAAAATATTTCCAGATATTCAAAAAGCTTCCTTCGAGCTTCCTCCTTTGTTTGAAAACGTTCACGGAAAAGATGTCCTTTCTTGAGTGTAGCAAAGAACGATTCAGCCATCGCGTTGTCGTAGCAGTTGCCGGTGCTCGACATGCTCTGGATAATATGGTTCTTCTCCAGTATCGCGCGGAAGCGATGATCGACGTATTGCTTCCCACGATCAGAGTGGAAAATCAGGCCCGGAGCTATGGCCCGTCTGGAGAGCGCCATGTTAAGCGCGTCTATGACCGCCGTGGCTCGAAGGTGGTCGGTGATCGCGTGGCCCACCATACTGCGCGAGCACATGTCCTCAACCGTCGTCAGGTACAGCCAACCCTCGGCGGTGTCGATGTAGGTAATGTCGGAGATCCACACTTTGTTCGGCCTGTCGATGTGGAAGTTCTGATTAAGAAGATTCGGAGAAGCGTCCCGATCTTTACACCGGACGGTCGTATGCTTGAAAGCGGCGCACTAACCTTCGATCTAAGCCCAATTGCACGCATCAGACGGGCAATTCGCTTGTGGTTCACCATGTATCCCTTCTCACGCAGCGTCTGGCAGATCGTCGGGCTTCCGTATTCGCCTTTTCCTTCTTCGTAGATCTTCCGTATCTCCGGAATCAGTCTCATCGTTCGTTGATTCTCCGACTACTTACCGGTCTTCTTCGCCATGCGTAGAATCCACTCCGGCTCACGCTCAAGCAGATCGCACATTCGTCCTATCTTCCACCGGTTCTGATGCCTGTCCACGAACTCGTATCTCATTTCCCGCCTTTCGAGAAGAATGCCAGGGCTTTTTTTAAAATATCCCGGTCCTCTTTTGCCTGCTCCAAGCTCTCGCCGAAGCCGTCGCAGCTCTTCTTCCTGCGGACTCAAGTCTTCCTTTTCCCGGGAATGCCTCTGACCCCTTGCTCGTCAGTGCTTGTTTCCACCGGTGCAGTGAGTTCGCGACTTATCCCAAGTTCTCGTGCTGCTTCCTCTACCGTCCGACCTCCGTTCACTACCAGGTTCACTGCATCGATCTTGAACTGCCGGTCGTACGTCTTTCTCTTCTTCTCTGTCTCCATTTCCAGTCTCCTCTACGAGGTCGTAGACCTCCTTCACGAAGTTACTGGCTTTTCTCCTTGTCTACAAAATGGGGTAAGGTCCAGTCAGTCACTTAAAATCTTCATGCAAAACTGCAAGTTGCCGATCTTCCCAATTTCTTACGTTCCGAACTTCTTGCTTTTCCCCATTTCACCATTTCATCGCGATCTTCCCCTTTACCGCGAATTCCGCCAAGCTTCTTACCTGCTCAACTTCCTAAGTTCTTGCTCTTCCCCCTACTTCACCGTGAAGGTTGACCAGACAGATCGGGCACCTTCGTATGGTCTACCGGTTCCATCCACATCAAATCTGTCCACTCTCCATTGGTAGGAATGTCCGGAGACGAGAGGCGCCGTCGCGGTGCTGTCGAAGTCAAATGACTTGACGGGATAGGAATCAAAAACCTGAAACTTTCCACTCACCCAAATAGTCCCAGATGGTATAACTGAATTGTCAATGACACGTATGACCGTGTAGCCACCGCCAGTCGCATCATACCATTGAAAATACAAACCGCTTCCGTCGACAATCGGATATCTCTGCCCACCCGGATAAACAGGAGAGGGCCTATTAAGCAACCTGTAGTTTATTGTATCCGATGGATTGCTTAAGCTTCCGTCAGCAGCGTACGCTTTTATATAGTAATAGTATCTAATGCCCGTCATTATGGAGTTGACGTCAACGGTAGAGGTGTCATTCAATGAACTCGACGAAATTATATTGGAAACCACGGAGAAATCTATCGGCAACCCGCCGGCGTTTGACGTGTCCGAACGATACACCTTATAACCTGCTGCGCCCTGGGTAGTGTACCACTGCAGGAATATCCCCCCGGTGTTTGGATCCTGCCCGATCCCCGTCTCTGCCACGGAGTCGGGCTGAGACTGAGGGACGAAGTGCGGCGTTCCCAATGGTGATATGGGGGTTCCTTTCCCCACACACCCTTGAAATTGGGCGAACAGACATGCCGAGACTAACGTTGCGATGAGCGCTTTCACCTAGTGTCTTTCATGAAGATCTGGAGTCCGTTTGACCTGTAAAAGGGATGCGGAAGCTGGCGGGCTGAAGCTCGGTCGTCGGGGTGGCTCATGGCCGATGGGTCATAGTACAATGTGCACTCTGAGCACGCCAGTCTATGCGAAACGCTTCGTGTTTACGCGGCGAAGTGCGCTTCAACACGCAGGCGTGCAGGTAGGCCGCTTCGGCTCCACTGTACAAAACTTTCGTGAAAGTCAGGGCGAGCCAGCAGGAGAGGCACAAAAAAGGCACGGGAGACATTGGGCGTCACTTCCCCAAACGGCAAAAAGGGACCCGCGATAGTCGGCGGAAACAGGAAAAAGCGCCGGAGGCGCGAACTGTTTGTAGTCCGGTTCAGCAAAGGGACCCGCGATAGTCGGCGGAAACGGAAAAAAGCACCGGAGGCGCGAACTGTTTGTAGTCCGGTTCAGCAAAGGGACCCGTGATAGGCGGCGGAAACGGGAAAAAGCGCCGGAGGCGCGAACTGTTTGTAGTCCGGTTCGGCAAAGGGACCCGTGATAGGCGGCGGAAACGGGAAAAAGCGCCGGAGGCGCGAACTGTTTGTAGTCCGGTTCGGCAAAGGGACCCGTGATAGGCGGCGGAAACGGAAAAAGCGCCGGAGGCGCGAACTGTTTGTAGTCCGGTTCAGCAAAATGTCCGTCCAGCTCCGTTAGGAGCGGCCTGTTGCGGGGAAGGACGTGGAAGGCAAAAAGAATCAGAGCTTCGCAATGTAGATAACCAAAGACATAAGCCATCAATCTTCAATAGCTTCCAGGCTTGGAGGCTTTCAGTTCTTATATTGCCTGAATTTCGGATCTAAGTCCTAGAATTTCTGCGGGCAAGGTGAATGGAAACCCGGAATCAAGGGAGTACCCGGTATTGGTAATTGAAACACGCAGAACACGGAAAAACGGGTTGGCGCTGTAGCTGCCTCTATCTCTTTTCAGCTGACCTGAAAGAGCAAGGTAGGCTTCGTGCAAAACCTGTTGCGTTTGAGTTTGGCGGCTGGAGCATTTTCCGCATCCGCTCCGTTTCGGAAATTCCTGTTCGTCGAATGTTTTCAGGTCAGCGTAATGGTATCTGAGTGGGTGGAGAAGACAAGCAACACGTGTACGCCATGTGAAGAGGGTTAAAGGTAGAGGGAGAAGAGGGAATAGGAATTAAGGCGGTCCCAGTGACTCTCCCAAACTCCTGCATGGGAAAGTGGAAGGACGAGGGGCCTTGCAGCTAGTGCAGAAGGCGGCTTGGTTCTAACTCCCTCGTATGTATCCGACGTATTTCCTTATCGACGGCTTGAACCCGAAATAGAGGCCGGAGAAGAGCACCGCCAGAAACATAACAGTAATCAAAGTGACAAGCCGCTTCGGACCTGCCTTGAGAACAGGGTCCTTTGCATAATCTCTCACGTTCACAATAGGCGTATCCTTTATCTCGTCTATCTTGGCTAGCTCGTACTGTTTACTCAATTCCAGGAACACGGCGCCTAAGATCTCGACGTTGCGGGAGAGACGGCTCTGAACTAACATGAGCTCCGGGGACTGAACCACCATCCGGTTCTGCTCCCTGAAGTCTCTGAGCTTATCTTCGGCGGTTGTGAGTGAGTCCTTTACCTGCCCCATCCTCCTCTCAATGTACAATAGCTGATCGGTGGCATACGACTTTCTCTTTGTACGAATGTAATTGTCAAGTGATGTGACTATGTTATTAACCACGTCCGCGGACAGCTGAGCCTCAGGCATCTTCACCGTCACCGTCAGAATCTTCGTCATCCTATCCACATCGGTTTTCACCCGGCCTTTTGTGAGTTCCCCGAACTCTTTGAGAAACATCTCCCTGCCGCTCAACGCCGGCGGTACACTTTTATCCGGCTTGATCTTGAAGTACTGAATAAGGTTGACCGAATCAGGAAATTTCTCAGTCTTGTACTTCGCGTAGATGACCGGGGCAAGCACGGCCTCGCTTGCCAGAAGGTTTTGATACACATCTGTCGGGCTTCCCTGGCCTACGCCTACACCTGCCAAAGATGCGAGCCCGCTGAGCTGGCTCAACGTCGTCTCCTTACTTCCATAGTCGGGGAGGATAGTAACGAAGCTGGTGTAATACGGCTTCACGAGAAAAATCAGAATCGCAAGCGTGACAATGAGGACGGCCCCATTGAAGTATATGAATTTCTTTCTCTCGCCCCAGAGCGTTACCATGTGCGGGCGCAGTTTATCGACAGTTCGTTTGAAGCCTTCTTCGAAAGAGATCTCTTCGTCCTCTGTGGGTTCTTGGTTCTGAGTTCTTAGTCGTTCGTCAGTCATTGATGGTTTCCGGGAATTAGGGGTGATAAGGTGACAGGGTGACAAGGTGACAGGGTAACAAGGTAACAAGGGGGTGAAGAAGGTGTCACTTCTTTCTCATGTATTTCATGAGTCCGGAGATCTGTGCACGGACGAGATTCATTCTGTCCAGCAACTCGCTTGAATCCTCGCGCCTGAGGAAGCCTAATCTTTCGCTGATGATCGTTTGGGTTTCCAGCTCAGAGAGCGAACCTTGCGATACAGACAGAAACCTGACAAACTCTTGTCCGGAATTTCTCGCAGCACCTTCGGCGATGTTGGAAGGGACCGAAAATGCTGCCCTTCGCATTTGATTAGTCAAGCCGTACAACTCTTCTTGAGGAAACCTGCCGGTGAACCGATAGATTTCCTGTACCAAATTGACTGAGTTCTTCCATGCCTCCAAATCCTTATGCGTTCTCATAAGTTCCCCCTTATCCTTGTGACTTTGTCACTTCTCACTTTGTTACCTTTTTCCTTCGTCACCTTTTACTTACAACTTACTTATCGTCAATAACAGCACCGCCGTCGAGCTTACCACGGTGATTATGTCCCTGATAAGGGGCCAGATGTCGGCAGATGGCTGCTTGAGTTCAGACGGGACATATATTACAGATCCGGCGAGTATCTCCGGATTCGGTATAAAGAACCAGCCGGAAGACTCCCATTTCTTGCCGTTGGGAAGAACGATGACCTCGTCACCCTTCGCGGAGGTTATGGTATAGCCGCCGGCTTGCCTGATATAGTAGTTCGCGGTTTCGCCGGGTTTGTATGGGACGGTGGAAGGAAGCCCGACGTCGCCGGCAACGGTGATGGTGCCGGGGTTAGTGGGGACGACGAGATTGTCACCGGGCCTAAGCTCCAAATTGTAAATGGAATTCGGGTTTCTCGCGATGTTGCTCCATGATATCGGTATCCGCTGCCCAAATTCCGCGTTGAACCGGGCTCTGTCGATCAACGGCTGCCCCTGGTACATCCTCATCAAGGTGCTGTCAGATATCGGTACGGGGCGCAGATCGTTCAAAATCGGATTCCTTCTTATCAGATAGATTCCTTCCGTATAAGCAGAACTTCTAAACCCGCCGGCCCTTCTTACGAGGTCGGTCAGATTCTCGCCTCTGTGGAGGATCGTATAGGTACCGGGGAATCCGACCTCTCCTGTAACGGAGGCAAACCCGTCAAACTCTTTCGACGAGTCGGGCTTGACCAGGACCCGGTCGTAATCCTCGAGTCTGAAATCTTTGGAAGGGTCAACATCCCAGTAATGTGTCGGCAGATTTATAATGAATTTCTGGGCATACGCGTCGAAAGTGGAGGTGTCGAGTCTCGTGACCTCGATCTCCTTGGTCGTTGCCGAGTCGGTGATCCCTCCTGCCATTATAATGAGGTCTGCGACCGTCATACTATCGAGGCGCGGGTAAGTTCCGGGATGTCTTACCTCGCCGGCAATCTCGACGGTCCTTGTCGGATGGAAGTCTGTAAATCTGTACACATGTATCTCATCCCGGTTTTCGAGCGTCAGGTTGTCATTTGGATCGCCGGACATGGCTTTGGCGAGATCGAACGCGATGACCTCCTTCTTCTCTGACGGAAGAGTGCGGATCAACATCGCCTTGCCCAGGAATGCATCGGGGAAAAGGCTGTCGGCCTTGTACACGAGGTCTCTCACCGTCATGCCGGGGCTCGTCAGCTCATACACTCCCGGCTGCTTCACGTCACCTGTTATCGTCACCTTGTTCTGAGGAACCTTGTTGATGGAATCGATAGTGACAACATCGCCGTCGTCCATCGCGTAGTTGCTTTCAGCGAGGGAGTCCACCGACTTAAAACTCAGGTCGATACTCAGGATATTATTCCTGTAATCGCTCCGCTTACTGAAAGGGATAACCCGGTCGATATGAACCGTCTGGAAATAGGCGTTGAACGTAAGTCCGCTGGCGAATTGCAGGAGATCGCCAAGCTTCTCCCCCTTCATCAGCTCATATATGGCAGGTCTGAATACGCTCCCGACCACGGCAACCCTTTTCCCCACCGGGGGCACGAACACTATGTCCCCATCATTGAGCCGGATATCCTCGGACTGGTCTCCTTTTATCAGATAATCATACAGGTCGATTCGCGCGACAACTTTCCCGTCACGGACTACCTCAACATTCCTGAGCGTTCCGTTGATTGTCGGCCCACCCGAGTAGTAGAGTGCGGTGAATGCCGAAGAGAGTGCAGGGAGCGTGTAGCCGCCGGGTTTGGCAACTTCTCCAAGGACGTAGATTTTGACGCTTCTCAGTTGTCCCGTGGAAATATTCAGATGAGTGCTCGCTCCGCCTTTGGAACCCGGCAGCAGTGAGGAATACACCTTCGACAGCCTGTCATATAGCTTGTCTCGCAGCTGGCTCATAGTGAGGCCGTTGACGCTTACAAGCCCGACATTGGGTATATATATGTCGCCGTTCTTTGAGACGACAAGATCCTGCACGAGTTGCGTCTCCCCCCAAAGCGAAATTACTACCTCATCCCCCGGGCCGATGACATAGTTTGTGGGAGTGGGTACGTTCAGCAGCGGTTGAAATGTGGTCGGAGAATAGGTGAAAACGTTGTACCCAAATGCGGGAAGAGTACCGGCAGCACCCCTATTCGCAAACTCGGGGACGGTATAGCCTGAGGCCGGCGCAGGCGAGGGTGGGGTAACTGCGACGGGGGGCTGAGCGACGGCCGTTTTAGAAACGGCGGCCGACCCTTTTTGAGCCGCTTCGTACTGTCTCATCTGCGTTGTATCAACGCTGTAGCCCGCTTCCGCGGCTTTCTGCTGAATCTGCTGAGGAGACAGATTCCCGAGCTGCTGTGCGTGGGCGCTAACGGACACAAACATCGATGCCCAAAATACGGACAAGACAAGAAGAAAATGTTTACTCATAATTTCCTAGGAATTGATTACCGCAATTATAACTAAAATGGATGTCAGTTTCGAGATAGAAACAAGGAAAAAGGTGAACGGTCAACGACAAATATGGAAGGGAGGGGAAAGGAAGCGAGCGGAAGTGCAAGGTGGGCAGTGTGCATAGGGCATAGCGCGGAGGGCAGAGTGCAGAGCAAGTGCTCAGTTCGTCAACAGCTAATACTGTAATGAGTCCTATGCCGGCTATTCAAATTCTTCTCGCCCGATTCCAGCTTGCTTGAGAATTTCAGCCGTTGTCCCTTTCGGGAGGTGCTTTTTGTGCCGTCCTGCTCGGTGAGAGTGGCGCCCGGCGCGGCCGCCACGCTGGACGAGGCAGCGGCGCTGACGCGGGTGGCTGCCGATGCCGGCTCCGCCGAGGCGCTGGCGTCGGAGTCGGCCGACGAGCCGCAGCCCGTCGCGGCCACCCCGATCAGGGCCGCGGCCGCGACCGAGACGAGAATTCGTTTCATTGGGCTTCTCCTTGTGTTACGACATATTGGGTTGTCGGATGTGATCACGACGATCTTCATCGCTGCTTGTGGTGCAGTTCGGCCGGCATCGTAGAAGGCCACGTTTCCGGGTCGGTATCCGCATTCGTCTCCTGGGCTGAATGACCGGACGCTGACCGTCCGGGTCGTGGGTAACCCATGAGTCGACTGCGAAGTCTTGGGCGACCGCCGACCACGACAGCGCTTGGTCGGGCGAGCCTTGGCGCAGGACGCGTCCATCACCCATCACCACGCAGTGGTCGCAGTAGCGGGCGGCCTGGGTGAGGTCGTGCAGCACGGCGATGACGGTCAGCCCCATGGTCTGGTTGAGGTCACGCACCAGCTCCAGGATGTCGATCTGGTGCGCGATGTCGAGGTAGGTGGTGGGCTCGTCGAGCAACAGCAGCTGCGGCTCCTGCGCCAGGGCCGCCGCCAGCCAGACCCGTTGACGCTCGCCGCCCGACAGTGTTTCCACCCGCCGCTCGGCCATCGGCAGTACGCCGGTGCGTGCCATCGCCTGCTCGACCGCCTGATCGTGGGCCGGTGGACGAAGCTGCCACCAGGGCAGATGCGCGTAGCGTCCGTAGCTCACCAGGCGACGCACAGTGATATCACCGGTGATGTGACCGCCCTGCCAGACCACCGCCATCTTGCGTGCCATGGCGGACGCGCTCAGCCGGCTGATCGACTCACCGTCCAACCGGACCTCGCCGTGACTGAGCTTGGTGGCGCCGCACAACGCCTTGATGAGCGTGGTCTTGCCGCAGCCGTTGGGACCGAGAATCGCATGGATGCGGTGCGGCTCGAAATCGAGGCTGATGCCGTGCAGGATCTCATGCCCACCCAGGTTCAAGCGCACCTCGCGGGCGCTCAGGATCGGGGCACTCACATCGCCCTCCTCAACAAGAAGAGGAAGAACGGGACGCCGAGCACGGCCATCGCGATGCCGACGGGGATCTCGATCGGGCTGAACAGCGTGCGCGCAAGGGTGTCGCTGAACATAACCAGGGTGGCGCCGAACAGAATCGAGCCGGGCACCAGGAAGGCGTGGTTGGTGCCGAGGATCATCCGCATGATGTGCGGGACGATCAGCCCGACGAAGCCGAGCAGGCCCACGGCGCTGACCGCGCTGGCCGCCAGCAAAGCGGCGATCGCGGTCAACAGGATGCGGTTCGCCTGCACATTCATGCCCATGGAGCGTGCGACATCATCGCCGAGGACGATCACGTCCAGCCTGCGCACGCAGAACAGCGCGGCAGCCAGCGCCAGCAGGCAGTACGGCCACAGCGTGCGCACCTCACCCCAGCCACGCATCGACAGCGAGCCATTCATGAACAGCAGTGCGTTCTGCAGCCGGTCGGAGTGGAGCACCATGACCGCGGAGATCCCGGCGCCGCACAGCGTGGACACGGCCACACCGGCCAAGATGATGCGCATCGGCTGGATGCCGCCTTTCCAGGCGAGCACGTAGATGACGATGCAGGCCAGCATCGCGCCGACGAAGGCGAACAGCGGCACCATCAGATACATGCTCGGAAAGGCCAGCAGAATGATGATGCCGAACAGGCCTGCACCCGAGGAGACACCGATGATGCCGGGGTCGGCGAGCGGGTTGCCCATGATCGCCTGCAGAATCACACCCGAGGTGGCCAGGTTGGCGCCGACCATCGCTGCCAGCAGCACCCGCGGCAGCCGGATATCCCAGACGACGCGATGCCACTCGTAGTCGTCGGGCCCGAAGATCCCTTGGAGCACCTGCTCGGGGCTCAGCGGGATGCTGCCGGTACCGACGCCGTAGATGAAGGCGGCGACGAGCAGCACCAGCAGGATCGCGAAGACCATCGTCCGGAACCCAGGACGCGCCTGCACGCGCCCCCAGTCAGAGGACGTGGCGACTGTTTGACTCATCCGGCTCCACCATGACGACGACAGGCTAACATGCGGCAGTTGGGAGGCCTCCGAGAGGGCTCGCGCCGCGGGCGTGACAGCGCGCGCTGCTGGTCACAGTGCGATACGTGACATCGCGCGGCGCTGGTCACAGTGCGATAACAGCCTGCCGCCGCCGTTGGGCCGGCAACGCGAAGTGA
Organism: uncultured Bacteroidota bacterium; assembly: GCA_963806435.1. Lineage (GTDB taxonomy): Bacteria > Bacteroidota > Ignavibacteria > Kryptoniales > JAKASW01 > JAKASW01. The sequence continues at coordinate 130,934 of CAWEBD010000128.1, forward strand.
AGTAGCCTCGAGCACGTGGGTCCGATTATCAGCACGAGCAGCAACCGCTGCACCGTCCTGATGATGCCCATGTGCTGCCGGCGAATGCCACGTTGACAGCACGGACCGATCGCTCCTCCCAGCCGGAGTTGCAGCGATTGATGTTTCTCATTGCGCAGAGATCGCTGCGGACCGTGCTGCTGGACGATCAAACCTCCGCTGAACCCGATGAATAGGATTTACCCCATGCGACTTCGTAACCTGCTGACAGCCACGCTGGCTGCCACGCTGCTCACCTCAATGGCTGCCTGCGGTGGCTCGTCGAGCGGCGATGGCTCCGCCGACCCCTCCCAGCCGCTCAAGGTGATGGCCGACGTGATCCCCCACGCGGAGCTCATCCGCGAGGCCGAGACCCTGGGCCTGCTGGGCGACGTCAAGGTCGATGTCACCGAGATCTCCGGTGACGTGGATGTCAATCAGCTGACGGAGGCCGGCGACATGGACGCCAACTTCTTCCAGCATGTGCCCTACCTGAACGACTGGAACGCCAACCATCCCGGCTCCGACCTCGTCCCCGTCGCGACCGTGCACGTCGAGCCGCTCGGCCTGTACTCCAAGAAGGTCACCTCGCTGACCGACGTCCCCGAGAACGCCGTGATCGCCATCCCGGCCGACGCCACCAACCAGGCCCGTGGCCTGTTCCTCCTGGAGGACGCCGGACTGATCAAGCTGAACGTCGACCGCAACGATCCGAACCTCGACTACTCGCAGATCACCGACGCCAACGTCACCGAGAACCCGAAGAACATCTCCTTCGTCAAGATCGACCGCCCGCAACTGGCCGCCTCCCTCGACGACCCGGCCGTGACCTTGTCGATCGTCAACGGCAACTACGCGCTGGAAGCCGGTCTGGTCCCGGCCAACGACGCGCTGATCCTCGAGTCCGCCGAGGGCAACCCGTACGCCAACGTGCTGGTCACCAAGGAGACCATGAAGGACGACCCGCGCGTCCAGAAGCTGGCCGAGGCTCTCGAATCGCCTGAGCTCGCGAAGTTCATCGTCGACAACTACCAGGGCAGTGTGCTGCCGGTGAACGGCTGAGCCGATGATCACTGTCACTAACCTGACGAAGGTCTACGGCAAAGGTGACAAGGCCGTCGCGGCCGTGCAGGACGTCAGCCTGCACGTGCCCGACGGCGGCATCTTCGGCATCCTCGGACGCAGTGGTGCAGGCAAGACGACGCTGATGCGCTGCCTCACCGCACTCGAGCGTCCAACGTCAGGTTCAGTGGAAGTCGCCGGTATCGAGCTCACTTCGCTCAACCGGCCGCAGCTCCGCCAGATGCGGCACCGGATGGGGATGATCTTCCAGCACTTCAACCTGCTGGGCAGCCGCACCGCCGCCGCCAATATCGCTTTTCCGCTGGAGATCCAGGGCATCTCGGGTCTCCAGCGCAAGGCGAGGGTGGACGAACTACTGGAGCTGGTGGGACTGAGCGATCGGGCCGGCTCCTATCCCTCTCAGCTGTCCGGCGGCCAGAAGCAGCGCGTCGGTATTGCCCGCGCGCTGGCCGCCGGCCCGCAGGTGCTCTTCTGTGATGAAGCCACCAGCGCTCTCGATCCCGCCACCACGGAGCAGATCCTCGATCTGCTCAAACGCATCAACCAGGAGACCGGAGTGACCGTGGTGCTGATCACCCACGAGTCCGAAGTGGTGCGCCGTATCTGCGACTCCGCCGCCCTGATGGCGAACGGACGCATCGTGGAGCAGGGCCCGCTACTGGAGTTGGTGGCCGATCCCAACTCCCAGCTCGCCGACATCCTGCTGCCCACCGGCGATCCGGCGCTGGACCCCGAGCAGCGCTCAATGGTGCTGACATTCACCGGCAGCCACACGGCCGAGCCGATCATTTCGGGTTTGACCAGGCATTTCGGGTTGGATGTCGCCATCCTCGGGGGATCGGTCGACTGGATCGCGGGTCAGAAAGTCGGACGCCTGCGCGTCGCGCTGACCCACCCCGACGGTTTCTACGACCGGGCCGCGGTCCACCAGTACCTGATCGAGCGGGAAGTGAGCGCGCGGCTATGAAGAAGGCCAGCTGGATCGAGGCATTCCCCGAACTCATGCACGCGCTCGGTCAGACCGCATGGATGGTCGGCGCCTCATTCGTCATCGTCACGGTGCTCGGCCTTGCGCTGGGGGTCGTCCTGCGACTCAGTTCGCCCGACGGACTGAACCCGCAGCCGGTGATCTATCAGGTGGTCGGCGCGATCGTGAACATCGCTCGCTCGCTGCCCTTCCTGATCTTGATGATCGCCTTGCTCAGCTTCACCCGCTGGCTGGTCGGCACCGCCTACGGCCCGACCGCGGCAGTGGTGCCGCTGTCGGTGGGGGCGATCCCGTTCTATGCCCGGGTCGTCGAGTCGGCCATGCGCGAAGTCGCGCCAGGCAAGATCGAAGCCGCCCAGGTGATGGGCGCCAATACCTGGCAGATCGTCCGCAAGGTGCTGCTCCCCGAGTCGCTGCCCGGTCTGATCTCGGGCGCCACGCTCACGCTGGTCACCCTGATCGGCTATTCGACGATGGCCGGTGCCATCGGTGGCGGCGGCGTCGGTGACTTCGCCATCCGGTACGGCTATCAGCGATTCAATGGCGAGGTGCTGCTGGTGGCGGTCATCGTGCTCATCGCGATCGTCCAGCTGGTGCAATCGATCGGAGACGGCATCGTCCACCGGATGGCTTACCGGCGAGGATGATTGCCCGCGCGTCCCGAAACTGTCAGGCTTGCAGGAGGCCGTGAGTTGGCCATCGGGAGGAGAACGCGATGAAGACCCCCTACGGCGCGTGGCGTGCCAGCTATGTTCATGGACGATGGACGGTGCTGAGCGGACCGACCTCGATGGTCGTCTTGGAACCCGCACCCAGCAGTGCCGCCGGTTTCATCGCTCGCCTGTGGGCCCAGCTGCTCGACTGCGCCTCGATCGGCGAAATCGTCACGACGCTGACCACTCACGGACTCGATCAGATGCCCAATCTCGGAGTCTTCTTCTGGGACGACGATCGGCTGCACTGCCTGCTACGCGGCTCGCTGACGGTCTTCGATGCTGCCACCGATGCCGAGCTCGCCTCGGGCGCCGGCGCGCGCACCTGGTACGAGACCACCCTCAGCGCGCGGTCGGTGCAGCTGCCGCTGGACGATACGGCCGGGTCCGGTGATTTGCTGGAGCTGCCGCTGGTCGTCGGCGCGGTGCAGGCCGCCTCGGTCTACTTGGACGCCCAGCCCGTGGCCGCCGGCTCGCCGGCCGCGGCCGCTGAACCCGCCGCCGCTTTCCATCCTGCGGCTGCTCCGGAACCAGCCGTCGTTCCCGAGCGTGCAGCTGTTCCCCCAACCGTGGTCGCCCCGGCACCTGCCGTCGCACCCCAACCCGTGGTCGCCCCAGCACCTGCGGTCGCCCCGGCAGCTGCGGCTGCAGATGAGCCGGCCTTCGCTCCGGTGGAGAACTCGGTGAACCTCTACGACTCGGTCTTCGGCGAACGGCTGATCGTGCCGCCGGTCTTCCCTGATTCCGAACCGGAGGCCGATGTCGCCGCCGCCGGCAGCGAAGGCGTCCACCGGCCGCGGACCGACCAGCCGGACACCGACGAGCCTCGGCCCGACCAGCCGCACGCTGACCAGCCTCAGGCCGAGGAACGGGCAACCTACGCGGCCGAGGAGACCATCGACGCGGCACCGCAGTATTCCGAGCCGGTGTTCCGGGCACCCGAGTACTCCGAGCCCGTGGTCCGGGCGCCGGAGTATTCCGAACCCATCGTCCCGCCGCCTCCGCCCGCCTTCGCGACCGTGATCGAACCCGGAAATCGCGGCCGAACCCGCGGTGTCGTCCGCCCCGGAGCCCGAACTGCCGCCGATGCCGGAGATCCCTGCCGCGGTCGGCCGCGAACCCACGCAGGTGCTCGGCCAGCGTCCCCCTTACGCTCCCGGTCAGGAGCCGGACGCCGAACCCGGGCAGTTCATCGGGTGCCGCCGGCCAGCCACTCGGCTCGTCGGGAACCACCGGCCCCTGGGGCGCCGCGGGCTTCGCGGGCCTCCAGCCCGCCGCCGCCGGCCGCGCACCTGCCGGCAGCCATTCTGCTGACCGCGGCCGGCGAGCGTGTCGCGCTGACCGGCCCGATGTTGATCGGCCGGGCGCCCGCGAGCGATTCGGGCGAGCAGCTGCTGCGCGTGCCGAGCCCCAACCATGACATCAGCCGTACCCATCTGCGGATTGCGCCGAAGAATGGCCGCTTCGAGGTGACCGATATGAACTCCACCAACGGCACCATCGTGGTCTTCCCGGACGGCCGCTCGGTGCACCTGGTGCAAGGCCAGAGCATCGACCTGGTGATCGGCGGCGCCATCGATCTGGGCGATGCGCAGACCATCTCGCTGCTGGCCCCCCAGTCAAGCGGGCCTTCCCGGGGGTCGTTCCGGGCGCCGGTGATCCCGTGCTCCGGCACCCGGCAATCGGTTCGCTCCCGGGCCGGCAGTCGCTCCGGGGTGAGCCACCGCGACGCCACTGAATCGTCACGCTCGCGTTCCAACGGAGGCGAGCTGGTTTTCGGCGAGCGGCGGTCTACCGTTGATAGAGCACGAGAGAAGAGGCGCCTCAATGGATTCCGACGCGGTGGAGATCGAGCATCTGACTCATGTCTTCCGGGCACGCAAGCATGCCCCGCACATCGCCGTGGACGACCTCAGCCTCACCGTGGCGCACGGGGAGTGCTTCGGCCTGCTGGGACCGAACGGCGCCGGCAAGACCACCACGATCCGGCTGATCAACACCCTGCTGCCCATCCAGACCGGATCGGTGCGGGTCTTCGGTCATGATGTCGCCCACCACCCGATGGCGGTGCGCGCGCTGATGGGTTATGTGCCTCAGCAACTGTCCATCGAGAGTGCCCTGACCGGACGCGAGAACGTCGAATGGTTCGCCAGGCTCTTCGACATTCCCCGCCGCGAACGCCGGGCCAGAGTGGATGCGGTGCTCGAGATGATGCAGCTGACCGAATCCGCCGACCGGCTGGCCTCCACCTATTCGGGCGGTATGGTGCGTCGACTCGAACTCGCCCAGGCGCTGGTGAATCGTCCGGCACTGCTCGTGCTGGACGAGCCGACCGTCGGCCTCGATCCGGTCGCCCGTGACAGCGTGTGGGGCCATGTCCGTCAGATGCGCGAGGAGTTCGGCATGACGGTGCTGCTCACCACGCATTACATGGAAGAGGCCGACATGTTGTGCGATCGGATCGCGATGATGAACCGCGGACGACTCTCGGCGCTGGGCAGCCCGGACGACCTGAAGCGTGCCGTCGGCCCGCGGGCCACCTTGGAAGATGTCTTCCGGCACTATGCCGGTGCCGATCTGAACGACGACAGTGAGGGAGGACTGGCCAGTGTCCGTCAAGGCCGCCGTACCGCCGGACGTCTGGGTTAGCCGCGGGCCGCTCGCGACCATCCGGGTGACGTTCTCGCGCATCATCACCTTCTGCCTGGTCGAACTGCAGAAGCTGAGCCATGACCGCACCGAGCTGTTCACCCGCGCGATTCAACCCATCCTGTGGCTGGGCATCTTCGGCACCACGTTCTCCCGTGTCCGGGCGATCCCGACCGGTGACGTGTCCTACCTGGCCTTCATGAGTCCGGGGGTCATCGCGCAGTCGGGCATGTTCGTGGCGATCTTCTACGGCATCCAGATCATCTGGGAGCGTGACGCCGGAATCCTGGCGAAGCTGCTGGTCACTCCCACCCCGCGGGTCGCTCTGGCGGCGGGCAAGGCGTTCGCGGCCGGTATCCGGTCGGTGGCGATCGCGCTGGTGGTGATCGCGTTCGCGTTGATCATTCGCGTCGACCTGACCTTGAATCCGTTGAAGTGGCTGGCTGCCTGCGGGGTCGTGATGCTCGGCTCGGCCTTCTTCTGCTGCCTGTCGCTGTGCATCGCCGGGCTGGTCCTGCACCGGGATCGGCTGATGGGTATCGGGCAGGCGATCACGATGCCGCTGTTCTTCGCTTCCAACGCCCTTTACCCGATCGAGATGATGCCGAGCTGGGTGCAGGTGCTGGCGCGGGTGAATCCGATGAGCTACGAGGTGTCGATGCTGCGCGGACTGCTGTTGGGCCAGCCGACGAACTACCTCGCCGATCTCACGGTGCTGATCGTGGCTGGCGTCGTGGGCATCGCCGTGGCAAGTTCCCTGATGGGCCGGCTGTCGCGCTGACCGCAGGCGATTCACGCACCGATCGCATGATCCGGGGCCGGTTTATCGCGGGCGAGGAGCCAGACCCGGAAGTTGGGTAGGGCTGTCTGCAGGCCCCGCGGATAACCCGACCCACGATCGGGGTTGCGGCGATCAGCCCTCCAGATCGGGGTTGTGCGGCACCGGAATCCGCGAGAAATGCAGGTGCGAGCGGCTGGCGGTGGGCCCGCGCTGGCCCTGGTAGTGCGAGCCGACGCCGGCGGAGCCATAGGGGTGGGCCGCCGGCGAGCTCAGCTGGAAGAAGCACAGCTGGCCGACCTTCATGCCCGGGTACAGCTTGATCGGCAGCGTGGCCATATTGCTGAGCTCGAGGGTGACATGGCCCGAGAACCCCGGATCGATGAACCCCGCAGTCGAGTGGGTGAGCAGCCCCAGCCGACCCAGCGACGACTTGCCCTCCAGGCGGGCCGCGATGTCGTCGGGCAGGGTCACATACTCATAGGTGGCCCCCAGCGCGAACTCACCAGGATGCAGGACGAAGGGCTCGTCACCGTCGGGGGAGACCATCCTGGTCAGTTCCGACTGGTCGGCGGCCGGGTCGATCGCATCGTATCGATGATTCTCGAAGATGCGGAAATACCGGTCGAGCCGGACATCGATGCTGGCGGGCTGCACCATGGCTGCGTCCCAGGGATCGAGGCTGACACGTCCCGCCTGGACCTGAGCGCAGATGTCGCGATCGGACAAGAGCATGTAGGCAATCTATCGAACTGCCAAGCGATAACCGAACCAGGATCGCTTGGCAGTCGACTCTGCCTACCTGCTCACAGCTCCAAGCCGGGGTACAGCGGATGGTTGCCCAGCAGCTCGTCCGCAGCGGCCTGGGTGCGCTCGGCGACACCGTCCGCGATCGTGTATTTCGCCTTGCCCGGTGCGCCTGCCGAGGTCATCACGGGCTTGGTGGCGGCCAGCGCGTCGGCGATCAGCCCGGCGACCACATCCATATCGGAAGTGGTGAAACCGCGGCTGGTCAGCGCCGGGGTGCCCAGCCGAATGCCCGAGGTATACCAGGCGCCGTTCGGGTCGCGCGGGATCGAGTTGCGGTTGGTCACCACACCCGAATCGATGAGCGCGCCCTCGGCCTGGCGTCCGGTCAGCCCGAACGAGCTGGCCACATCCAGCAGCACGATGTGGTTGTCGGTGCCACCGGTCACCAGCGTCGCGCCGCGCTTCAGCAGCCCCTCGGCCAGGGCCTTGGCGTTGTCGGCGATCTGCTGGGCGTAATCCTGGAAGGAGGGCTGCCGGGCTTCGGCCAGCGCGACGGCCTTGCCGGCCATCATGTTGCCCAGTGGTCCGCCGAGCACCATCGGGCAGCCCCGATCCACGTCGTCGGCGAATTCCTTGGTGGCCAGCACCATGCCGCCGCGCGGCCCGCGCAACGACTTGTGGGTGGTGGTGGTGACGATCTGGGCGAACGGCACCGGGTTCTCGTCCCCGGTGAACACCTTGCCGGCCACCAGCCCCGCGAAGTGGGCCATGTCCACCATCAGCACCGCGCCGACCTCGTCGGCGATCTCGCGCATGATGGCGAAGTTGATGCGCCGCGGGTAGGCGGAGTACCCGCCCACCAGGATCGCCGGCTTGAACTCCTTCGCCTGCTTGCGCAATGCGTCGTAGTCGAGCAGCCCGGTCACCGGGTCGGTGCCGTAGCTGCGCTGGTCGAACATCTTGCCGGAGATGTTGTGCCGGAAACCGTGCGTGAGATGGCCGCCGGCGTCCAGGCTCATGCCCATCAACCGCTGGTTGCCGAGCGCATAACGCAGCTCGTCCCAGTCGGCCTGATCGAGGTCGTTGACGGTCTTCGCGTGGTACTTCTCCAGAGCCGGACGCTCGACCAGGTGCGACAGGATCGCCCAGTAGGCGACCAGGTTGGCGTCGATGCCGGAATGCGGCTGGGCGTAGGCGTACTCGGCGCCGAACAGTTCGCGAGCGTGCTCGGCGGCCACCGACTCGACGGTGTCGATGTTCTGGCAGCCTGCGTAGAAGCGGTGACCGATGGTTCCTTCGGCGTATTTGTCCGACAGCCAGGTGCCCAGACCCAGCAGCGTCGTCAGCGACGCGTAGTTCTCGGACGCAATGAGCTTCAGCGAATGCCGCTGGTCGTGCAGTTCAGCCTTGATCGCCTCGGCGATGCGTGGTTCGGTCTGACCGACAAGGGTCAGCATTGCTTGGTAGGCGGTGGTGGCGAGGGCAGCAGAGTCGGTCACGGGCACTCCAGATAGAAGGGGACGAAACGCCCCCTTAGTCTACCGCTGCGCTACGGTGGCGCGCTGCACGCCGGGCGCCGCTTTCCGGCGCGCGCCCCAGCCGCTGCGGCCGCTGCTGTTTATTGCCCCGCAGCGGTTGCCGGCTCGACCGTGTCGAGGCTGGTCTCGTCGCGAAGCGAGCGCTCCTTGACGCTGGCGATGTGGTCGTACATCGCCTGCTGGGCCGCCACCAGGTCCTCGGCCTCCACGGCCGCCAGGACCGCCGCATGCTCGGCGACCGCCAGCTCGGAGTCATTGATGCCGCGCCGCACCGACTGACGCAGCCGGTGCATGTGGGCTGGCAGCTGGTCTGCGGTGTTCTGCAGGTAGACGTTGTCGGTGAACCGGAAGATGGTGTTGTGGAAGCCCCAATCGGCGTCCATATACTCGCGGTAGGCATTCATCGTCGACTTGTCGGGGACGATCCCCGCCACCGCTCCGGCCGCCTTCACATGCTTGGCGTGCGCCTTGGCCAGCACCGGCTTCAGTTCCTGCACCCGGCGGAACGCCAGCGCGAGCGCGCCCGGCTCGAGGATCAGCCGGGTGTCGCACAGCTGCGCGATCTGGTCGGGGGTCAGCGGCGGTGCGACCCGGTAGCCGCGCAGGGGCGCGCGAGTCACCAGCCCGGTACGCTCGAGATGCACCAGGGCCTCACGCACCGGAGTGGGGGAGACCGCCAGCTCGCTGGCGAGCCCGTCGATGCTGAGCGGGGCTTCGGGTAGCAGCGCACCCGACATGAGCATGTCGACCAGGGATTCGTAGACGGTGTCGCGCAGCACCTTGCGTTCCAGGGGCCTGACTCTTGGTTGGGCCATCGCATTCTGCCTTTCGTTCGGGGGTGGCGCCTTCGATTACATCACGACGCCGATATGCCAAGGCTGAAATTCATTGCGTCCGTAGCCGAGCGATTCACTGCTCGACGGGGTGCCGCTGGCGAGATCGAGCAGCGCGTTGTAGATCTCGAGGCCCTTCTCGGCCACGGCGACACCGTCGGAGAAGATCGGTCCGCAGTTGATGTCCATATCGTCAGGCATCCGGGCTGCCAGGGCGTTGTTGGTGGCCACCTTGAGGGTCGGCGCCGGCGCCGTGCCCAGTGCCGAGCCCCGTCCGGTGGTGAAGCAGATCAGGTTGGCGCCGCCGGCGAGCAGGCCGGTCACCGACACCGGGTCGTAGCCCGGGGTGTCCATGAAACCCAGGCCGGGCTGGTCGATCTGCGCGGCGTAGTCATAGACCGCCTCCAAGGGAGCGTGCCCCGATTTGGCGACCGCACCGAGCGACTTCTCCAAGATGGTGGTGATGCCCCCGGCCTTGTTGCCCGGCGACGGGTTGGCGTCCATGGTGGCGCCGAGGTTGGCGGTGTAGTCCTCCCACCAGGCGATCTTGTCCATCAGGCGCCGCGAGGTCGCCTCGCTGGTCGAGCGGTGCACCAGCAGCGATTCCGCGCCGTAGATCTCGGGGGTCTCGGCGAGCACCGATCGTCCGCCCTGGGCGACGATCAGGTCGGACGCGTAGCCCAGCGCGGGATTGGCCGTCAGCCCCGACAAACCGTCGGATCCGCCACAGTTGAGCCCGAGCACCAGCTCGCTGACCGGACGCTCGGTACGCACGAACGAGTCATTAACTCCCGGCAGCATCTTCTTGATGCCTTCCAGGGCCGCCTCCACGGTCGCGCGGGTGCCGCCGGTGGCCTGGATGGTCATGCGTTCCTGGGCGACACCACGGCGGGTGTGGATCTGCTTGATCATCAGATCGACCTGATTGACCTCGCAGCCCAGGCCGATGACCACCACCCCGCTGACGTTGGGGTGAGTGGCGAAACCGGCGAGGGTGCGCTGCAGCAGGTCCAGGCCGTTGGTGGCCATCCCGCAGCCCATGCCATGAACCAGCGGGATGACCCCGTCGATGTTCGGATAGTCGTCCAGCAGGCCGCGGCGGACGGCCTCGTTGGCGACGATCTCGCAGACGTTGGCCGAGCAGTTCACCGTCGACAACACCGCAATGTAGTTGCGGGTTGCGGTGGTGCCGTCGTTGCGGCGCACCCCCATGAAGGTGGTTCGTTCCGGTGTGGCCGGCGGCGTCCAGGCATGGTGGTCGAGGTCGGAGGCCTTCGGCTTGTGGTGACTCGAGAAGACCAGATTGTGCACATGGACGTGCTGTCCGGCCTTGATGGGCTGCAGCGCGACACCGATCTGATAGCCGTACTTGGTGACCGGCTCGGCCTCGGCGACGTCGTGCAAGGCGATCTTGTGACCCAGCGGAATGACATCGAGCACCGGGATCCGGGCGTCGCCGACCGACAGGATCTCGCCCGGAAGGAGTTTGCGACGCGCCACCGCGACATCATCGGCGTTGTTCAGCACCAGAACTGCGTCATCGGACGCCATCCTCATCATCCCCCAAGGTCATGCCACGGATAGCTGCATCGGCATCCGTCGAACCGTTTCGCTGCGAGAAATCATATCAAATATTGGCTGGGAGTGAGATTTGGGGAGGTCGCCGACAGCCAATGCTGCCCTTCGCAGCAGGCGCCCGGCCGCAGTCGCCAAGGCTGCCGCTGCGGGTGCTGCGGGAGCGGTCCGGGCCGTGTGCCGGCCGGGCTCAGTCGGTGAAGTCACCCCGGGAGCGGGCCACTTCGTACAGCGAGATGGACGCGGCCACCGAGGCATTCAGGCTCTCCACCTCGCTGGCGATCGGGATCCGGGCCAGCACATCGCAGCGCTCGCGGGTCAGCCGGGCGAGCCCGGCACCCTCGGATCCGACGACCAGCAGCACCGGGCCGTCGGCACCCGGCACGCCGGCGATGTCGGTCTCGCCCTCGCCGGCCAGCCCCACCACCGTGAAGCCGGCCTTGGCGGCGTCCTGAAGCACCCGGTTCAAGTTGGTGGCCTTCGCCACCGGAACCCGGGCGAGCGCGCCCGCGGACGATTTCCACACCACCGCGGTCACCGAGGCGCTGCGGCGCTCGGGGATGATGACGCCGTGCGCCCCGAACGCGGCCGCCGACCGGACGATCGCGCCCAGGTTGTGCGGGTCGGTGATCCCGTCGAGGGCCACCAGCAGCCCGGCGCGGGTCTCGTCGTTGACCGCATCGGCGATCAGATCACCCGGATACGCGTACTCGTAGCTGGGCAGTTGCAGCGCCACGCCCTGGTGCACGGCTCCGCCGGTGAGCCGGTCGAGTTCGGCGCGGGTGGTCTGCAGCAGCGAGATCGAATGCTCGGCCGCGTAGCGGAAGATCTCATTGAGCCGGTCGTCGCGCTCGGCCCCTTCGGCCACGTAGGCGGTCTTGATTGGTAGGCCGGCGGTCATCGCCTCCAGCACCGGGTTGCGTCCGACCACCCAGTCGGCACCCGCGCCCTTGCCCTGCGCGCGGCTGCGGTTCGCGCCACTCTTCCCCGACTGCGATCCCGAAGTTCCGGTTGACTTGCCCTTATAGGCCTTGTGGTAGACGCGGTCCTCCGCCTTGGGGGTGGGCCCGCGTCCGGCCAGGCCACGTTTGCGCCGCCCGCCCGACCCTACTTTGCGTTCTGTCGCCACGATGTCTCCTCACCGGCTCCAGCGGGCACCATCGGCGGTATCCGCAATTGTCAGGCCGAGCGCGGTGAGCTGATCGCGGATCGCGTCGGCAGCCGCCCAGTCCTTGCGCGCACGTGCCTGTGCGCGTTGTTCCAGTAGCAGTTGGACGAGTCCGTCCACGATGTCGGCGAGGTCGCTGCCGTCGTGCGATCCCGCCCAGGCCGGGTCGAAGGGCTCCAGTCCGAGCACATGCAGCATCGCGCGCACCTGGGTGAGCGTCAGCTCGGCGGCCTGCTTGTCGCCGGCGTCCAGATAGCGGTTGCCCTGCCGGACGGCCTCGAAGATCACCGCGACGGCAGCCGGGGTGCCCAGGTCGTCGTCCATGGCCTCGACGAAGGCGGTGGGCAGCTGGCTGAAGTCGAAGACGAACTCGCCGCTCGCGCCGGCCCGCTCCAAGAAGGAATCGATGCGTTCCAGCTGCGCGCTCGCCTCGTCCAAGAGGTTGGGCTGAATTCGACGGCCGACCGGTAGTGCGGGGCGGCCAGGTAGAGCCGCACCGCGCGGGCCGGGTACTGCTGGGTGACCTCGGTGACCACCGTGCCGTTGCCCAGCGACTTGCTCATCTTCTCGCCGGCCATCGTCACGAAGGCGTTGTGCATCCAGTAGCGGGCGAATCCGTACCCGGCTGCCCGGGACTGGGCCATCTCGTTCTCATGATGAGGGAAGCGCAGATCCAGGCCGCCCCCGTGAATGTCGAACTCGGCGCCCAGATACTTCAGGCTCATCGCCGAGCATTCCAGATGCCAGCCCGGACGCCCGGCTCCCCACGGGGCAGGCCACGACGCAGTCGTCGGTTCGTCGGGCTTGGTGCCCTTCCACAGCGCGAAATCGCGCGGATCATGCTTGCCGCGGGGATCGGCGTCGGCGGCCGGAGCCATGTCCTCGATCCGTTGATTCGACAGTTCGCCGTAGTCGGGCCAGGAATGCACGTCGAAGTAGACGTCGCCGGAGCCGTCTTCGGCCACGTAGGCGTGGTCGCGTCCGATGAGTTTCTTGATCAGCTCGATCATCTCGGGGATGTGCCCGGTGGCGCGCGGCTCGTAGCTGGGCGGCAAGCAGCCGAGCGCCTGATAGGCCCGGTGCAGTTCGAGTTCGACCGAATAGGCCAGTTCGTACCACTCCATGCCCAAGGCGGCGGACTTGGCGAGGATCTTGTCGTCGATGTCGGTGACGTTCGCCACCACCTTCACCTCGAAGCCCTCGGCGGTCAGCCAGCGCCGCAGCACGTCGAAGACGACCTCCTTGCGGATATGTCCCAGATGCGGGGCCGACTGCACCGTCAGACCGCAGTGGTAGATCGACACCTTTCCCGGGTTCAGGGGGATGAACTCGGTGACCGCGCCGATACGTTCGTCGAAGAGATGAAAGCTCACAGGGTGGAGTTTACTTGTCAACCGTGGGCCTGTCGCGCACGCTCAGGGCCGCCGACTATGCTCGCAGACGCTGAATTCAATACTTCAGTGGAGGAATCATGGCTCAGATCCGTAAGCATCGTCCGCGCACCAGTTCGATCGGTGACCAAGTGCGCGCCAGCGTGGACTCCGGCCCACGCCCGATCGTCCCCGGCGAAGAGTACGATCCGTTCTTCGAAGAGCCGGACGATACGGCCGGCGAGGCTGCCGGCGGTTTCGAGATCACTGCGTCGGCGGCGACGGTGGTCAGCACCGGCGGCTGGTTCACTCTCGATTCCGATGCGATGGCTGCGATGCTGGCGAGCCCGGCGGCGACAACGGCCGCCGATGACTCGGACGAAGCCGACGAGGATGACCTGGACGAGGACGACTTCGCCGCCGATGACTCCGATGAAGTCGACGAAGACGATCTGGACGAAGACTAGGCCGGGTTGTCCTTGGCGCGCGCCCGCAGGGCATCGATATCAAAATGTGATGCCTCTGCCGGGTCGATCTGATCGGCCTCGGCTTCCCAGGGGTCGATCACCGGGGGAAGCTGCTCGCTGAGCGGATCGTCCTGGAAGCCGAGCGAGGGATCGTACGGGTTGGCCAGCGTCCGCACGCCAGGCCCCATCGAGATCATCGCCTCGTCCGGCAGGTTCGCCAGTACGTCACGGATGTAGCCCTGGGCAGCTTCCAGCAGCGGCACATCGCGGTGCTCGCGCTGGGCTTGATACCAGCGGTAGTCCAGCAGTTCGTGGTAGATCTGCGCCGGATCGCGTTTGCCCATCATGTCGGTCGGGATCGAATTGACTACCGGCTCGAAGAAGTCGGTCAGCCACCGGTGGGCGGCGACCGCCTCGTCCAGCCCCTGAAGCCCGCGGCGCATGCGGTAGGTGTCGAGATCATTGAGCAGCCGGCGGGCCTGGTTCTCCTCGGTGTCCAGCCCGGTGAGCCGCAGCAGTCGGCGGGAGTGGTGGCCGGCGTCCACGACCTTCGGCTGGATGCGGACGGTCCGGCCGTCGGCCGAGGTGTTGATGTCGAGTTCGGCGATGTCGAAACCGAGCGCGTTGAGCCGGCGGACGCGGCCCTCGATGCGGTGCAGCTCGGAGCCGCTGAACTCCTCGGCGCCGGTCAGCTCGTTCCAGAGCTCGTTGTAGCGGGCATCGATGGTCTCGACCATGGTGAGCGGATCCAGCGACTCGTCGAGCAGCCCGCCAGCCTCGAGGTCGCAGAAGTCGCCGAAGATGTTGACCCGGGCGATCGACAGATCGTGCTGGCGCTGGCCGTCGGTCAGCTTGTCGTGCAGTTCACCGGTCTCGGCGTCGACCAGATAGGCGGCGAACTCACCGGCGTCGCGCCGGAACAAGATGTTCGACAGTGAGACGTCGCCCCACATCAGACCGATCAGGTGCAGCCGCGCCAGCAGCACGACCATGGCGTCCAGCAGCCGGGAGACCGTCTCATTGCGGACGCCGGGGGTGAACAGCGACCGGTAGGGCAGCGCGAACTGGAGGTGTTTGGTGAGCAGGATCGGATCGAGGGGCTGGCCCTCGGCGTCGCGGCGGGCGCTGATCACACCGACCGGCTCGACCGCCGGCGTCTGTAGCCGGCCCAGATCGTGCAACAGCCGGTATTCGTGCAGGGCCAGATCCTCGTTGACTTCCTTCGCGGCGAGCACTTCGTCGCCGACTCCGATGAACCGCACAACATGGCGTGAGATGCCTCGGGGCAGCGCGACGAGATTCTCTTCGGGCCAATCGGCCAACGGCGTATCCCACGGAAGCGGGAGCAACTGCACGTTCGGCGTGGCGGACAAGAACCTGGGCACGCCCTCCAGCCTACTGATCGACCTTGAGAGCTCGCTCCAGGCCGTCGCGCACGTCCGCCACGAGATCGCCGGCCGGCTCAATGCCCGCCGACAGTCGCAGCAGCGCCGGGGTGATGCCGGCGGCCAGCTGCACCTCGGGGGTCATTGAGGCATGGGTCATGGACGCCGGATGCGCGATCAGCGATTCGACCCCGCCCAGCGATTCGGCGATGTCGAAGACCCGTAGGCCCCGGCAGAAGGCGGTGGCGCCGGCCAGGCCGCCGACGACCTCGAAGCTGATCATCGAACCGAAGCTGTCTTGCTGGCGGGCCGCGATCTCGTGACCCGGGTGCTCGGCCAGTCCGGGGTAGTAGACCGCCGTCACCGCCGGATGGCCGGCCAGCGTAGCCACGATCTCGGCGGCGTTCGCGTCGTGGACGCGCACCCGCGCGTCCAGGGTGCGCAGCCCGCGCAACGCCAGCCAGGAATCGAACGCCCCCGCGGTGACCCCGATGACATTCGCCCAGAACTTCAGATGCTCACCGAGATCCTCGTCCGCGGCGACGACGGCGCCGCCCACCACGTCGGAGTGGCCGTTGATGAATTTCGTCGTCGAATGCACGACCACATCGGCGCCGAACTCGATCGGGCGCTGCCGCAGCGGCGAGCAGAAGGTGTTGTCGGCCATCGCCAGCGCGCCCGCGGCATGCACCGTCTCGATGGTCGGTTGGAGATCGACCAACCGCAGCAGGGGATTGGACGGGGTTTCGATCAGGACCAGGTCGGCCGGTGTCTCCAGCGCGGCGGCCAGCTCCTGCGGGTCGGTCTGATTGACGTAGTCGACCGTGAAATGACCGAGCCCGGCCAGATGATTGAGCAGCCGCCAGGTGCCGCCGTAACAGTCGTGCGGGGCGACGACGCGTCCACCGGCCTTGACCAGCGCGGTGAAGCACAGTGTCAGCGCCGACAGGCCCGACGACGTGATGACGCCGGTGGCGCCGCCCTCCAAGGTGGCGATCGCCTCACCCAGCAGGTCGCGGGTCGGGTTGCCCGAGCGGCTGTAGTCGTACCTGGGCGGGTTGTTCAGCCCCGCGAATGCGTAGTTCGTGCCCAGATAGATCGGGGGCACGATCGAAGAGAACGCGGTATCGGAATCGAGACCGGCGCGAAGTCCGCGTCCGAGCTGGGAGATCGTCGGGTCCATGGCTGCCAAGATAGCGCTCCGACCGACCACGCAGAACAATGATCAGCGGGGCTCCCGTTGCCGAGAGCCCCGCTGTTTGCCACTAAGTACCGCCTTGGCAGACCGGCCGGTGGCGCTGTGCGCCCGCGGCCGTCTGCTCTGGATCGATGAGGAACCGATCAGGAAAGGCGGGCTCCTGATTCGGTGTCGAAGACATGCACCGAGGCCGGATCGACGCGCAGGTTCACGGCATCACCGCGCGTCGGTGGGATCCGGGTGGTGACGCGGGCGACGATCTGCGGTTCGTTGCCGGCCAGCGCGGCGTCCTCGTTCTCGGTGAGGGTGCCGTACAGGTAGGAGTCGGCGCCGGTCTCCTCGACGACCGAGATGTGCATGCCGATGCCCGTGTCGCTGGACAGTTCGAAGGATTCCGGACGAATGCCGACGATCACCGTGTTGCCGGTCGCCTTGTCGAGCACCGCGCGGTCGATCGGGATGACATGACCGGTGACCGACGCCCCACCATCGACGATGTCGGCCTTGATGAGGTTCATCGCGGGTGAACCGATGAAGCCGGCCACGAAGAGGTTGGCCGGGCGATCGTAGAGCACCAGCGGGTTGTCGACCTGCTGCAGCAGGCCGTCCTTCATGACGGCCACCCGATCGCCCATCGTCATGGCCTCGACCTGGTCGTGGGTGACATAGACGGTGGTGACTCCCAGCCGCGACTGCAGGGCCGCGATCTGGGTGCGGGTCTGGACGCGCAGCTTGGCGTCCAGGTTCGACAGCGGCTCGTCCATCAAGAAGACCTGAGGATTACGGACGATCGCGCGACCCATTGCGACGCGCTGACGCTGGCCACCCGACAGGTTCTTCGGCTTGCGGGCGAGTAGTTCGGTCAGGCCGAGCAGGGTTGCTGCCTCCTGCACACGGCGATCGCGCTCGTCCTTGGCGACGCCCTGCATCTTCAGTGCGAAGCCCATGTTGTCGGCGACGGTCATGTGCGGATACAGCGCGTAGTTCTGGAAGACCATCGCGATGTCGCGGTCTTTGGGGGGCAGGTCGGTGACGTCCCGATCGCCGATCCATACCGAACCCGAGTTGACCTCCTCGAGCCCGGCGAGCATTCGCAGTGAGGTCGACTTGCCGCAACCTGAAGGGCCGACGAGCACCATGAACTCGCCGTCACCGATTTCGAGGTTCAGGTGATTGACTGCGGGGTGATCGGCTCCGGGATAGATGCGTACTGCTTCTCGGAAACTGACTGTGGCCATGCCTGTGCCACCATCCTTTCTATGGGCAGGAACGTGCCCAACGATCCGTGGTAGAAGGACGAAGGACTACCTCGTCCTCCCGGACAGGATGCCATAGTTGCGGGGTATTGCAAAGTCGTTTCGCATATCGAATCCGTGCCGGCGGCGCGGGAGGGGCGGATCAGATGGGTTCGGCCAGCCAGGTGATCAGCTGCCAGCGTCCGTTCTCGCGGATGAAGACCCGCAGATTGTCGAAGATCTGGACAGCCTCGGGGTCGGCCAGCGCCCATTTCTCGACGGTGCAGCGGGCGGTGGCGCGGTAGCGTCCGTGCAGTTCGAGATCGAGCATCGTGGTCTGGCGTTTGGCGCCGGTGGCCAGGCCCGAGATGAAGTCGGCCTTGGTCGACAGGGGGCCGCTGGGGCGGCGCATGGTGAACCGTTCGTGCAGCAGGTGCTCGAACCAGGCCTTGTCGGCGTCGGATTCTGCCTGCCCTATCCGTTCGTTGATCTGCAGCAGTTCGGTGAAGGCCGTGGTCTGATCACTCATGGAGTCAGCCTAGAGGGTTTGGGATGACGCAGTCCTCGTCGAGTCGCAGGTAAGCTCGCTGGGTGGCTGATGAGCGTCCGACAGAGATCTCCCGGCACGACGAGCCTGTCGACCCGGTGGACGCCGACGCGCCGTCCGATGAGGTGACCCCGCCCGACGCGGCCGGGGACAAGCAGCCCGAGCGCGAATGGTGGGACGATCCGGGCATGCCGTGGCGGCGCAAGCCGACGCGTACCGATCTCATCTGCATGTCGTGGATCGGTTTCCTGGGTGTCTTCAGTCTCGCGATGTTGCCACTGCGGGCATGGTTGCTGGGGGCGCCCGAGCGGCTGCCGTGGCTGGTGGGCCTGCTGGGTTCTCGCTCGGGCACCACGCTGCTCGGGTCGGTGATCCGGGTCGGCACCGATCTGCCGTTCGTCTGGCCGATCCTGCTGGGCACGCTGATGTCGATCAAGCTGGACTGGACGTACTGGTGGGCCGGCAAGCTGTGGGGACGCGGCATGATCGAGGTGTGGGCCGGCAAATCCGAGCGCGCCACCCGCAACTACGCCCGGGCCGAACGGTGGGCGAACAAGCTCGGCTGGGTGGGCATCTTCGTCGCCTATGTTCCCATCCCGTTGCCGCTGACCGGCGTCATCTTCGTGCTGGCCGGGGCGCAGGGGATGAGCTGGAAGAAGTTCATGCTGCTCGACTTCGCGTCCTGTCTGTTGTGGATGATCGGTTTCTTCTCGTTCGGTTTTCTGGTCGGTGAGCCGGCGGTCAGGGTGCTGGCGTTTTACAGCAAGTTCGCCAACTATGTCGCCATCGCCCTGGTGGTCGCCGTGGTCGTGCTGACTTTCGTCCGGAGTAGCCGCAAGGCCTGAAATTCTCAGGGTTCTCCCCGGTGTGACCCGAAATGCCGTGTCAAATGGCGCAAACATGCTGAGAGTTCGCTTAACGTTTTCGGCATGGGAACCCCACAGAGCATAAGCCCGAAGCACAGGCGCGGCAGAGTACTGGAGAGCGTGGGGAAGCTCTGCACCCTGGTGATCGGCCTGCCCCTGCTGTTCGCCGCGCTTCAGATGAACGCGCCCTCGGGCCAGCCCGTCTGGGTTGCTGGCCTGGTCACTCTGGTCAGCGGAGTGGTCGTCTCGGTGCTGTTCAGCCGGCGTCGGCGGCAGGCTGCCGTGGACGCTGATCTGCAGCTGAAACACATCTAGTTTGGGAGCGCGCCGGATTTCGTCCATGGGCGTCGTCCGGGCACAATAGTCAAGCACGTTTCTTGCGTGCACGCCTCCGTAGCTCAGCGGCCAGAGCACCCGCCTTGTAAGCGGAAGGTCGAGGGTTCGACTCCCTCCGGGGGCTCTGTTCCGTCAGCTGTGTTTCATCAGTTGTGTGCCATCAGTCATGTGCCATTGGCTCTGTTCCAGCAATCCTCCGCCAGTTCGCTCGCCGTCGGTACTAGGCGCTCGCCGTTCATCCCAAACGCTCGCCGTCGGTACTAGGCGCTCGCCGTAGAGCAGTTTGCTTCCGTTGGAACGCGAGCGAACTCACTTATGGCGAGCGAACTGGACGAGGGATGGGGCAGACGCTCGCCGTCGGTACAAGGCGCTCGCCGTCCGTACAAACCGCTCGCCGTAGAGCAGTTCGCTTCTGTTGGAACGCGAGCGAACTTACTTATGGCGAGCGAATTGGACGAGGGGCGGGGCAGACGCTCGCCGTCGGTACTAACCGCTCGCCGTCGGTAGCAAACGCTCGCCGTAGAGCAGTTTGCTTCTGTTGGAACGCGAGCGAACTCACTTACGGCGAGCGAACTGCACGGCGAGCGGGGTGGACAGCCAGCGAACTGGGCCGGTGCCGATGGACCAGGCCAGGGATCAGGCGTCCAGGCCCGTCGCCGTCAGGAAGCCCTGGCCGTTGCCGCTGACCTTGGCCTGGCAGCCGGCCTCCAGGAAGGCCGCCTGGCCGTGCTTGAGAACGAGTCCGTCCTGGCCCTGGGAGACACCGATCTCACCGCTGGTGGCCAGCAGTATCCGACCGGACAGCTCGCCGGGCAGCTCGATCATGCGTCCGGGGACGAGGTCGACCCGCCAGCACACGAACGCGCGCTCGTCGGTCGGGTAGCGCCACAGTCCGGGCAGCTCCTGCTCGGGCAGCATCGCCGGGATCGGCTCGGTGGTGAAGGTCACGACCTGTGCCAGCGCGGACGGGTCGATGTGCTTCGATGTGAGGCCACCGCGCAAGACGTTGTCGGAGTTGCCCATCACCTCCACGCCGGTGCCGCTCAGGTAGGAGTGCAAGACCCCCGGCTGCAGGTAGAGGGCTTCGCCGGGCTGCAGAGTGTGCCGGGTCAGCATCAGCGCCGCGAGCAGGCTCGGGTCGCCGGGGAAATGCTCGTCCAGCAGCACTGCGGTGCGCGCGAACTCGCCCAGCTCGCCTTCGTCGTCGGTGTGGTTGACCGCAGCAGCCACCACATCGGTGACCGCTGCCTTGAGGTCATCGTCCAAGACCAGGCAGTTCATGAAAACCTCGGCCAGCCCGGCTCGTCCGCCCCGGTGGCGCAGCGGCGCGAAGACCTGCTCGGACACCGGGCTGATGCCCAGGCGTGAGAAGAGTGCCGAAGTCAGGGCGGGATCGCGGAAACCGGCCAGGGCATCGAACTGAGTGAGCGCGACAATCAGCTCGGGCTTGTCCCATGGGTCCTTGAAGGTGCGTTCGGGCGCGTCGAGTGGGATGTCGGCCTGGTTCTCACGCTCGAAACCCGCCCGCGCATCCATCCTGTTCGGATGCGCCTGCAGGCTGAGCGGACGCTCGGCCGACAGCAGTTTCATCAGGTACGGCAGATGCCCGCCGAACTCCAGCCGGGCCGAATCGCCGACCAGGCACGGGTGTTGCTTGATGGCCTCGTCGAGCCGGAGATGGCCATCGATCGTCGCGGGATCGCTCGGGTGCGCGCCCAACCAGTATTCGGCCAGCGGACGTCCGTCCGGGTGAATGCCTAGAATGGCGGGAATCGCGTCGGGCGATCCCCAGTCGTAGCGCTTGATGCTTCCGGTCAGCGGATGCATCCCACCTCCCTGTATAGATACGTTCCGCCTTGCACAGGCTGCCGCCGATGGGGTGACGGCTGCGCTTGTGTGACCAAGCAATCACCCATCCTACTCATCGCGTCCGTGTCACGGCCATTCGGGTTGCCGCCAGGAGCCACGCTGAGCGCCGATCTGTGCGACCCGAGCATCGGCCAGCAAGCCGCCCGAGCATCGTCATTCAAGCTGCCCGAGCACCGTTGTGCAAGCTACCCGAGCGCCGAGGCCCAGCGTCCGGACACCGATGCGCGCAGGTAATCACATCGGTGTGATTCCCGGTTGTAGAATCGCCGCATGGTCGAAGCAGCGCACAATCTCAATCCGCAGGCCCGGTCGTTGACCGAGCGCGAGATGGCCATCCTGGATTTCGAGAAGAGCTGGTGGCAGGCCCGAGCTCCCAAGGAAACCGAGATCCGGGAGCGATTCAACCTCTCGGCGGCGCGCTACTACCAGCTGCTCAATGCGCTGATCGATCGTCCCGAGGCTCTCGAACACGACCCATTGCTGGTCAAGCGGCTCCGCCGGCTGCGCGAGCAGCGCCAGCGCACCCGCTCGGCCTCCAGGCTCGCCAATCGCTGATGATTCAGGCCTTCCGGTCCGGACGAGGTCGCTCTCCGGCTACCGGATAGCCGCCGCTGGCAAGATCGGCCCTCACTTCGAACACATTGGACGCGTACCCGGTTCCGGTGCGCCACTTCGACCACGCCGCGGCGGCCAGATAGCACGGCAGGAACGGCAACCCGAGGAAGACCGCCCACTGCGTGGCATGCGCCGCCTCGTGCTCCACGATCCTGGGATGCCGAGCCAGCAGCCGGTCGATCGTGCCACCGGGGACGATCACCACGCAGCCGATGGTGAACGCCCCGGCAACCGGAAATCCCAGACGATAGCCTTCGGCGATCCACAGGCCGGCCGGACCTCGACGCGGACGCGCGCGTCCTGCCAGTGCCACGGCGAAGCCCAGCGGCGTCGACAGGTTCACCCAGTTGGCGATCGCGCGCAGCTGGTGGTTGCGGCTGGTGGCCATGGGTTCAGCCTATGGCCTGCCTGTTGGCCGCCCCGATTGTTTGCACTCTCGGGGCCCGAGTGCTAATAATGAATTTGGCACTCCAACACGAGGAGTGCCACCGCTTCGAGTCGTGGTGCGGGTGAGACCTTCAGGTCGTCCGTCGCGGGCATCGGCAGCCATGAGTCGTAGCGACCACTAGACAACCAACGGGGCCTGGCCCCTGATGCCAAAGGATTTTCCACAGAACCATGGCAAAACTCATTGAATTCGACTCGGAAGCCCGTAAGGCTCTCGAGAAGGGCATGAACACCTTGGCCGATGCCGTCAAGGTCACCCTTGGGCCGAAGGGACGCAACGTCGTCCTGGAGAAGTCGTGGGGCGCCCCCACGATCACCAACGATGGCGTGTCCATCGCTAAGGAGATCGAGCTTTCCGATCCCTTCGAGAAGATCGGCGCTGAGCTGGTCAAAGAGGTCGCCAAGAAGACCGACGACGTTGCCGGAGACGGCACCACGACCGCTACCGTTCTCGCTCAGGCGATGGTGCACCAGGGGCTGCGTAATGTGACCGCCGGCGCCAACCCGATCGAGTTGAAGCGCGGCATCGACAAGGCCGTGACCGCGATCATCGCTCAGCTGGCCGCCATGTCGACCGAGGTCGAGACCAAGGAGCAGATCGCTCAGACTGCCTCCATCTCCGCCGGTGACTCCAGCGTCGGCGAGATCATCGCCGAGGCCATGGACAAGGTCGGCAAGGAAGGCGTCATCACCGTCGACGAGTCCAACACCTTCGGCATGGAGCTCGAGCTCACCGAGGGCATGAACTTCGACAAGGGCTACATCTCCGGCTACTTCGTAACCGATCCGGAGCGCATGGAAGCCACCCTCGAGGATCCCTACATCCTGATCGTGGACGGCAAGGTCTCCTCGTTGAAGGACCTGCTGCCCGTGCTCGAGAAGGTGCAGCAGACCGGCCGTTCGCTGCTGGTCATCGCTGAGGACGTCGATGGCGAGGCCCTGGCCGGCCTGGTCGTCAACAAGCTGCGTGGCACCTTCAAGTCGGTCGCCGTCAAGGCTCCGGGCTTCGGCGATCGCCGCAAGGCCATCCTGGCCGACATCGCGGTGCTCACCGGTGGCCAGGTCATCAGCGAGACCGTTGGTCTGTCGCTGGACCACGCCGAGCTCGACATGCTCGGCCGGGCCCGCCTGGTGACCATCACCAAGGACGACACCACGATCGTCGAAGGCGCCGGCGACAAGGAGCAGATCCAGGGCCGGATCAAGCAGATCCGCACCGAGATCGAGAACTCCGACTCCGACTACGACCGCGAGAAGCTGCAGGAGCGGCTGGCCAAGCTGGTCGGCGGCGTCGCAGTGATCAAGGTCGGCGCTGCGACCGAGGTCGAGATGAAGGAGCGCAAGCACCGCATCGAGGACGCCGTCCGCAACGCGAAGGCTGCCGTCGAAGAGGGCGTGCTGCCCGGTGGCGGTGTGGCCCTGATTCAGGCCGCCAAGAACGCCAACCTCGAGGGCCTCAGCGCCGACGAGCAGATCGGTGCGCAGATCGTGCTGTACGCAGCCGCCGCGCCGCTGAAGCAGATCGCCGCCAACGCCGGTCTCGAAGGCGGCGTCGTGGCTGAGAAGGTCAGGAGCCTTCCGGCCGGCGAGGGCCTGAACGCGGCCACCGGCGAGTACGTGCATATGGTCAAGGCCGGCATCCTGGATCCGACCAAGGTCACCCGCTCGGCACTGGCCAACGCGGCGTCGATCGCCGGTCTGTTCCTGACCACCGAGGCTGTTATCGCCGACAAGCCCGAAAAGGCTCCCGCGATGCCCGCCGGTGGCGACGAGATGGGCGGAATGTACTGATCCGCGATCAGTCCTGATTGCCTCAGTAGGGGGACGGTTCCTTCGGGAGCCGTCCCCCTCCTGCATGCCCGTCCCCGCGTCCACCGGCCGCCGCCGGGTCTTGGTCGGAGTGCGGTGGAGGTGCGCGCGGCCGACGAGCCCGAAGCCCGGGGGTGTCGCGCGTCGGTCTGCGCGCTGACAGTGCATCATGGTGACATGTCTGGCCTGTTGGAGGTGGTCGTCCTCACTGCCGACGATGCCCGGCGCGCGGAAGAAGGCGGCGCCGACCGGCTGATGATGGTCGGCGAGCTGACCGGGCAGGGACGCTGCCCCGAACCGGCAGCGTTCCGGCGTGTGCGGGACGCCTGCACGATCCCGATCCGGCCGCTGCTGCGGCTGCGCGATGGCTACCGGTCCGACGGTGGCGAAGTGACCCGGCTGCGTGGGCTGGCGTCGAACTACCTGAGCGACGGCGCCGAGGGCTTCGTCCTCGGATTCTTGGATGGCTACTCGCAGGTCGACACCGAGATCGTCGCGGCGTTGACCGACGACGGCTACTGGCCGTGGACCTTCGACCACGCGATCGACCGCTGCCTCGACATGGACGAGGCCTGGGCGCGGTTGAGGGGTATGCGCGGACTCGATCAGATCCTGACCGCAGGGTCCAGCCGCGGCCTGGAGATCGGGTTGGACGATCTGGTCTTGCGGGCCCGAGCCGATCCCGAGGATGCCCGGCTGATCCTGGCCGGCGGGGGACTGGTGCCCGAGCATGTCGCCTGGCTGAGCCGGGCCGGGGTGCGGGCCTTCCAGGTGGGTCCCCAGGTGCGCACCGGAGGCTCGTTCGCGGCCGACGTGGATCCGTCGCTGGTGCGCGGCTGGCGAATCCTGCTGGACTCCGAGCATGTCCGGCGGGCCAGCTAGCTGGAACCAACCTGATGGTCGGGCAAGCCGGTCGGCAGGCGTCGCCCCCGGGACGTCAAAGGTGCGGGTCGGACGCGCCGTGGACAGCGGCAGTCTCGGCTTCGGCATCGAGTGCTCCACGATGCACAGGCTGGGCGATGGTCAGGCGGCCGCGGCTTCGCGTCTAGCCTTGGACCCATGAACAATCCAGATCGTCGCCCGATGGTCGCGGTTCCGCCGCCTCAGCGCCGCGTGCGCAGGCGTCAGGCGGCCCGGGTGGTCGTGCGTGCCGAAGGACGTGTGTTGCTCGCTTCCGATTGCGACCCGGGTATCCCGGGGTCGCAGTGGTGGGTGACTCCGGGTGGCGGTCTGGACATCGGTGAGAGCTTCGCGCAGGCGGCCGCCCGCGAACTGGCCGAGGAGACCGGTCTGCTGGTCGATCCGGGCGATTTCTTCGGGCCGGTCGCCCGCCGAGTCGTGCATCATGGCTACTCGGATCAGGTTCTGGTGCAGCGGGAGGACTTCTTCGTCCTCGATCTGCCGGCTCGCTATGAGCCGGACACCGCCGGGTTCACAGCCGAGGAGAAGGTGACCATGGCCGCCGGATTCGGATGGTTCACCGTGGCCGATCTGGTGGGCAAGATCGTCTGGCCCGTCGAACTGCCCCGCCTGATCGCGGCCACGATCGCCACCCAGCTCATCGATTTCGGGGATGTCGAGGAGTCCACCGTCCCGGTGCGCCTAGGCCATCGCTGAGCAGATCGGACTTCGGCGCGGGACTCGGGGCGTCGCTCAGTTCCTCTGCTCGAGCGGCGGGTCGTTGATGACGACGGGCTCCAGTGTCTGTGCCGAGATAATCCTGCCGGTCGGGACTGTCAGCCGTGCTCCGGCCCGGCGCACCAGATAGGCCGAGCCGTGTGCCACGAAAAGCACCCGGACGATCGCGCTGGTCAGCGTCCCGTCTTCTTCGGCGTACGCCAGCTGCACCCACAGGTCACTCTGGGCGGCTGTGTCCAAGACCGGACGCCAGTCCGTGGACTGCCGTTCGCCGAACGCACCAGCGGCCCCCGCCGGCCGGCGATCAGTGCTCGCCGCCTGGACGCGAGGCAACGCGGGACGTTCGCCGTTCTCGTCGAAGATCCGCCCGCCCCGCAACACCAGGGCGACCTCGCGCGGCAGGATCACGGTGCGCTCATCGACGGGACGCAGCAGTCGCAATGCCAGCAGCCGGTCGATCGGGGAGGCGGCGTCCGGCCAGGTCACCGCGCGTTGCGCGTTGCCGACCGTGCCTTGGGGTGGACCCCAGACCAGCCGTTCGAGGACCCGGCGGTCGTCGTCGCCTATCCGGCCGAGCGCCTGGGTGATGGTGGCCTCGTCCAGTGGTTCGGCGCTGATCGGCGCCAGGCCTGCCGGGAATGGCCCCAGGGCCCGCGCCACCGCATCGGTGACCGCCATCCCGGTCTGCGTGATAAGGCCCTGACGACGCAATTCATCGGCAACAGCTGCCACATCGAGGGCTTCGAACTCGGGCAATGCCGACGGGTCGGCACCGGCCGCGAGCGCCACCAGCACCCGCAACTCGTCCTCGCCGAGCCGGGCAAGCGTGTGAGCGGTCGCGGCCGACGAAGCGTCCGAACCCACCGCTAGTACCGCCGCTGCGGTTTGTTACGCATCGTGATGGCCAGCCCGACCAGGCAGACGAAGCAGAGCAGCCGCGCCGTGCTCTGCAACTGGTCGATATAGAAGTAGCCCTGGAACCAGAAGAAGGCCACCACCAGCGTGAAGGCGGCACAGACCAGCAACATGATCCGCCCGGGCACATTGTTGGTCGCGGCCAGGATGCCCGCACCCAGCAGCGCCCACGGCGCCAGCCCACTCCACAGCATGCCGACGAACAGCAGCCCGATCAGCCAGCCGGTGATCTGGGGAACCTCCTGAGCGGGCGGTCGACTGGGGCCGCCGGGCGCCGGGTAGTAGCCGTCTTGGGAATACGAGCCCGTCGCGTACGGATTCGGTCCATAGGGCGACGGCGCGGGTGCATACGGATTGGCCGGATAAGGGGACGGCCCGGTCGGATAGGGCGACTGCGCGACCGGACGCATGGTCTGCGGGCCGGCCGGCGGCCTGCGCCCTGCAACGCCCGGCTGTGCCCCTGCGCCCGGCGGTGCCCCAACGCCCGGCTGCGGCTGAGCGGTGCCGACCGGAGCGGGCCAGGGCTGGGCTCCGACGGGCAGGCCTGAAGGCGGCGGCAGCGAGCCGAGTTGCTGGGGGCTCAACGCAGTGTCCGGTTCGGACGCCGCATTGAGCGCATCGCTGGTCGCGCTGCCCGGAACCGGCTGGGTCGGGTCCCAGGCACTGACCGCCTCGGGCGGCAACGCATCGAGCAGCGGTTCGTGTGGGTCGCGCCGATCGGCGGGGGCAGGGGCAATCTGGTCCAGCGGCGCCACCTGCTGTGCCGGCGGGGCGAAATCCTGCGGCGGTGCCACCGGCCCAGGCGTCACCGCGCGCGGCGGCTCGGACGTCGACAGCGGGGGAGCCGCCGGGCTGGCGAAGCCGAACGGCTGGCCGGGCTGCTCGTCCTCACCTGCCAAGAAAGTCGAAGTCACCTGCGTCATGGCGTCCAGTCTAGAAGCCCGGACGACAACCCTGTCGGTGCTCGCGCTGGGCGGAAGAGCCCAGATCGGATCAGGCCGCGGTGGGGCCGTGCTGGTTCTGCCCCCCAGCTGGGTGCGCGCCGATTGCTCAGACAGGTATCCTGTGATGGACGCGGGTTACCCTACCCGTGCCGATTGCGAGTAATGAGAGAGGTTGCGGTGCCCAGCGGCAAGGTGCGTTTCTACGACGCAGACAAGGGCTTCGGCTTCATCGCCAAAGACGGCGGTGGCGACGTATACGTACGCGCCGACGCTCTGCCCCAGGGAGTGACTGCGCTGAAGACCGGCCAGAAGGTCGAATTCGGCTTGATCCAAGGACGCAAAGGTGAGCAGGCACTGTCGGTTCAGCTGGTCGAGTTGCCGCCGTCCCTGTCGAAGGCTTCCCGCAAGAAGCCGGAGCAGCTCGCGGTGATGTTCGAAGATCTGATCAAGGTGCTGGATGCCCT
>CAWEBD010000129.1:0-10579 GCA_963806435.1 uncultured Bacteroidota bacterium
CCAGTAAGAAGAGAACGCCCGCCGCCCAAAGCACTGTGACCGTCCCCAGCATCGCCCGCCACCGATCGCCTGGCCCGAGAATCGAAGTGGGTCCGGTCGAGGATTCTTCCACGCTCCATTCCATCGGCAGGGCCCGCCGTATCCACCACTGTCGGATTAGGTGCAGAAACGGCACGCTGGATCGGTCGCACATCTTGCTGTGGCGTCTCAGTCGTGGCCGCAATCTGGTGACCCGCCGCCGTGGGCAACCGCTCCGCGTCGGCCACAGCAGGCATCGGCGGCCGGCCAACATCGAGATCGGCTGCTACGGGCTGCGGCAACAGCCGCAGTGAAACCAGCGACAGCCCGGCCTGGGCCGCCACGTATGCCGCGATCGGGCTCACCAGCACACAGCCGAGCGCGCTGAGCCAAATCGCGTGCCGCACCGCCGCGCGATGCCGCGCGAAACCCAGCGAGATCGCCCACGCCAAGGCCACGACGACCGCAATTTGCACCAGCACGTTGGCCGTCAACAGGACGATCGCATCGCCCGGGTAGAACTTCGAGGAGCAGGTTCATGGACTTGTTCCTCCCCTTCTTCTCGCGGCGGACCTTTTCGAGCATCGCCCGAATCCGCTCGGCTTCTCCTTCCGAGAGGTCGCCGTCGTCCAGGAGCGTCATGATGAGCCCCTCGGCCGATCCCCGAAAGGCCGTATCGACAAGCCGCCGGGCGATTTGCCGCAGCGCCGTCTGCTTGGGGAACGACGGCGCTGTAGCGGAGCACGTTGCCTTCCGTCCGGCGGCGGAGCCAGCCTTTTTCCTCCAGCCGCGCCACCAGCGTGAGCACGGTGTTTCGGGCCACCGGCCGCCGGGCGGAGAACGCCTGCCAGACTTCGCCCACGGTGGCCTCGCCCCGGTCCCAAATGATGTTCAGCACCTCCAATTGGGCGTCCGAGGGCAGCGGGGGGGGTTCGTTCCGTTTGGCCATGATGGACTCCTGTTGCCTCGTTAGTAACTGTTGCGGAAAGCGATTGGAACCCAACGTTCCCCAGTGGCACCTACTTATGTAGTTATCGTACCTACTTATGTAGTTCTGTCAATAGTTCGAGCGGAATTTTTCCGAAGTTGCTTGGCCCCCCCGCCGGAAGAATTACAATCTACCGAAGGATTTCCCCGCCATCGGACAATAGTTTTCTGAAATCGTGCGTGGGCCGGGACCGAGGTTGCAGCATGGACTCCCAGATCGCGTGCAACGAGAGGAATTGCTGCGCGGTGCGGTGCTGGCCGGCAACGAGCAGGCCTGGCGGACATGGTACGACGAAACCTTCGACGATCTGTACCGTTACGTTCGCTGGCGCTGCGGCGGGCGGCCCGATTGGGCCGACGAAATCGTCCAGGAAACCTGGCTGACGGCCGTGCGGCGGATTCGCCGTTTCGAGCCGCGGCAGGGCACTTTCCTGGCCTGGCTGCGGGGCATCGCCGCCAACCTCCTGCGGAACCATCTCCGCCGACAGCGGAGATCGCCGAAATCCCAGCCGGCCGACGGCCAACTGGGCGACAACGGCCGCGCCGAATCCGAGCGGGAGGATTCGGAGCGGCAGCAGCAAGTGGCCGGACAAACGTCCTCGATTCGATCAGATGGGTGCTGGGTGAACAGCGGACGAGCATGCTCAGAAGCGATTCGATGGAGAACGTGATCTTCAACGGTTCCAAGAACCGCAAACCTCTCGGGATGGCCGAAGTCACCATCACCATCAAGAATGACAGGGGAGTACTTCCGGTCGATTATGCCGAGGTCAGCATCACCCGCCGTGTGTTCCGCTCCGGCGAAAGCGAGTACTTCATAAACAGGAACCAGTGTCGCCTGAAAGATATTCAGGATATGCTGATGGATTCCGGAATGGCTGCCACGGCATATTCAGTCATCGAACTGAAGATGGTCGAGGACATACTGCGGGAGAACACCGACGAGCGGAGGAAGATGTTCGAAGAAGCGTCGGGAGTAACCAAGTATAAAGCCAGGAGACGCTCGGCACTCGGCAAGCTCGACGACGTCCAGCGCGACCTCCTTCGCGTGAACGATCTCATATCGGAAATTGAAAAGAAGGTCAATTCCCTCGAACGCCAGGCAAAGAGGGCGGAGCAGTACAAGCGCTTTGTGGATGAGTTGCGCTCGCTGGAACGCCAGTACTTGTTCTCCGAATACCGTTCGATCATCGGCAAGGTGGGCCCTTTGAAGGAGAGCCTGTCGCAGAACGAATCTGAAAAGGCAAACGCCTTCAATATTCTCTCACACGAGGAAGAACTTCTCGGTTTCATCCGTTCGGAAATGGGAGAGGTCGACAAGAGTCTTTCCGTGCTCCGGCTCCAACGCTCGGAGAAACAAGGGGATCTCCATGGCGTCGAGGAAGAGGTTGCCGTTTTGATGGAACGGAAGAGGGGTCTCACCGAGAACATTTCGACGATGGAGAGACGCAAGGTTGACCTCTCCGGCAGAAACGAGTCTCTCGCCTCGCAGATCGAGGAGCTGAGGCTGAGCCTCGTGGAAACGGAAGAGGAAGAGAGAAATATGTCGGTCACCCTTCTGGCTGACCATGAAAATTTCAAGAACTTCGAAAAACAGCTTTTTACCGCGAGAGAAAAATCGAATCTGAGCCACGAGAGCCTTATCAGGATACTGAACGATCTTGCCCTGAAACAGAACGAAAGGGAGAGGGCCCATGCCCGCCTGGAGAGAGTCCGATCGCACAGCGAAGAGCTCCTGACGAGGAAAAGTCAGGTAGAGGGAGAGAAAGCTCAATTGCTCTCCAGGCTCGAGACGTCCAGGTCTGAGAAAGAAAAGTTTTCAGCGGAAATAGAAATTGAAAAAACGAAGCTGAGCGACATGGAGCGCCACAGGGAAGAGCTGTTCAGCGAGACCGAGCGGAAGAAGTCCGGCGCCCAGAAACTCAGGGATGGAATACAGGCAAATGAGGCGAGGATAGATTTTCTGAACGGTCTGGTGGAGCACCTTGAGGGCGTACCGGACGGCGCGAAGGCGCTCTCGCGTGGAGAAGTAAGCGGCCTGCCGAAATTTGACATCCTCAGCGATGTCTTCTACGTCGAGCCGGAATATCGAATAGCCGCCGAGTCGATTCTCGGGGATGCGTCAAACTTCCTCGTCTCTCCCGACGAGCACACCGCTCTCAGTGCCGTCGACGCGCTGCGGAGCCACGATCTCGGCAAGGTTACGTTCGTTTGCCTCGACCGTATCTCAAAGACGAATTTTCATCCGAGCTCCGTCCCGATTAGGAAGCTCGTCGATCATGTGCAGATGGCCCCGGAGCACGAATCGTTGGGTAAGTATTTCTTTCAGAATGTTGCCGTCGTGGAAAGCTACTCGGAGGCGGAGAAGATTCTGAGGGAAGACCCGACCGTACTGTGTGTGAATTTCACAGGTGATGTCTATTCCGCGAAGGGCATCATCCGCGGCGGTAGCACACGCCGGACCGAAGGAGGCAGGGTCGGAAAACTTAGACAACTCGAGGAGCTCAGGGGTGAACAGGGCAAGCTGGTCCAGGAACTGTCGGACCTCGACAGGGCCATCGAGCAGCTTCAATCTGAGATGGACGCGCTTCCCATAAAGTCTGGAAATGAGCTCCTCAGGGGCCTGGAGCTTCAAATGGCCCGTTTGGAACAGTCGAGCCTGGAGAGCGAACACGTTCTGCAGAACCTCGAGACCCAGATCGCGGACATGGAAGCGCGCATCGCCAAGCTGGAGGCAGAAATCACCGAGGCCCAGGGAGAACTCGATGCCGTCGAACACCAGTTGACGGAATTGAACTCCGTGAAGAGCTCCGCCGACCGCGAGTACCAGGATTCCTTGCAAGAACTGAAAGTGATCGAAGAAGAGTACCGTCTGAAGAATGATCAGTTGAGAGAAGCGCAGGCTAAGCATATCGAATGCATAAACAAACTTAATTTTCTCAAGCGGGAAATCGAATCTTCACAGGAGCAAGTCAGCACCAACCTGGACGGGATTTCGAGGGCAAATGAGGATATCAACTCTACCACCCTCGCGATAGAGCAATCACAGCAGAAATTGAACGAGCTCGAGGAAAGCCGCGCCAATCTCAGGCTGGAGATCGATGCCCTCGACGGCCAGGCTAACGAATTTGGAATGAAGCTTTCTGAGAAGAAGGCGAGCGAGGAATCCGAGGAAAAGAAGCTGAAGGAGGCGCGCTCAAGCCACGAGTCGGCAGTAGAGGCGGTCCACCAGGTAAGCCTTAAGATAGGCGAGCTCGAGGCGCAGGCAAAAGGACTTATCGACCGCGCGCAGGAGGAATTCAATTTCGACATAAGCCAGCAGACGGTTGAGTCGATGAATCTGCCTCCCGATTTCGACACCGGCGCCGCGAGGGAACGTGTGAACTATCTGCGAGGCAGGGTCGATTCGTTCGGTCCGGTTAACCTCGTCGCCTTCTCGGAGTATACCGAAGAGAAACAGAGATTTGATTTTCTTGTAGGCCAGAGAGGTGATTTGCTGGAGGCCGAAAAAACGCTGTCAACTACTATCGATGAGATAAACCATACCGCGCATCAGAAATTTCTGGAGACGTTCGAACAGATAGCAGAGAATTTTAAGACTACGTTCCAGAGCCTGTTTGACGGTGGAGAGGCCGATCTCACGCTTGAGGCCAACGCGGATCCTCTGGAGGCGAAGATTGAAATCATGGCAAAACCGGCTGGAAAGCGCCCGCAATCCATCGACCTGCTGTCGGCCGGAGAGAAGACACTGACCGCCATCGCGCTTCTCTTCGCGATTTATCTCGTGAAGCCCAGCCCGTTCTGTATACTCGACGAGGTTGACGGTCCGCTTGACGACAATAACACGGACAACTACGTGAGGATGATAAGAAAGTTCTCAAACGACACACAGTTTATCGTCATCACTCATAACAAGCGCACGATGGAGGCCGCGGATACACTTTACGGCGTCACGATGGAAGAGCAGGGTGTATCGAAAGTCGTGGCGGTAAGATTTGTTGACGATTGGGTGATGAACCAGTGACCGGTTTAATACCAAAGGTATTTGTGGATTTCGACGGGACCATCACGAAAGTGGACGTGGGCAACTCGTTCTTCCGCAAGTTTGGCAACGAAGCGGAGTCTTTGAAGGCTGTCGCGAGATGGAAGAGCGGAGAACTCTCCGGGAGCGGCCTGTTGCTCGAGGAGGCGGAATTCGTCGATGCCAGCGAGAAGGAAGCCCGCGACTTCTGCAGATCTTGCGAGATGGATGAGTCCTTCAAAAAGTTCTATTCCTTCTGTGTCGAGAGGGGGATCGAGGTTACGATACTCAGTGACGGGCTCGATTTTTACATAACCGAAATTTTGGAGGCGAACGGGCTATCCGGCATACCGTTTTATTCCAACCGCGCCCGGTTCGATACCCGTAAGATTTCCATCGAGCTCCCTTACGAGTCGGACTGTACGAAATGTGCAAACTGCAAGGGACATCAGATATTAGTGAGAACCGGTCCCGAGGACGTCGTCGTCTACGTCGGCAATGGATTCTCCGACCGGTGCGCCGTGCAGTACGCGGACATGGTCTTTGCAAAGGACGACCTGCTGAAATACTGTGAAGAGAATAACATCACCTATTATCCGTTCGCATCGTTCGACGACGTGCTGGCAAAATTCAGCAAAGTAGCCGCGAGCGGGAATTTTCGGACGCGTCATCGCGCGGAATTGAAGCGAAGAGAGGCCTATTTAGCAGAGTGACTGATACAGCTTCAAATAGAAATCCCGGGGAGTCTGCGGACTGGAGAAAACTCTTGTTCACATACCGCAGTTACACTCCAATCCCGTTCCTGCTGGTAATGCTTTATTTCGCCGGGCCGACCGGGTCGTCGATGATAGTCGGATTCCTGTTGGCGCTGTTGGGAGAGTCGATACGCTTCTGGGCTGTGTCGTACGCCGGGAGCGAGACGCGGACCACCGGCGCTGTCGGGGGGACGCAACTTGTGACGGGCGGGCCATATTCTCACCTGAGGAACCCTCTTTATCTCGGGAACATTCTCCTCTACGTCGGCATCGGAATTATGTCGAACGCACTAATGCCGTATTTGCCTCTGGTGGCACTGGCTTACTTCATATTTCAGTATACAGGAATCGTCAGTATTGAAGAAGAATATCTGGCACGGACTTTCTCTAACTGGGAGGAATACCGTACTCATGTCGGCAAATTTTTACCCACGATCAAGGCGTTCAAGGGAGGCAACAAGCTTGAGCCCGATTTCCGTAGGGCGCTCCGCTCGGAACGGTCATCGCTGATTGCGCTGAGCTCTATATCGCTGATCCTGATTCTGATATATGTATTCAGGGGCGCGGCATGACTAAGACCGTTCTGATAGTGGCAGGTGAGGCGTCCGGCGACAAACATGCTGCCCAACTTGTGGAATCTCTGAAGAAGAAAGAAGATTTGAGGGTCGTCGGAATCGGGGGCGACATGATGAAAGGCGCCGGCGTCGAACTACTCCATCATGTAAAGGAAATGTCGGTGATGGGATTTTCGGAGATAATCTCCAAGCTCCCGTTCTTCCGAAGAGTAAGGCT
Organism: uncultured Bacteroidota bacterium; assembly: GCA_963806435.1. Classification (GTDB taxonomy): domain Bacteria; phylum Bacteroidota; class Ignavibacteria; order Kryptoniales; family JAKASW01; genus JAKASW01. The sequence continues at coordinate 6,574 of CAWEBD010000129.1, forward strand.
GGACCTTCTTGACTTCGTACGAAAAGAAAAACCGGCGGCGGTCATTCTTGTAGACTATCCCGGCTTCAACCTGCGCTTCGCCGAACTGGCCAGGAAGAACGGAATGGAAGTGATTTATTTCATCAGCCCCCAGATCTGGGCATGGGGAAAGAAACGAATCAAGAAGATCAGGCGGACCGTCGACCTGATGCTCACGATATTCAAATTTGAAGAAGAGATGTATAAGCAGGAGGGGATCGACGCTCATTTTGTCGGTCATCCGCTGTTGGATGAAATGCGCTATTACGACGGAACTGAAATCCAAAGTTTCCGTGACTCCCATTCGGCTAAGGGCGGTGCAAGGATGCTTGCACTTCTTCCGGGAAGCAGGCTGCAGGAGGTTAACCGTATCTTGCCGACGATGCTTGAATCTGTCAAGCTTCTGAAGCAGAGCTTGTTGTCTTTTGGTACAGAGCTTGATGTTGTCATTGGCTGTGCTCCGGGAATTGATAATGATGTGTACGAAAAGATCGTGAAGGATTCGGGTGTCAGCGTCCACCTCAGCCACGATACGGATTTGCTGATGAGCTCATCGGACGCTGGAATGATTAAGAGCGGGACTTCCACTCTTGAAGCCGCCCTGCACGATCTACCGATGGTGGTCGTATATAAGACGAGCTGGCTCAACTATTTCATCGGCCGCATGCTCGTAAAGGTGGAGTCGATCTCACTGGTCAACATCGTGGCGCGGAAGAAGATTGTCGAAGAACTTGTCCAGGATGATTTTACCCCTTCGAGGGCTGCAGAGATATTGAAGGGATATCTTCACGAGGAAAGACGTGGTGGATAAAATCAGGCGCAGCTATGCCGACCTCAGGGTTGTGCTCGGTGGAAAAGGTGCGTCTGACCGGGCAGCGGAGCTTATTCTGAAGGCGATATGAAGCGATGAGCGGAGGCATAAGAAACATATTGCTCCCTTTTAGCGCCCTGTACGGCGGCGGAGTTGCCGTTCGTAACTTCGGCTATGACAGCGGGTTGTTGAGTGTGAAAAAATTACCCGTACCGGTCATATCGGTCGGAAATATATCGGTTGGTGGTTCGGGAAAAACCCCGTTTGTTATGCTTCTGGTTGAAAAGTTGCTGGCTTCCGGTAAGAAGCCCGCCGTTCTTTCAAGGGGTTACAAGCGGCTGACCGACGAGCTTGTCATCGCCTGCCCGGACCGCGGGGCCGAAGCGGATATCCGGATGCTCGGAGACGAGCCGGCGCTCATATCCATGAATTTTCCTGCGGTCCCTGTCGCCGTTCTTGCGGACCGGCACCGGGCCGGACTTGCAGTACTTGAAAAATTTGGCGCCGATGCATTTGTCCTCGACGACGGCCTGCAGAACAGAGAACTTCACCGTGACCTCGATTTTGTATTGATGAAACAGTCGCTATATGATCTGGAAGACAATTATCTGCCAGCTGGAAACCTTAGAGATTCGAAGCGGCGTATCAGGCGGGCGGACCTGATTGTCTTGACGGCACATTCAGTCTTTCCGGCCGGAGGAAACTACTCGGAACGGCTCAGTAAGTACTCCGGGGCTCCTGTTGCCGGAGTGAGTTACGCTGTCTCTGATCTCCGTGATCATGCCGGCGTGCATCATTCATTTGGAATGCTGCATAACAAGGAAGTCGTCGCCTTCTGCGGCATCGCGAACCCTCAGCAGTTCTTCGAAGGCGCCGGTTTGCTGGGCGGCAATGTCGTCGCACGCAAGAGCTTTCGTGATCATCACTGGTATGACGAGTATGACATCGACGAGATCTTCGAAGGGAATGAAGACATCGTTGCGATAACCACGGCGAAGGATGCGGTCAGGATTTTTCAGGATGAGGAGCTGTCGCAGCTCGACGATGTTAAGCGCATTTACGCGGTGAACGAAACAGCCGTCGTGAATTTTGGAGAAGAGCACATCGACAGCGCCTTGGGCCGTGTCTTCGGGGGCGTTTATGCGTAAGATCGGAATTTCAGACTGCGGCGAGAAGAACGATATGTACCGTGCATACCTGAGGAGAATACCAGACTCGGAGGTTGTCGTCCTGACTCAGGGAATGGAAAGTGACCTTGATGGATGTGACGCACTCCTCCTGACCGGAGGAGAAGACGTCACGCCGGAATTGTACGGAGACTGGTCCGACGAGACCGTGCACATCAATTCCGAACGCGACGGAGTGGAATTCAAACTGATTGACATTGCTTTAAGTGAACGCCTGCCCATTATGGGAGTCTGCCGCGGCCTGCAGGTCTTGAACGTGTACTTCGGCGGAACACTTGTGCTCGACCTGGAAAAATACTACGGCAGAAATCACGAGGCTTTATCGAAAGATGAAGATAGATACCATGGTGTCAGACTCATAGGAGGCTCGCACCTTATGGAATACATTGGACAAGAAAGCGGTGAAGTGAACAGCGCGCACCATCAGGCGGCCGACAGAATCGGCAGCGGCCTGAGAGTCGCCGCGAGAGCGGAAGACGGGACTGTTGAGGCTATCGAAGGAAACGATGATTTGCCGAGCAGAATTGTCTCGGTACAATGGCATCCGGAGAGAATTCAATTTGAAAATCCGTTTTCGCGCGGAGTGCTTGATCTGTTCGCTTCCTGTCTGTCAAACAATCATAACAAAGAAAACTATGCACATGGAGGTTAACAAATGAGTAAAGAAAAGTACGTCTATTTCTTCGGTAACGGGAAGGCGGACGGAAAGGCCGAGATGAAAAATCTCCTCGGCGGGAAGGGGGCGAACCTCGCCGAAATGACCAATATCGGCCTGCCCGTTCCTCCGGGATTTACCATCACCACGGAAGTCTGCACATATTACTATGCCAACAAGAGATCATATCCGAAGTCTCTGAAGGATGAGGTCGTGAAGGCAATGAAGCGCCTGGAGACATCGGTAGGAGCGAAGTTCGGAGACAAAAAGAATCCGCTCCTCGTTTCAGTGAGGTCGGGTGCCCGCGCGTCAATGCCCGGGATGATGGACACGATTCTGAACCTCGGGATCAACGACGTGGTCGTCGAGGGCCTGGCGAAGAAGACTAACAACCCGAGGTTTGCATACGATGCGTACCGCCGGTTCGTCCAGATGTACGGCGATGTGGTCCTTGGATTGAAGCCTACTCATAAGGATGAGATCGATCCTTTTGAAATGATAATCGAGAAAAAGAAACACGAGAAGGGTGTACACAATGACACGGAACTTACGGCGCAGGATCTTAAGGATCTCGTCGTTGAGTTCAAAAAGGCGATTAAAGAAAAGACCGGAAATGATTTCCCCGAAGATCCGATGCAGCAGCTCTGGGGAGCGATTAGTGCCGTGTTCGGTTCGTGGAACAACGACCGCGCGATCGCTTACCGGAAAATGTATGACATACCGGAGTCATGGGGGACAGCGGTGAGCGTTGTCGCAATGGTATATGGGAACATGGGCGAGTCCTCCGGAACCGGTGTCGCCTTCACCCGTGACCCCGCTTCCGGGACGAACAAGTTCTACGGCGAGTACCTGATGAACGCGCAGGGAGAAGATGTGGTCGCCGGTACAAGGACTCCGATCCCGATTTCGGAACTCGCGAAGGCAAACCCGAAGATCTACGGAAAGCTCGAGAAGATCCGCAAGACGCTCGAGAAGCACTACAAAGACATGAACGACATAGAGTTCACCATCCAGGAAGGCACGCTTTACATGCTCCAGTGCCGCGTCGGAAAGCGGACGGCCTTTGCCGCGATCAAGATGGCGGTCGATATGGTGGAAGAAAAGCTCATCAGTGAAAAAGACGCGATCAACAGAGTCGAGCCGGATCAGCTGAACCAACTCCTTCGACCGGTGTTCGATCTCAAGGAGAAAGATGCAGCGGTGAAGGGTGGCAGGCTCCTCGCAAAGGGTCTGAACGCCGGCCCCGGCGCGGCGACGGGACGAGTCGTCTTCAACGCGCCCGACGCGGAAGAGTGGAACAAACGCGGAGAGACGGTAATCCTGACCCGAATAGAG
>CAWEBD010000130.1:0-35529 GCA_963806435.1 uncultured Bacteroidota bacterium
CCGTCCTCCAGGTAGAAGCGGGCTCGCACCGAGCCGCTATTTAAAAGCATTATGCGCCAGGGCGCCCTTCTGCCAACTGCTCCAGGAGGAGTGCGTTTTCGCCCGCCACCACCAGATCGGCAGGCTCGTTCTCACTAAATAGCTCCACCTCTACCTTCTCGCCCTTCTCCAGATACTCGACTCCCACAGGGATGTCGATAATGCCATCCGCTCCGGCCAGAGTGGTGATGGAGCCGCTTCCCTTGTCCACGGGATAGACCAGTTCGCCCGATAAGCCCACGGCCAGCATCTGGCGGCGGCCATCGAATCGCAGCGGCCCGGAGAGCCGTCCGGTCACTCTTTTTCGGGAATGCTTCTGGCCTAAAGCGGCACGAATGGCCGGCGCGGCAAGGCAGGAGAAGACGGTTAGAGCGCTGGTGGGATAGCCGGGCAGACCCAGGCAGGGCTTGTCATTGATCAGGCCGAAGATGGTGGGCTTGCCCGGCTTGAGGTTCACGCCGTGAAATATCAGCTCGCCGATCTCGTCCAGGACCTGAAAGATCATGTCTCCGACGCCGGCAGAGGTGCTGCCGCTCACCAGAATCATGTCGCACTCTTCGGCCATCTTTTGCAGCATCGTTGCCATTGCTTCCTTTTCATCGGGAAGGATGCCGTAGGAGATGGCCGGGCGCCGCAGTCGGCAACCGCGGCTGCTATGGTGTAGGTATTGATGTCGTAGATTTGGCCCGCGGCCAAAGCCCCACCGGGCGGCACCAGCTCATTGCCGGTAGAGGCCACGACCCCACCTTGAGGCAGCGCACCGATCACTTCCGTCCCGGCCCAGGGCAGCCAGAACGCCCATCTCGCGCGGCTGCAGCCTGTGTGCCGGGAAAGAGCACGGCTTCGCCAAACGAGATGTCACTTCCGGCTGTCTGCACGTTTTCGCTGCTGAAAACGGGCCTTCTGATCAGTTCACTCGCGACTGGCGCTACGACCCCGCGATTCATGCGCAATCGGCAATCCGCCGATGTCAACTCGACCACCGCCACCGACTTTTGACCTTTGCCTTTTGACTTTTGACTTTCCATCACACATACCCCGCGTTCTTCATGCTCAGGTAACCCGTCGGGCCGACGATAAGGTGGTCATGGACAGGAATGTCGAGGAACTCACCTGAGTAGACCAGATCCTTCGTTATCTGGATGTCTTCCTTGCTTGGGTCTAGCTTGCCGCTCGGATGATTGTGCACGACGACTATGCTCGCCGCGTCTTCGAGTATCGCGAACTTGAACACCGCCCGCGCATCGACGAGGCTCGCGCTCAAAGTCCCCTCCGTCATAGTCTTGACCCGCTTCACCCTGCCGGAAGTGCTGAGGGCGATTACTTTGAAGACTTCCCGCCTCTCGCCGGCAAAATCGCGCATGATGAACTTGTGGACAGCCTCAGGATTGTTGAGAAGCGGCGTGTCACCTGCGGGTGTGTTCTGCATCCTCCTGCCGATTTCAAACGCCGCCGCAAGAGTGATCGCCTTCACGCTCCCTATACCGGCTATGTTGGAGAGTTCGAGTGCATCCCTCATTGATAGAAGGGATAACGAATTGTCGAATGACATCAGGAGTTCCCTCGCCACGTCGATCGCCGTGCGCGAGCTGGATTTTGTCCTGGTCCCCGTCCTGAGGAGTATTGCCATTAGTTCGACATCGGTTAGCTTGGTAGCGCCGTGGGAAAGGAGTTTCTCCCGCGGCTTTTCGCTTTCCGGCCACTCGCGCAGTGTGCGCCTGGTTGCTTCTGTTGCTCTTGATTTTTCAGACATTGCAGCCCCCTGCTTTTGTTGAAATCCAAGACCGTGCGGCGGTACCTGACCCGCTCCTAACTCATTTCACCTCACCGAGATCAATCATGTTTCCGCTCTTGAACTGTAGGATATGCAAATACCGGTTGCAATTATCCTTATCAAAGGAGATCATCGAATGCAGACCGATATACGTTTCCGACTTGAGCGCGGTTTCCATAGATGCCCTTGTAGTACTGCCCGACTTGATCGCATTCAGGAGCGCGTTTGCCAGGTCGTACCCGTACGAAATTGTCCTGTCGAACTCCACGTCGGATATCTGCGAAAGAGAATCGGTCGCGGCGGTGTAAGCCGGAGAATTGGTATTGAAATATGTGTCGCTGCAGAAAATAACTCCGTCGACATAGAGATCGTTGTTGGAAAGCTGGTTCTGCTCGTACCAGTCGTCAGTGCCGAGGAGCTGCGCCTTGACATTGTAATACGCAAGTTGCGCCCCGATTACACCGATATCCTTCGAGGATGTTAGCGGAATGAATATCCCGTCGAGCGACCGAAGGGCGTCGAAGACTCCCAGCGAATCCCTCAGTGTCTCGGGGATCCCCAGCGAATCAGCCATCCGGATCGCAGCCGGCCCGAAGAGGTCATATGCATCGATACTGAGATTTGAATTTCCTATCGAGTCGGCAAAGGCAGCCGGAACAAATGGTTTGATCCTCGCCTGCTGTTGCTGGTTCAGCGTCCCGATGTTGACGTAGGGCTCGGGGGAGGAGAGGGCGGCTGCTGCTTTGATCTGACCTATCGGCTCCGCAAGGTCTGTGGACCCGCTTTCAAAGTAGGCGACCGAAACCGGAACCACGCCCAGGGAGTCGAGCCGTTCCGCAAAGTATTCGGAGATCATCTTACCGTACGTGTCTGACGGTGCCAGGATCGCGATCCTTTTTTCATGAAGCACGTTCACTGCGTAATCCGCCATCGCGACGGCTCTTGTTTTGAAATCGGGGTTGGCCTGAAAGACGTACGGATTCCCTTTCGTGAGTCCGACCTGCGTCGCCGTCGGAGAAACCATGGGGATCTTGTTCTGGTTGGCGATCTTCGCGAGGGCCGAGACCTCGCCGCTGTAGACCGGTCCGATGACCGCCTTGACGCTCTGGTCTCCCGCCAGCGAGATCATGTCGGAGAAGAGGTTCGGCATCACGCCGGAATAATTCTTCAGCACCAGGCCGACCTTCGTCACGGCAGTCGAGTTATAATTGTCGAGAGCAAGCTGTATTCCGAGAAGGAGCCTGTCGCCCACCCCGCTCCCGTATTCGAGCGGGAGGATAGCTCCGATCTTGATGGGCGAATGGCTCAGCGAACTGTCCGCGGCGATCCTGTTTATCCACCTCCCGACTTCGCCGCTGCCGATGCCCGGCTGCGGATACCGTTGGGAAAACTCTTCCAGCACCCGTTGGGCGTCGCCGAGCTTATCCGAGAAGTACGCTCGCCTGGCGAAACCGATCGCGACCGTGACGGACGACAGTCTGGAGTGACACATTTCGAACAGGCTCTGGATATCGGGAAAGGTAAGGTTTGAGCTCACAAGCGAGTGGAGGCTTGCGACCGCCTGGTCCCTGACCACCTGGTTGTCAGAAGAGTCGGTCGCTGCGACGAACTGAGCCGCCGCCCTCGGGTACTTCCCCATCTCGTAGTAATTCGCCCCCCGGATATATACCATGTCATATTTGTGCCCGTCGGCAGGAAAACGGAGGAGGAATGTGTCGACGATGGCGGCCGATTCTTCATATCTTCTGAGATTGAACAGGCTCTTCGCGCCGTAGTAGAAGGCTTCCGCCGAGCGCTGGTTCAACGAATCGTCCATAACCTGGCGAAAGTACTGCATTGCCGTCGAATAATCTCCCTGCCTGAAGCTCTGGAGGCCGAGGGTATAATTGGTTTCGTCGGTCTGGTTGAATGTCGTCTGTGAAAACGCAGCAGATGCAAGGAGCAACACTAGAAACAGGGAGACGAGCCTCATGTTCAGTGTCTGTTCCGCTTCCTGCTGATTCGTGAAATGCGTTCGAGCGTGTCGGTATCGTCCTCTATGATAGCGCCGGCTTCGGCAAGTTCGTCGAAGATCGTGCGCGCTTTCTCGACTTCACCGATTGTGTTGTAAAGGTTGGCGAGAGCTTGAAGGACTTCGGCGCTCCTGGGGTTCAGGTTGAGCGCCCGTGTCAGGTAGAACTCGGATTCGCCCGGCCTGCCGAGGTCGAGGAGTATCTTACCGCACATTAGCCAGCCCGGGAAGAAATCGGGGTCCGTGTCGATAAGAAGCGTGAACTCCTCAAGTGCCTCGCGCATGTCGCCCAGCAAATAAAACGCCGTCGCCAGGTCGAGCCGGAATTCGACGGAAGACTCATTTAGGGCGAGCTCCCGTTTCAGATACTTTATGGCATTGGGAAAATTCTTCTGTTTCAGATAAATCCTGCCGAGCATCCCGTTCGCGTCTGGATATTTCGCGTCGCCTTTGAGGACAAGCTTGACTTCGGAACCGGCTTCCTCGAACTCGTCCTCTTCGAGGAAGATGGTGGCCAGCGCCAGGTGCACACTCGGGTTGCGCCACGAGTCGAGCTTCCTCAGCAGAGGGAGAGCACGTTCCATTTCGCCGAGGTTGAAGTACAGGCTGCCGAGGGCGTACACGAGCTTGTATTCATCCGGAATTCTTCCCAGCCCCTCCGTCAGCAATTTCTCGGCTGCGGGGTAGTTGTGCAAACCTATGTAAATCTCTGCGAGCTTGAGATAGGCCTCGGTATATTCGGGATCGTCCGATATTACCCTCCTGAGAATCTGCATCGCGTGCAGTGGCTTGTCGTCTCCGAGGAAGCCGACCGCCTCATCAACCAGGATTTTTACCGATTCGCTTGATCTCTCTGACAATCCCATCTTATAGATTATCTCCTCAACGGAAAATAAGCCGTTGCGGGCAAAGAATCACTCCCATTCGATGGTTGCCGGCGGTTTGCTGCTTATGTCGTAAACAACCCTGTTCACACCGCGGACTTCATTGATGATCCGGTTGGACACCTTCGCCAGGAGCTCGTACGGTATCTGTGACCAGTCGGCCGTCATCCCGTCCTCGCTCGTCACCGCCCGAAGGGCTATCGTGTACTCGTACGTCCGTTCGTCTCCCATTACCCCGACCGACTGGACGGGGAGCAGGACTGCAAATGCCTGCCATATGTCCTTGTATATTCCGTACTTCCTGATCTCTTCAATGAATATGTCATCCGCCTGGCGGAGGATTTCCAGCTTCTCCGGTGTAACGCCGCTGAGTATTCTCACTGCGAGTCCGGGGCCGGGGAATGGATGCCTCTGTATAATATCCTCGGAAATGCCGAGCACCCGGCCGACTTCCCTGACCTCGTCTTTGAACAAAAGACGGAAAGGCTCTATCAATTCCAGCTTCATCACTTCAGGCAGCCCCCCAACATTGTGGTGGGTCTTTATCTTCGCCGACGGCCCTTTGTGCGATTGTGACTCGATCACATCAGGGTAAAGAGTTCCCTGCGCGAGGAACCTGACGTCTTTTATGTCGTGCGCGATCTTCTCGAAGAACTCTATGAAGGTATTGCCGATGATCTTCCTTTTCTTCTCCGGGTCCGTGACCCCGTGAAGCTTTTTCAGGAACGCGTCCGAGGCGTCGATATAGTGGAGGTTCATATCGAAATTCTTCCTGAAATACTCCACCACGTTCCTGCTCTCGTCCTTCCGCATCACACCGTTGTCGATGTGAACGGCGTGGAGCCGCCCGCCGATGGCGCGGTGGATTAGAACGGCCGCCACGGCAGAGTCGACACCGCCGCTCAACGCGCAGATAACTTTCTCGTTTCCGATCCTGGATTTGATATCCCGGATCGTCTCTTCGATGAAATTCCCGGGCTGCCAGTCGGCGGTGCATCCGCAGACTCTCGAAACGAAATTGCCGAGTATTTCCTTCCCTTTCGCGGTGTGTACGACTTCCGGATGGAACTGCACGCCGTAGATTTTCCTCTTCTCCGACTTGACCGCCGCAACCGGTGAATTGTCCGTGTGCGCGATTGAGACGAAGCCCTGCGGCAGCCTCGTGACTTTATCGGCGTGGCTCATCCAGACCTTCGATACGTCGCCTATCTCGTGCAGGAGGTCTTTTGAATCGTCGACGACGAGAAGCGCCTTGCCGAACTCCTGGTGCGCCGATCTGTCCACCTCACCGCCGAGCAGGTAAGCAATAACCTGCAGGCCGTAACAGATCCCGAGGATCGGGATCCCGGAATCAAAAATCCTCTTGTCGGGAAGCGGTGCCCCGACCTGGTACACGCTCGAGGGCCCGCCCGACAGGATGATCCCCTTCGGCGCCAGCTCTTTGATCTTCTCATACGGGAAATCGAAGTTCTCCACGAGGCTGAGGACGTTCAGCTCGCGGACGCGGCGCGCAATAAGTTGCGTGTACTGCGCACCGAAATCGAGGATTAAGATTTTATCCATATCTCAAATAATTTCCAAATCTCAAACACCAAGCTCCAAATAAATCTTGTCTCCAGCTGTGATGGAGTTATACTTCCGAACCGACTCCGGGTTCTGTAAGTTGTGAGGGAGTTACACTCCCGAACCCAGCCGGGGAGTTCAGCTCCTTCACCGCACTGGGCAATGGTTGAACCAGCCAGAACCCAAACCTTAGCAAAGTTGTCACTATCACTTCACAAAAGTCTTCAGGAAACCTACGTACTCGTCGAGCTCGGCGCGCGTACGCTTCTCGGTCACGGCGACGAGGAGCCCCTTCTCGGAAGGATGCAGCGTCTCCACGTCGAGGCCCGCGAGAATCTTCTTCGACAGGCCTCCTTCGACAATGCGCCGCGCGGGAACGGGAGTCGAAACCAGAAACTCGTTGAAGAAGGGCTGCTTGTACTTCAGGCCGAAGCCGGGAATCTTCGCGATCTGGTCGGCCAGGTAATGCGCCTTCGAGCCCGACTGTTCGGCGACTTCCATGATTCCCTGCTTGCCCATTAGCGACATATAAATAGTGGAAGCAAGCATCATCAGCCCTTCGTTGGTGCAGATGTTCGAAGTCGCCTTCTCGCGCCTGATCTGCTGTTCGCGGGTCTGCAGCGTCAGCACGAAGCCGCGGGCCCCTTCCGTGTCGACGGTTACCCCGGCCAGCCTTCCGGGAAGACGCCGGATGAGCGCCTCCCTGACGGCGAAGATCCCGAGGAAGGGTCCGCCGAGACTCTGAGAAATTCCGAGCGACTGGCCTTCTCCCACGACGACGTCCGCGCCGTATTCGCCCGGAGGGGCGAGGAGCCCGAGAGAGACCGGAGACGCGTCGACGACGTAAAGTGCCCCCGCGGCATGCGCGATCTCGCCGAGAGCAAAGACATCGCTGAGCGTGCCGAGGAAAGACGGCTGTTGTACCATAACCGCGGCAGTGTTGTCGTCGACCGCCTTCTTCACAGCGTCGATGTCGGCGATGCCATCCCGCGCGGGGACTTCGACGATCTCAAAGCCCTGGCCATGCACGTAGGTCCGAACGACCTGCAAATAAAGAGGGTGAACCGGATGTGCGGCGATTATTTTCTTCCGGCCGGTATGCGCCACCGCCATGAGAGCCGCTTCCGCGAGCCCGCTGCCGGCGTCATACAGCGACGCGTTGGAAACGTCCATGCCCGTCAGGCGGCAAATCATCGTCTGGTATTCGTAGATAGCCTGCAGCGTACCCTGGCTTACTTCAGCCTGGTACGGCGTGTAGGCCGTATAGAACTCCGACCTGCCGAGGAGCGCGCCTACCGCCGACGGGATGAAATGGTCATAGGCGCCGGCGCCGAGAAACGAGACGGCATCCGATGTGTTGATATTCTTGTTAGCAAGCGACGCGAGGTGCTTTGTCACTTCGTATTCGCTCATGGCGGTAGGAATCTTCAGGTCACCTTTCAACCTGATTTCCTGAGGAATGTCCTTTATGAGTTCTTCGAAATCCCTGACCCCGATTGCCGCCAGCATGTCGCGCCGGTCGTCATCGGTATTCGGATAATAAGGCATTTTTGATTCTCCGTTTTATCAGTAGGCAGTAAGCAGAAAGTAGTAGGTAGTCAAACCGGGAGCATCGGGTCTTACACTGCCTACTACATACTCCATACTACATACTATTTTCCTACCATCTCGCCGTACTTAGCCGCGTCAAGGAGGCTGTTCAGCTCGGCAGCATCGGCAATCTTCACTTTCACCATCCAGCCGCCGCCGTAAGGTTCCTTATTGACGACTTCCGGTGAGTCCTTGAGCGCCTCGTTGATCTCGACGATCTCGCCGGTCACCGGGGCGAAAAGATCCGAAACCGTCTTGACAGCCTCGATGGTTCCGAACTGCTTCCCCTGCTGGAGCTTCGTTCCGACCGCGGGCAGTTCTACGAAAACGACGTCGCCGAGTTCGCCCTGCGCGTATTCGGTAATCCCTACCACGCCGGTACCCCCCTCGACGCGCAGCCATTCATGATCTTTAGTGTACTTCAGGTTAGAGGGAAATTCCATGACATCTCCTTTAAATGGTAAAAACTCTGAATGCTAAACTCTAAATGAGATCCAAAATGCAAAATCGGGAAATTCGATGCCTTAGACTTCAATAATTGGAAATTATTTGGAATTTCGGATTTAGAGTCTGGGATTTTCTTTCCTTTAGTCTGCGAAGTTGAAGGAATCCAGGAAGTGAGTGTCGAACTCTCCTTTCCTGAAGCGTTCGTCTTTCATCACTTTCATGTGGAAAGGAATCGTTGTAGCGACCCCCTCCACTACAAATTCTTCAAGAGCCCTGTACATCCTGTCGATCGTTTCCTCCCGTGTCGAGCCGAAGGCTATGAGTTTCGCCAGGAGGGAATCGTAGTACGGCGGGACCTTGTAACCGACGTACACATGCGAATCGGTCCTCACTCCGTAGCCGCCCGGGATATGGAAGCCGGTGATCGTTCCCGGGTTCGGACGGAAATCCTTGTACGGGTCTTCCGCGTTAATACGGCATTCGATCGCGTGCCCGGTCTGTTTCAACTTTTTCTTGCTGACCTTCGAACCGGCCGCGATGTTTATCTGCTCCCTGACGAGATCGAAGCCGGTGACCTGCTCGGTGACCGGATGCTCGACCTGTATACGGGTGTTCATCTCCATGAAATAGAAATTCTTGTACTTGTCGACGAGGAATTCGATGGTGCCGGCGCCTTCATACCTGACGCTCTTCGCCCCCTTCACCGCGGCCGCGCCCATTTTCTCGCGCAGCTCCGGATCGACGATCGGGGACGGCGACTCTTCGATCAGTTTCTGGTGCCTTCTCTGTATCGAGCACTCGCGCTCGCCGAGATGGATCACTTCGCCGTACTGATCCCCGAGCACCTGGAATTCCACATGTCGCGGTTGTTCAACGTACTTCTCGATGTAAACGCCGGCGTTTCCGAACGCGGCCTCGGCTTCGGTCCGCGCCATTTGAAACTGCCTGTCAAATTCCTCTTCGTTCCAGGCGAGTCTCATCCCCTTTCCGCCCCCGCCGGCGGTCGCCTTAATTATTACCGGGTAACCGACCGATGCGGCGACTTCCTTGGCCGTCTTCGGGTCGTCGATAACGCCGTCGCTCCCCGGGACCACCGGCACGCCGGCTTTGCGCATCGTGTCTTTCGCGGAAGCCTTGTCGCCCATCGAAGTAATCATTTCAGGCCTGGGGCCGATGAACTTTATCCCGCTGCTCTCGCATATTTCGGAGAACTTCGCGTTCTCTGACAGAAAGCCGTAGCCGGGATGCACCGCGTCAGCGTTCGTGATCTCCGCGGCGGCGATGATGCGCGGTATATTGAGGTAGCTTTCGCGGCTGGGGGGCGGGCCGATGCAGACGGCTTCGTCCGCGAACCGGACATGCAACGAATCGCGATCCGCTTCGGAATAGACCGCCACGGTCTTGATGCCAAGCTCCCGGCAAGTCCTGATAATCCGAAGCGCGATTTCGCCCCTGTTTGCAATCAGTATCTTATTAAACAACTAAGTCCCGTGATTTCTGACAGATAAATATTCAAAGTCGGGGCAAAAATCCTAAAACCAAAATTCGAAACTCTAAAGAAATCCGAATCACAGAAATTCAAAAGTAGGACTCCTCCACTTTCGAATTTTGGATTTTGATATTGTTTAGAATTTCGGATTTAGAGTTTAGAATTTTAATATCCTTTTGTGCTCGCTATTATTCCAGGAGTCATGCGGGTTCTACCAGGAAAAGCGGCTGGTTGTACTCGACCGGCTGCCCGTTCTGGACCAGTATCTGTGCCACCTTGCCGGCCTTGTCCGATTCGATCTCGTTCATAAGTTTCATCGCTTCGATGATGCAGAGGATAGTGCCTTCCTGGACGCTCGAGCCGATCTGGACGTAAGGATCCGCATTGGGTGCGGGGGCGCTATAGAATGTCCCGACTATCGGTGAGCGGACCTCGTGGTATTTCTTTTCTTCCGCTTTCGGGACGGAGACTGCTTCCGCCGCGGGACCGGGATTTGCCTTCTGTTCAGCGGCCGGCTGCGGTGGTAACGGAGGCTGCGAAATGTATTGAGGCAGGTAGACCGGAGCCGCGGAAGAATTATGACGGGATTTGCTCACCCGTATCTTTCCCCCCTCCTCCTCAATCTCTATTTCGTCTACCCCGCTCTCGTCCACAAGCTTGACGAGCTTCTTGATGTAGTTCAGGTCCATTTGGTCTCCGATGCTAAGGTGTCGAGGTACAATCCCGTTCACGGGCACTCTTCATATCATAGGGAAAAGCCGGTGGAATCCGCCGCTCAAGCGCCTCGATTGGATTCTCCGGTTGGTTTACTTCACGCGTTCCACGTAGGCGCCGTTGCGCGTGTCAACCTTAAGGAGTTCTCCTTCGTTGACGAACAGCGGAACGTTTACTGTCGCGCCTGTTTCCATCTTGGCGGGCTTCATGACGTTGTTGACGCTGTCGCCTTTCATGCCCGGCTCCGTTTCCACGACCCTGAGACTCACGAAAATCGGAATCTCAACGGCCGTAATCTCGGTGCCGTTGAAGAAAATCTGTACGTTCTCGTTCTCCTTCAGGAACTTGCTTCCCTCACCGACGACGTCTTCCGGTACATGGATCTGGTCGTATGTATCGTTATCCATGAATACCAGCATGTCGCCGTCCCGGTAGAGGTATTGGTAGGTGCGCTGCTCAATCCTGACCACTTCTATGTCCTGGCCCGCCCGGAACCTGTTCTCGATTACCTGTCCGGTCTTGAGGTTTCTCATCTTCGCGCGAACAAATGCCCGCCAGTTGCCGGGGTTTACGTGCTGAAACTCTACAATCGTCCACAGATCGTTGTTATAACGGATCGTCAACCCTGGTCTGAATTCAGTGGTAGTAGCCATAATCTCCCATAAATCTTGCTGTTTCGTGAATTTTGCCTAAAAATATAGGCTCGGAGCCCCCAAGAATCAAGGAAGCGAGAAGGGGCCCATTGCCACCCGACCTTACGTTCAATCCCATATTTTTCGTCGATATCCGCCGGAAAACGAGCTAAAAGCCCTGTGGATCCCGTCCCCGGACACAGGTTACTCGAGAGTACCCAGCCCATCTTCGTCATCAGCGCAGAAGCCCTGGAGGAGAATAATCGTTCCCAAACGACGGAACTTTGACAAAAACGTGACCCCCAGGTGACCACCGACTTGGGACTTCAGGTTAGAATTATGGCGCATAAACCGGAGGTCTCAAATGCGGAAACTTAGGAATGGGAAATTGAAATATCATGCTCAAGAAAATCGGAACGGGAAAATCATGTTGAAAACCGCACTCTCTCGAATCGTGCTGGCCACCCTCATATTCTCCGCGGCTGCGGTCGCACAAACAGACACAATAACCGTACTCCACGTTAACGACACACATTCATGTCTGGCCCCGCTCGGTCCCAGAGCCGCCGATCTGTCCGGCACAATAGGTGGAATCGCCAGGCTCGCGACCGAAGTGGCGGCTGTCAGGAATGCCGACTCGAATGTCCTATTCTTGCATGCCGGCGACTACTCAATCGGAGATCCGGTATACAACTCTACTTTTGGTGTGCCGGAACTGACACTACTCAGGCAAATGGGACTGGATGCCATGACACTCGGCAATCATGAGTTCGATCTTACGCCCGCGACGCTCGAGGGGGCCCTCTCAACCGCTTCATCGGCCGATGGACTGTTTCCAATCCTGTCGGCGAACTTGATCTATCCTGCGGATACATCGGTGGCCCTGAAGAATATGGTCGTGCCTTTTACAATCAAGCAATACGGGACGTTGAAGGTCGGAATTTTCGGGCTCACGACTCCCGAAACGAATGTCCTTTCTCAACCGGCGCCTATCTTCGTCGACACGAACTTTGTTGAAACCGCGGCGGTGATGGTGGACTCTTTGAAGAATCACGGCTGCAGCGTGGTGATTCTTCTGTCGCACCTCGGTGAGTATTACGACGAAGCGGTCGCTGCCAATGTTCCCGGCATCGACGTGATAGTCGGCGGACACGACCACTACGTACTTGACGAGCCCGTCCCCGTCGTTAATCCTGCCGGCGATACTACATGGATCGTACAGGCCGGCGCGTTTTACGAGTACGTCGGAAAACTCCGGCTGACAGTCAGATCAGGAAAAGTAAGGCTGTTGGATTATCAGCTTATCCACCTTGATAATTCGATACAGGAAGATCCAACCGTCAAGGCGACGGTAGACGCGGTTCTGGCACTGGTGGAAGAGGGATTGGGTCAACAATTCTACACGGAAAAAATCGGGTACGCTACGGAAGACTTCGGTGAAATTTCGGAACCTATCCCGGGCTCCAAGATGCGCGACACGCCGGCCGGAAACCTGATTACGGATGCGTTCCGTGACTCGATGAAAACGGACATCGCCATAACAGCGGGCGGGTCGATTGCTCAGCCTCTCTACCACGGCCCGATTGTCGGTGCGGATGTGTTCAGAATGGTCGGATACGGGTTCAACACCACGAACGGGCTCGGCTACCAGATGGCAACTTATAAGCTGACCGGAGCCGATATATGGAAGGCGCTGGAATTCTCCGTCGGGACGCTGGACCTGAACGACGAGTTTCAAATCCAGGTTTCAGGCATGGCTTACACCTATGCACCCGATCAGCCCGCCGGATCAAGGTTGAAATCCGTGACCGTCGGCGGAGTGCCGATCGATTTGCAGAAGACATATTCCGTAGCATCTAACGAGTTTGTCCTCCTCATGCTGAATAGTTTTG
This sequence comes from uncultured Bacteroidota bacterium, assembly GCA_963806435.1. GTDB lineage: Bacteria > Bacteroidota > Ignavibacteria > Kryptoniales > JAKASW01 > JAKASW01. The sequence goes on from CAWEBD010000130.1 coordinate 13,036, forward strand.
TGAGCCCTCAAGTGGGCGGCATCACCGTCACGGATACTAAGATATATACCGGAATCACCGAGTATCAGGTCGTTTGTGCGTACATCGCCGCGAGAGATACGATCTCTCCCACAACCCAGGGGCGATTGCTCCCGGTAGTCGAGAAGAAAGACAGAGCCCTTCCGCACGATTACGCGCTGAGCCAGAACTATCCGAACCCGTTCAATCCGGCAACAGCGATTAGCTATGAGCTATCAGCTATTAGCTATGTGACATTAAAGGTCTACAACGTACTCGGTCAGGAAGTGGCAAGTCTGGTGAATGGTACCAGGCAGCCCGGCGAGTACACGGTACAATTCGACGGCTCCAGGCTGCCGAGCGGAGTCTACTTCTATCGTATCGAGGCAGGACAATACCGTAGCGTGAAGAAGATGATATTGATGAAATAGTCCCGTGAAGTTTGTGCCACCCGGCTCGACCAGTAATCCGGGCGGGCGCGTGAAATCAATTACCCCCCACGTCGCCGGAAGGGGCAGCGATGAAGCGCTATGTCATGAACCAAGGGTCGTCGCCGAGCGTCCGCTACCGATTCTTCTTCGTGTTGAATGTCTGATTCGAGTAATTGAGTCTGATTCCCGCCAGCAGTGTCCTGACCCTCTCAACGTCGTCCTGACTGACGAGCAGGACCACAGGATCAGATCGGCGGAAACCGGAGAGTGTTTCGCCCTGCAGGATATATTCGATTCCTTCCGAATCGAGTGCCACCTTGATGCTGAGCACGTCGGATTGATCATTGGTCTGAAGAACAGGAACCAGTTTAACATTGTCGGTTCTCCTGTCGTGGGCATGTCGCGGTTCTTCGGGCAGACGATCAACGAGTTCGGAACCGCAGTCGCTGCACCGGGTGAACCCCGGCCTGTATTCGGTTTTGCAATTCGGACAGAACATATCGCACCTCTCTTCCAATTCCTGGCGATCGACGTACACCCCAGGGGGGGATTAACAGAATGACAGCACGTTAGTTTTCGACCTTCATCTGTATCAGCCTCTTTATGATCGCGGCCGATTTCGCGTCTTTAACTTCCAGGCGCAACCCCGTCCCTTCCACGTACTTCTTCGCGTTTCGAATCTCATCAATTATCTCTTTCGGCAGGTCGCTTTTCTTAATCGCCGCGGCCGCTTTGTCCCCGAAAACGAATGCGACGCGAAAGCTTCCGTCCATCGCCACAAAGAAGAGGAGGTTGCGCTTCTTCGATAGAAGCTTCATTGTCCAACCGTATTTCGGACTGTAGTATTTCCATTCTTCGGTCAACGGCCCGAAGCTCTCTTCGGCGTATCTTCTTATCTCGAGCCAGCAATTCCCCGCTCTGCCGAGCGCTTTCAGCACGCTCTTCCCATCGGGTTTGGCAGATTTGTCGTTGAAGACGTTTTCCCGCAAAGAGTTTTCCATTTCCTGCCCAGAGGTATCCGAAAAACAAAATCAGAGCGGTGAGTTTTACATGGGGGATCAACGGAAGAAGATGCAGCCGCACAGTTCCCTTGACGACCGCGGCTCCTCCTTTAGCTCCCGCTCATTCGCCTTCCTCGTCCTTGCGCGTAATGTAGTTGATAGCAATGTCGAGCACAGCCTCGACGGCTTCCGGTTCGATGTGTTCCACGGTATCCTGCGGTGTATGGTATACCGTTTCGTTTCCGATGCCGTGCACGGAAATCCCGATGACGGAGGTGGATTCGATTCCAATCTTCGCGAACGCAGCTGCATCCGTGCCTCCTCCGCCGGGAGGTATCGGCATAATATTCGGGAAATAGCCGAGGTCGGCGGCAATTTCGTGGCATTCTCTCGCCATCCGCTCCGACAGCTTGCACGTTCCATTCCTGTCGCGAGTGAGGAGCGTGAGATCTTTAGTCGCGTAAATACTGTCCATGTTGAACACAAACGTTGGAACCGCCAGCAGGTCGGCTTTGTGCTTTTCCGCGTAATCGCTGGCGCCCCGCATACCGACTTCCTCCCCGTCCGTACTCAGGATTATGATGCGGGTGTGTTTCAATGGGGTTCCCTTCTTCCTCTTCAGGCTGAAGTGGACAGCAGCCGTGATTGCCATGGCGGTGGCGTTCAGGTTATCGCCCGCGCCCGGGGACTGGAGGCGTGTAATCACGGAATAAAGGGGACCGACGAAAAAAAGCCCGAGGACGCCCACGACCGCTATCATTTCAACCGGCACCGCGTCGGGCGCGCCCAACGCAGTCTCTATCGCTGCCACGATGCTCACCCCCAACATAACAAGGTAAGTCAGGATGGCCAGGATAAGTCGGATGCGCGCCAGCCTCTTCCAGTTCAGAAGGAAGCTCACCACATACGGACTGTCGTGATGGCCTGAAAGTATGATTTGCTGCTTCACCTCACCGGCGGGTTCGATAGTTCCGTAAACGTTGCACCCGTCGGCCTTCGGGAAAAAGCGGTCGAACCATCTGCCGTTGAAGACGTAAATCACGACGCCGTAGACCAATCCAGCCAAGGCTACGGCCACCGAGACAAACGTGAAAAACTCGCCCGCAAAGAGAAGGAGCACTGAAATCAGGTAAGCCACCGCCATGATCTTCCCGACATTCCAGAAGGAACCCGGATGCATTTCGAAACGCTCTTCAACTACCTTGTCGCAGTGGACCCTCAGCATTTCGGCGATCTGGTCCGCGGCGTTCAGACATTGTCTTGTCCCAGCAATACGCGGACCGTGCCTTTCGAGCAGCGACTGCGTCAGCCTGAGCGTCGCGAGAACGGTTTCCCGCCCGACCCGGTTCAATTCCACCGCGGCTTCCAGCTCCTGCCTATCGCCATGCTCCGAGGGCACGGCAGTTTGAAACCGCTTTGGGAGTTCAGCCGCCTGCTCACCGGCCGTTCGCTCAACATCGCTGCTGGCCTTTCAATTTGATGCCTTGACCACTTTGGAGACTTCCATCGCGACCATGGCATTGTGTTCGAACGCGAGCCGTTTGTGGTTGACCATGTCTACAATGGTTCCTATCAGGCAAAGGCCGCAGGTGAAAAGATAGAGGAGTCCCATCCCGATCTGTCCCAGCACGAATCTGTGGACACCCCCGATACCGATGAAGCCGAGTACCGCGAGAAGAAGTACCAATTGCGGGTCTTTTCTCCTGACATTGTAGACACCGGCGAACAATCTCGCCTGCTCTTCGCTCATGTCTTTGATTACATTCTGGACGTAAGCCAGTTCATCGCCCTGAAGCATCGGCATCAGCTCTAATATGTTAGCCATTTCAACTCCTTTGTTTAATTAACCGATGGCTGAAGAAGACGGTTCCTCAGCGCGTTATTCAACAAAGAGAAAGTACGGTAGAAGAGCATGATGGTTGCAGGTATGCCGAGAATATGCGTCTGCACGGACCGTACCATGTCGCCGTGAAGGAGAAACGAAACGGCTCTTCCAAGCCCGCAGCCGGGACAGTAGTGAAAACCCAGATTTCTGAGGGGACATATAGTGAATTCGGTCTGCGTGTAAGGGTTATGGATGGCGAGATACACCAGCGCCGTGATCCAGATTAGCGTTTCCAGACCGACGCGCCAATAAAGCACCCGCACAAACCGCCCTAATAACGAGCTAACCTGGTACATGCCTCTCTTTCTCGCTTCATTCAACGTGATGCCGTTGTTATTTCAATCGCATCACAAGAATTCGCCGCCATTCTCGTGCGGCTTCATTGCGACAGCAGTATTCGTCTGAATGTAAAGCGCGTTGCCCGAAGAGTCAATCGAATATGACAACCCGCGCCCCGTTCTTCGAATAAACCCTGTGCGGCGCGCCATTATCCCCGATCTGGATGCTCATATCTCCCTTCAAATCGTACATCCTTCCATCTTCCAGCTCGACACTCAGATCGCCTTCCATGACGAGCACTATGTGCCCCTTTGAGCACCAGTGGTCCGCCTTGTAACGCGCGGAATATTCGACGAGTCTTACCCGCACGTTCCCCTGGTCCAATTCCCTGGAGACCGCCTTACCGGTCTCTCCGCGCACGCCGACTGAACTGAGTTTGTTCCAATCGGTGATCGATATCGGCAAGTTTTCGATTTTCATGATACTCTCCCTCTGACATTAATACGAGTTGCTGCCCGGCAAAGGAGCGTTCCCGTCTGCCCGCGAGGACGCCACCAGCTTGTCACGACGCGCGGATCATTGCTTCAACTTCACCATCTCCTCACTGACCTCCCACAGACGCCGGGCGTTTTCCCCGTCCATCGAAAGCTTCGACGAGGGGATCGCTTTCTTGTCTTTGAAATATTTCCCGGTAATTCCATCTACTTCCGGCGACGACGCCAGATAGATTACTGTTTCCGCGCCCTTCTCGGGCGACCTCATCGTCCAGCCGAAGAAATTCGAGAAGAATCGCAATCCCTTACCGGAGTTATTATAGAAATTCGAGTTGACACCACCCGGATGAAGGCCATTGACGGTTACCTTCTTCCCGTCGAGTCGCCGCGCCAGTTCATAAGTGAAAAGTACGTTCGCCAGTTTCGAAAGCGCGTAAGCCTGGAATTGGGCATACTTGCGCTCTCCCTGAAGATTGTCGAAATCGAGCCTGGCAAGGCGGTGAACATCGGACGCGACATTGACAATGCGCGACGGAGCCGACTTCACGAGCATGTCGAGAAGAAGACTGGTAAGAAGAAAGTATCCGAGATGATTGGTGGCAAATGTCTTCTCTATACCGTCGACGGAGAGCTGCCTCGTCGGCACGAGTCCGCCCGCGTTGTTTACCAGGACATGGAGTGAATCAAACCTCTCTTTGAACCGCGCGGCCACGTCGCGTACTTCTTTCTGCGACGACAGGTCGCCGACAAGGAGATGGACCGACTTGTTTCCGGTTGCGCTCACTATTTCTACAGCGGCGGCCTCGCCCTTTTCCCTGTTGCGGCACACCATGACCACGGTCGCGCCCATTCTTGCCAGCTCCAGCGCCGTCACTTTTCCGATGCCGACGTTAGCGCCCGTTACCATGCAAATCTTGTCTTTCATCCGGTACTTCTCCTTCGCAGCGTTCATTAGCATTCAACCTCCTCATACTCGGCGGAGATTTCTCTCCACCAAATTTAGCGCAATCATGGGTACCATACAGCGATTTAATGACGGGCCGCCCCGTGCGGTTAAATCCCTGGGCTCTTCCTGCCAGAGTGGTCGGAATTCACAGCCACCCGTGCCCATCGGTCCCTTTGCCGGTTTCTCCGTGGAACTCCTGGAACTGAAAGCCAGGGCTAACCGCGTGTATTTATCGTAAGCTGTGAAGTAACTAGACAAGTGAGGATAGACACATCCACGCTGCAACTGCATTGTCTCTAACTCTGGGTAAGGTTAGATTCATTGGCGTGCTAAAGGGCTGATGCAATCGTGCTATTTCAACCTGGAATCTAAAAGCATACTTAATGCGGCGTTTCCCTTCTCATAACGAGATCGGAACCGTCGTGTGGCATTTAACGTGGTAAGTTGCAATTCATTTGGATAATTGTGACAAGGAGGACCTGTCATGTTCAGAACGCTATCAATTCTCTCCATAACACTTTCTATTATTTGTTTTACCCGAGCCAGCGTCACCGCGCAGGAATTTCCTATCGCCGTCGGAAGCGACTAGCTTATTCGGTCAGGGCGGAGCTTTTGATGGAACGCACTATCTAATGGGATTAGTCTCAAACCACAACGATCTTACCGCCCAGTTCCTCGGCGAGGGCGGCAGCATTTATGGCTCCAGGTTTTCATTGGGGGCGACCGGAACCGGCTTAAACATTGCTTTCGATGGGACAAAGTATCTTGCAGTGTGGACCGACCCCTTCCCGTTCTTCGCCGGCGGCGACACGAACGGCATCGGTGATCTTCACGGACAATTCATAAGCACTTCCGGAAGTTTAATGGGAACGCCTTTCACGATTGCTACGGGCGTTAACATTAAATTCGGGCAGGGACGCGGAGGAATATTTTTTAAAGATACCGATTACATTCTCCTCTATGATAAGGGCGGTAACCATCAGGATTATCTGTACGGACAACTTATCGACAAATCGGGTAATCTTGTAGGCAGCCCAATCCAAATCAGCAGCAACTATGCGCGGGAGTTGGCGCCCGGCTATGATGGTACAAACTATCTGATAGCATGGTGCGAAGGCTCGGGAACTGACGAAAGCATCTACGGTCAGTTTGTCAACAAACTGGGCGCGCTTGTAGGCTCCAACTTTTTGATCGACGGTAGTCAATATAAGAGCGATAATCCCCTGTCGGTGGCTTTCGACGGATCGAGATATTTTGTGGCTTTTCACGACCAGGCAGCAAACGGGACGGGGTGGAATCTCATCGGCCGATTCGTCACTCCCTCCGGCACGGTCGCGCCGGATAGGATAACCATCGCCGATTCGAGCAGAAGTCCGATGAACCCCATGCTCGCATTTGACGGAACGAATTACCTGTCAACGTGGATGGAGATGTCCGGGCCGCCGCAGGTAATGGGAAGGTTCCTCTGTACAACCGGCGTTCCGGTTGATACCGCGTTCACGGTCTTTGGGATGTTGGGTAACAAGTGGCCACTTGGCGGAGTCGCCGGTTTCGTCGACGGGCAATACATACTGGGTGCTACACGAGTTGATACAAATATGACGGGCGGTGATGTTTACGGAAAACTCCTGGACCCATTGACGGTCGGAGGAAACCCGCTGCTCGGGACATGGACCAAGGCGAGCGGACCGTCGGGTGTGCAAATATACTATTTCAACAGTGACTCGGTGGTTACGGTGTCGTTTGATCCTGACACTTCCCTGACCTGCTCCTATGGTATAGACACCTCGGTTACTCCTTATCGCATTTCATGGTACGCCGACGGAAAACTTCTGAATCTGGGAATCTGGGAGATCAATGGTGACAACCTTACCGTAAAAACAAGTGAAGAGGATACGACCGGATTCCCGACTACATTCGGGTCCGAGACCAAGTACCCCGATCCCGCCACGAGCTATTCCAGGGTAAAACAAACGACGGGCGTCAAAGGGAATCGGGGCACGGTAATAAGCGGATTCTCCCTGATGCAGAACTACCCGAATCCCTTCAACCCGACTACGCGTATCGAATATCGGATTGCGAATGTCGGATTTGTTTCGCTGAAGGTTTACAACGTACTCGGTCAGGAGGTGGCGAGTCTTGTGAGTGGGGTGAAGAGGCCGGGAGACTACGCGGTTCAATTTGACGGAAGCCGACTGGCGAGCGGTGTGTATTTCTACAGACTGCAGGCGGGAAGCTACACCGCAACGAACAAACTCTTGCTCCTGAAATGAGCGGGCAGCGAAATGTCGGCCACGATTAAATCTAAGAAACGAAAATGAGGCCTTCCATGAAACCATTGTTTTCAGTTCTATTTGCTTGCACAATCATTCTCGCCTCTGAAGGTGTTTTCGCCCAGACGGGATCGGATTATTACTTGCCGTTCCGTGTTGGCAACTACGTGAAACTCCACACCGATGGACTGCCGTCGGGGTGGAAGGCGAGGAGCACTATATACACCTTTGAAGGAACCGATTCCATTTCCGGGAATGTCTATTTCAGGGAAAGAGGAAGGGAGATAGCCGATGATAGCTCGTTCAACGATACGTTCAACCTTCGCTGGCTCGGTAAGGATGCGGGGGGGAACATCCTCATAGCCGCAGTCGGTGAAGGATCACCCGATGCAGATTCGGCATTCATACTCCCCGCCCCGGGCCCTTTCTTCCCCAATCAGTCCCTCGTTCCCGGTTACTCGATAACGTATCCGTACAGCTTCTATTTCATGAAAGATTCTACTATCAGTAATACCGAGACTATCGGCACGTTCACGGGATGCATCAAGAAGAGTGAGACGCACTACGATAGTTCCGGCAACGTCATCTTCCTGGAATATCATTACTTCGCTCCCGGAGTGGGAATGGTTCTTAATCAAAGGGTGAAGCCGGATAACGATGCACACACGGATGTGCTCGTCGAGTACTCCGCCTTAACGTCGGTCCATGGGAATAATGGGGCGACCAGTCCGGGGTCCTTTAGCCTACACCAGAACTATCCAAACCCGTTTAATCCGTCAACAGCTATTAGTTATGAGCTATACAGCGTCAAGCTATGTCACTCTGAAAGTGTATGATTTACTCGGCAGGGATATGGCGACTTTGGTGAACGGACGCCAGACCGCGGGTGAACATTCGGTGACTTTCGACGCAGCCAGCTTGCCGAGCGGAGTATATTTCTACAGGCTCCAGGCGGGTACGTCCACTGTTGTAAGGAAGATGGTTTTAATGAAGTAGGGTTTTGTATTCAAACAAAAAAAGCCCCGTCATCGATAAGTTGACGGGGCTTTACTTTTGGTTACGCTTAAGCCAGGACCTTGCGTCCGGCGATCTTACTACCTTCTTATTCCAACTTCCATGCTCCGCCCGCTTTCCACACCCTTCGTGTTTACGGTGGTGACGTAGTAGAAATAGAGGTCTCCCTTTCTCGTGCGCCTGTCAAGAGTCTCGAGGTTTCCGGAAGATTTAACAGTCTCAATTCTGACCGGCTTTTGTCGCCGCTGGTAACGATAAACCCTGTACTCACTCAGATTTGGCTGAATGGTTCTATCCCATTGGAGAAATATTCCGGTGCTCGTAGAACGGGCGCGCAAACCGCCCGGTGGGAGCGGCATGATTTCAGGGATCTCGGCCGTGGAAGTCGTGCTCATATTGCTCTCCCCGCCGAAGAAGTCTCGGTCGCGAACGGCGTACTCATACTTCTTCCCCGCTTCTGCCGTCGTATCGGTGAAACGGTTCCTCGAAGCAGTCAGGAGCGTATCATTGAGCTTCAAAAACTCAGACTTCCTCTTCCCGCTTACGATCTCTTTTCGGTATACGAAATAGCCGGAAACCGTGTGGTTGCCCGGCCGCATGTCATTCCAGTACAACTGAACCGCCTTTCCTTCGACCGTCGCGGTCAATCCGAGCGGGGTCGGCGGATGTGTCGGAAGATTGGGGCGCACATGCACGGTATCGGAGAATGAACTGAAGACATGGCTCGCGTTTTCCGCCCTGACAGCATAAGCGTATGTAAGTTCGCCGGACAATGCGCTGCTGGTGTCTTCGAAAACGGTTATGGAGTCTTTCCTCGGCACGAGCCCCGACACGAGATGAAGCTCCGGCCTTACTCCGTCGTTTCGAAAGACCTCGTAGTCCGTTTGCTGAACGTCGGTCGTTATTATACTTAGCCGGACACCGCGCGTTGTTCCCACGAACCCGACGATTCCGGGTGCCACCGGAGTTACATGGCTGATGTAAATCCCGAAGACTTTCGCGCTCGGCGGGGATGTCTCACCCAACGGTCCACTCATCACGAGATAATAGAAATATCTCTGCATCGGCCTGGTGGTCTGATCAGTATACTCCGTGTCTCCCGTCGCGATATAGGAAAGCCTGTGATATCCGGTGTCGTAATCGACGCTCCTGTAAATGGATAGATTTCTAACAAGCTGGGGCTTTGCAAGCCTCCATCCGATGCGAATGCCCGCTGGGGTGTCCACGCTCGCAACATGGAAACTGTCCGGCAGCGGAACATTCTGGAAGTTGTATGCGCCAACCAGCACCGTGTCCGACGGCACGCCCGGATTACCGTAGTAATCAGTCGGCAGAAGATAATATCTATATCCTTGCATGGCCTGAATGAGTGAGTCGGCGATCAAATAAAAAATAGAATCGCGCCTTGCCATGATGTAACGGCCCGCGGTGATAGGATGGTATTCTCCCCTCAATCCTTCCTGTCTGTAAGTCCTGAACATGCTCGCACCCTTTCCTGTCCCGCTTGTCCATTCAATCACGATCCGGCGCTCGTTGCTGCTCTTGTCGTAAAGTTGGAGCCTGGGAAGCTCGACGCGTTCCGGAAACGACTCGGAGTTCGAGATGTATGTCCTTATCGGCTGATGATTAGCGCCGATCAGAGAAACTCTGTACTGGTAGTTCATTCCTCTTTGCGCGGTCGTGTCGAGATACATCATCCCTGTCGCCAGCCGTATAAGAAGAACTCCCGACCAGACTCCGAGTGAGTCGGCGTTGCCGTAAGCCGCGATCCGCCGCCATAAGGAATCCACGGGGACATTGCTCAGCGAGAAGGTGTCCGGAATTTCGTGCATACTTTGTTCTAGCCGGGCACGAAACTCCTCCAGACTTGCAGGGGCACCAACCGTCGCTATCTCCTGCCAGGTTTGCTGTCCAGGTGTCCTGCGTTCGAAGAGATACGCGACTCCGCCGTCGATCGGGTGAACGGAGCTCGGAAGTTGGATTCCTGCCGCGACATAAATTCCAAGCGGGCCACCGGCGGCGAAGGTAGTCCCTGTTATAGTTTGAGCGGACGCCGTTGTCGCCAGTAACAGAAGCACACCGACAAGGACACGATGGTGACTCTCAGGGATTATACGCTTTGCAAACGATAATAGACCGCGAGCAGCACGAATGGCTATTCGTGTCTGCGCGCCGAAGTGCGTTTCGACACGCAGGCGTGAGATTCGTGGCGAATCCGAGATAAACAGTTCTTCATTCGAATAATTTGTGCTCAAATTCTTCGTATGCTTCGGCAAAGGCGCAACTGCCAAATTGTTGATTCTCATTTGAAGCCTCCCTCCAGAACAAACTGGACCTTCTTATAGTCAGTGCCGTAGTGGCCTTCCACTCCGACGGTGATGCTCGCGCTCGCGGACTGCTTGTCGCACATTCCTCCGCAGTTGGAATCGCAAATTCCGAAGCCGCAATAGGCGGTGCCGCTCAGCGTCAGCGTGGCGCTTCCGTCGACGAACCAGTTCCCGTTCGATTGAAATTGTCCGTCAAGCGCCACATCCGCAAGGACTTCCGCCTGAACGCCCGCGCAGGCGATTCCGATAGAGCCTCCGATCCCCGCCCCTACATCGGCGAAGACGTCGATCCCGGCGGCGTAAGTGTTCCCGTCTCCCGTAAATGTCATCGCCAGACGGACGTCACCCCCGATGTTTGCCCACAGCTTCGCGGTCACTATGCCGAAGTTGAAGTCAAAAGTCGGTATCACCGGTATCGGCACGTCGACCTCGCCTTCGAAGTAGAAGCCTGAAACGGTCGCCGGAAATTCCGGGGGCAGCGCCCCTTTGTGTTTATATACCCAGGAGTACTGCTGGACTATGTATTTTATTTCATCGTCCATCGGATGATCACCGAAGAGTATCGCCGCCATGGCATCGACCTTCGGGTTGCTCAGTTTCAGGCTCGCGCCGGCGACGAAGTACCACCCCTGGTCGTCGACCATGGCGTTCGCGGTTCCTTCGACCTTAGCGCCACCGGCAAGGTCTTTCTTGATGTTGAGGCTGCCGAGCATCTCGTGCTTCTGGAAATCATAAGTAAAGTTGATGTCGCCGAACGGGGTATCGATATTCTTCACACCGATCTTCTGACCGTTCGCGATGATATCACCGTATACTACGAATGTCACTCTGCCGCTCGCGCCGTTGGTACCTGTCATGTCGCCCGCGAACCAGTAGTTGTTCCACGCGTTGTTGGTGACGTTCATCGAACCGACAACATTGGTCAGACTCGTCGCGCCGTTCTGGGATATGTTCAGAGTCTGGCCCGGCACGGTCCAGACAGAGGTCGAATCTGGGGTCCTGTACAACCAGACATCGAAGCTGTACTTCCCCGGTTCGGAGACTGTTCCCTTTGCGATGAAACCTTTAGCATCGAGTGTTTCCGGATCGTTCTGGTCCGCTTTGAATGCAAGATGCACTCCCGCGACGTCGAAGCTGAATGGGACCGCTTCGAGTTTCGAAGTCACAACGCCGCCCGATTTGGAATAGTCTATCGCGCAACTCTGCGCCTGTAAACCGGGTATGCCTACATCTATGGTGCCAGGTATGTGGACATAAGTGGGATAGACATTCAGCATTGTTGGAGTGAACTTCGCGACCTTGTAGTAAGTCATTGCCGGGGCTGTATTATCGATGGTAAGACCTTCATCGCCATTGCTGAGTAGATAAAAGTTGTTGATCGAAACCCTGTCAGATGGGGCGGCGCCGGGAAGATTTGTAAGGTATGCGGCAGAATTGCTGTTTCCCTTCGGCGCCACAGAGATGGACCAGTGGTTCTTTCCTGCGTCGAAGCCGAAGTACAGTTGACCCGTTATCGTCAGCGGAAGTATTCCGGCGAGCGACATGGAATCCGCCTGGAAATTTCCATACTTCAAATCCGTGGGAGTCACCTGAAGCCCGCTGAAAGGCACATTGACAGTGCCGGTCACCAACTGGCCAGCGTTGATCATGAACCCGCCCGACTGTGAAATCGACCATTGGCTTCCCTGGATTTGCCACTTGTCGAGCGCAATCGAGACGGTATCCTTCCCTTGAATCGCGTCGAATTTCTTGCTGTGAAGGACCACGTCGCCGACGTTGAAATCTATGTCCGGGTTCGTGACGTTGGCCAGGTCGGAATGAATTGTCGTAAGAAGCCTCACGGTGTCACCGTTGGCCAGCGAGCCGCTCGAATCCGCGACCGCGTCGAACCCGTATAGCGTGTAGTGAAGCGAATTGCCTTTGGCGTCGGTAACCGCGAGACCGCTCAATATCGAGACAGGAGCGGTGCCGGACGCAGTCAACGCCGGTATAAGAAGCTTCTTCGAATGATCCGTCTCGCCCGGAAGCGCGAGATACAACTGATCATCAGGGAATTTGATGTTCGAGAACGCGGGATCGGACGTGAATGAAGCCGCGTCGATATATGTCAGGTCGGCCAATTGGCCCACGCCGTTTCCAGCATCAGTGATTCCTATCCCCGCGTTATCGGCCTGCGATCCGACCAGGGCGCCGAAAATTTTCAGCTGGATTGAGTTTACATCGGTCGTCAACGGGAGTGACTTGGGAACCGAATAAGGAATATTGTTGCTGTCCCTCTGACTGCCGGCCACAATGGAAATATTGTGAAATGGAATTTCTGCGGTGGAATCGAGCGGACCGAAGACCTTGTTGGAAGGAAGCGAGGTAATGTTCCCGCTGATCGATACTCCGCCGCCGCTCGTGGTCAAAGACGTCACCTCAATGGGGAAACCCATGAGCCTCGTTATGTTCATTCCGTTGTAGACCTTGAGATTGAAATCCAGAGTGTCGTCCCCGAGAGCCTTCAGCGTAATCTTCTTCGAGTCGCCGACATAGTTGGACTGCGACTTGGCGGCGTCGATCGTCAAAGAGCCGCCTATTGGAAGAGAGTGGAGGACGTAGTTACCGCTGCTGTCGGTGTATGTCTCAACCGCCGGCGCGTTCGACGACTGGCTCTGGTCCAGGTATACGTGGGCGTTGGGGATAGGAGTGTTCCCGGCCAGTACCTTACCCGATAAATGCGTTGCCTTCTTCAGGGAGACGGTTATGTAAGTCCAGTCCTTTGACTCAGGTATGTACGCGGACACAGTTTGTCCTTCGTAGTCCTGACCGTCCGGCGCGGTGACTTTAATCGTGAAATTGTCGTTCGCACTGACGAGCATTGTATCTGCCGCACCGCCCCTGTTGGTGAGGAAGTTGCCTACGCTTTGAATTTCAACATGAGCCTCCACTATCGGAGCAGGAATAGTCTCTGCTACGGGACGGAGGGTTCTCGTCTCGGACCCGCCGACCACCTGTTTCTCCGGCGTAGTAACTATTACCATGATCCGGTGCAGTTTCTTTTTCACCACAAACGTCCCGAGATCCTGTCCGTCCTGCGTCACGTTGACGTATTCCGTATCCGGGAAAAACGAATCGTCGTACGGAGTCGGGTCGATTATGATCTGTTGGGATCCGAGTATTGCAGGGCTCTGAAATCCAGTGTTGTGGTTGATGGTCATCCCCATGAAATTGAATTGACCGCCGAACCTGCTAAGTACAAACTGCGGTTGATTGGCGACGACCGTCGATCCGTCACCGATCGTGACTTTCGCCTCCACCGGATTTCCCTGCTCGTCCACAACTGTGCCCGAGACGTTCGCGGCGGGATCGAGAAGAAGCTTCTCCAGATAGACCCGTTGTCCGAACTTCAGCGGCGCCCCGTTGTTCACCGCGATGTTCAGATCCTTGAATCCGTAATCTGAGATCGTCAGCGCCCGCATCGGGCCGGATATATTGCCGCCGTTGTCGTATGTCGGGTTAAGGTTATCGAAGCTGAACGAACCGTCAGAGAGCGTCGCCTGTGAGCTCTCCGTGTTCCAGAAAAACAACGCGAATGTAAGAGACTGGACCTGCGCTCCGATGACGGGGACATTGGGGTTGTCCTTCCTGTAGACGGTCCCCGCTATACTGGGCATTAAAGGCCACATCGTCAGCGTCGTCGAGACGGTTGGGGCCGGATAGTCATTGTTGAAAGTTGCCGGGGTCGTAAAGAAATTATTCGGGCTGACCTGGAAATTCGGAGATTGTCCAAATCCCATCGTGTAATTGAATTGAAACGACTGTGGAAAACAGAAGTATCCCAGGTTCGATTTCGGATCCGTCTTGGCATAAATGAAGTACTGGTCATTCGGACCAATGTTCTGAACAAGATCTGAAAAAGTCACCTGGCCGTTAGAACCCGTTTGTGCTTCAGCGACGACCTGCATGTTGGCCTGCGACTCCGGTGATGTCGGTTTCGGATAACCTTCGCTGTCGGGCACACCTGCCGGCCGGGTTTGGCGGAGGATGTAAACATCGACGCCGCTGAGCGCTCCCTGCGTGACCTGCGCAGTGGCGTTATAGGAAGTGGGAAGCACCGTAATCTTAAGAGTATACTCCCTGGCCAGCGCCGGTAGCGAACCGACGTTCAGTGTCTGATAAGGCTGGATGTCAATATCGTTTGACGGGCTGAGGTAATAGGGACTCTGTACCACAACGCGGTAGACCTTGTATAGATCTCCCGTGTGGTCGTCGGTCAGGTCGCCGCCGAGAAAATTGAGAGTCTGGTTCTTCGCAATCAGCCCGGTGCTGTCCGTTTGCAGGAACGAGAACGAAAAATTACCTGACGCGTCCGTCGTGGTTGTCGCCACTACCTGGTCGGCATCGTCATACTTGTGATCGTACGGCAGACTGTGCCTCGGGACCGACAATTCGGTCGTGTTCGCGAATTGCATGAACCGCATCCCGCCGCCGCCGCTTTTTGAAACGAGCATGTACTTTGCGACAAGTTCCACGGTTGTATTCTCTAGTGGAAACGTCGACGGCCGTGCCTGGTTATTCATCATGATTATACCGTTGGATGGCGGAGTGAATGTGCCGTAGAGGCTACCCGTCACAGTCGAGGTAGTAAAGAAGACGAAATGGAACGGCGGGGTCGGTGGAGGAGGAGGCAACACGCGGTGAAAAACGAACTGAGCTGGTTTGTTATAAGTGAATGTCCAGATCTCGCTTTTCCCGTCGTTGGTGGCCGGAGGAAATCCGTTCTGGTCGAGCGCCTGTACCTGCCAAACATACGTCGAACCGGACTTGAGAGGGAGCGCGCTGATGGGATACTGCTCGGTCGTTGTGATCGCATTCTGATCGACATACTGAGGAATGTTTGCCGCCAGCGCCTGCAACGGCGTTTGTCCCTGCAGGACTTCGGCGATCTTCAGGACGTAGTGTAACTGGTACTGGACGGGGACCTGGATTGGTGTCCATTGCAGCATGGGATTCGCGGTGATCACGCTGTCGCCGTCCGCCGGGAATACAAGATGCGGTGGGTCGGGATAAACGATGGTGAAATTCGCGCAAGCGTTCGAAACAAGCAGGTTACCGCTAAGATCCTTCACCGTGAGGCATGCTGTGTAGGAGCCTTCCGGTATTCTGCCTGTCTGGGCGATCTGAGTCTTGATGCCGTTGTCGTAATAGCTGGCGCTCCCGTGCAGCGTGGATGTGCTGTTCAACAGGTTGGCGCCCGGATCAACCATGGTAGGATCGCTCGAACCCGTGATCAGCTGCTGGCCGTTACTGTTCGAGATCGTCAGGGAAATAACCACTGTCGCGGGAACGCCTGTGCCGTTTATGAGATTGAACGACGCAATGGACGGATTCGTCTGCCAGTCGCTCATGTAGGGAGATGGGAACGGCTGCACCGTGAGGAGAGCGTTCCAGCTTCCTGTTGACTGCGCGAACGACAGGCCGGTTGCTCCCGTCAAAAGCATTAACAATCCCGCGACCGACGATAACAAGCGTGTTTTCATCTCCATCCTCCTCCTGTATGCAAAGTCCCCTTTGAAATCATTCCGCTCATCAAAATCTGTGGGCTAACGTAACACTGGCGGTGTATTCGTTGAACGCGCTCGAACCGCGGTATCTCGTCTCGGTAAGAGACAATGTCAGCGCGTCCGCCATCGTTATGTTGTAGTTCGAAGAAAGAACTGCCTCGATTGAATTTGAACCCATGTACAGCGATGTTCCGACAGACAGCGCTGTCGTGAGCCTGTTTCCCAAGGCGCGGTGCTGCGCCGCAACGGAGTAAGTCTGTGTCGAAGTCCATCCGGTTCCGCCAATTTTCGAATCTATCAGGCTCACTGAAGGGATAAGGCTCAAATTTGTCAGAACACCGAAGACTGCACTCGCGTTAATTGAATGCGAAAGGAGGCCGCTGTTTTGCCTCAGCGGATTGGCGTCAGCCGAGGTCTGGTAGATATAACTGAAGGTGGCCGACTGGAAAGCTCCTCCGGAAGTCACGTAGAACATTTGCGTCATGCCCGCCATGAAAGTCGAATAATCGATCAGGAATGTGTCACTTGCCGCGTCGTTCGCCATGCTCATATAGTTGCTCATTAATGAGACCATCCACTCATTGGAAGCCCGCAGGTTGATATTCCCGCCTAAGTTGTTCCTGGTTGTAGTGTAGCTTTTCTGGCTGAGAAGATTATCGTTCTGATGCCCGGCATTGATGTTGACTGAGATGCTGGACAGTCTGAACATCGATGCGAAAGTAATCTGGCGCTGGTCGGGTAATAGCGACGCGACTCCGAGAGACGTGTAGCCGGGGCCGATGTAACTGTAACCGACCCGCGCGTTGAAAGAAGGGAGGTTCAGCCCCAGCTGAGTGTTGTACGCGTAATCCACGCGTGAGCTGCTCCTCGGTGTGAATATGCCCGTGAGCGCCGACGGAAGGCCAAGGCTGTCGATCGTGGGCGCACGCATGTCCCTGGTGTATGCGCTCCCGTCGATTTCGCCGCTAAACGTGAGGACATTTTCAAACAACGAGACCCTGCTGTCCACTCCGAAAACGAGATTCTCCTCCGGTGTCACGGCGTAAGTGTTCGTGACCGTACCGGGGGTGTTCCCCTGCTGATCGGTGACGCCGATACCTATATTGAAAGGCAAATCGCTCACGTCATTTACGGAATCGTTAAGGCTCGTGATTCTAATAATGGCCTGTGCCGTCGGCGGGCCGGTGACTACCCACGGTTGTGAGCCGGTGTTCGCGGTGCTGTCGAAGAGAACTTCGTATGTCGCGCCGCCGTCCCTCGACAATTCTATTCTCACGTTTCCGGTGATTCCGGACGACCCCCATTGAATATTCTCGATGTTTCCAATCGGCCACGAATCGTTCCCATTGGGAGCAATTACTGCGATTGTCGGCTGTGATGGAGGGAGCGACGACGGAACGTCTCTGGTCCGGAGAAACATCAGATCGAAATACGATCCCTCCTGTTTCCCAACTCCGAGCTTCGCGCCATACATATACCTCGAGAAACTTCCTGCGCCAGCTCCGCCGTCGACAGCACGCTGAGTGTAGCCTCCCACGGCAGAAAACCTGAACAGACCTGGATCAAGGTTGACTCCCGCTCCTCGCACCATGATACCATCGAACGTAAACGGCGTAAACATGTCAGTAAAATCGCCCAGGTGGGCGTTACCCCATCCCCATGACGGATTTATGCCGAGCTGGTTGATGTTTTGGCGTGCCGAGCTTCCCTCGGTCGAGAGAAGGAAGTTGAACGACATTGAAAACGCGTTGAAGAGCGTGACCGTAGGGCGGAAGTAAAGTCGCGCTGAACTTGGTGGGCGCCTCGCCTGTATTCCTGAGATGCCGTATAATTCGCCGTAAACCCCGGCGTCACCGGTTATACTGAGATTCTTTTGGATAAATGTTTGCCCGCTGGAATCGGGCTGCGAGTTGCCCTGGGAAAGAGCTTCTCCGACACACGCAAGACTAACCAGCACAAATCCAATGTGCTTCGCCAACTGGTAAAGCAACGTTCTCCGCCTCCTCCATTAAATAAGGGACTGTGAAAGTCCGCTTCCGGATCTCTCCGCCGTGAGGTCCCTTATTTGGTGCTCTCCTCGTTACAGAAACCCTTACATCTGGTAAATGTTTCCGGTGAATCTATGGTTCCTGCGCGCCACAAGCATGTGATAAATTGCACACCACCGACTACGCGCGTCGTGGTACTTCAATTAATGGAGGTCACGCTGCGAAAAGGAAGAGGCGGAGCGGAAAATTTAGCGCGGGCGGCCGGTACCTTAGTTGTGCATGTGGTGGTGGCCACCATGCTCATCGTGATGATGCGCCGTCGGACCAGTCGTCACGGGTAGCTTGCCTTCCGAGGCCAGCTTTACCGCCTGAGCCACGGGTATGCCGGAAGTAACGTTGACTTCCACGTCGAATCTCTCCGCGACCTGGTATGCGTGAGGCCCGATCCCTCCGCAGATCAGCTTCTTCGCGCCCCCTTTGGCTTCATCGCGAATCACGAGGTGAGGATCGAGCGAACCGTCGTTCGCCTTCGTCTCCATCGTTTTTGTTTCATCGTCATAGACGAGAAAGAACGGCGCCCTGCCGTAATGAGTGCTCACGTTGCTCTCGAGTGTGTTTCCTTCAGATGCTATTAGGTACTTCATAAATGCCTTCTTTGTTTTCGTGAAAAAGAGTTGTAAGCGTTCAGCGGAAAGCGTTAAGCCGTTAGCCGCTGATTTCTTATTTCTCATTTCTTTTTTCTAAGTTCTTCCATAAATCCATCGTTCCATTCCGGTTCATCCCATCATCGCCATGTGTTTCATTTCTCCACCCTCTTGGGAGACGCAGGTCACTTCCTCGTCTGTCAATCCGATTTGGGCCGCGATACAGTTCAAACCCTTCTTCATCACTTCAAAATTCCATTCATCCTTCAACAGCGCCGCGAGATGTTCTTGCCAGCCTTCTTTTAACGGAAAGGCTCCGATGAATCTCTTATAGATATCAGGAGTGTGCTCGTATACCGATATCAAGTCTTTCAGTGAGTATTTAACCTTGTCGAGACTGTGTGGAACGGCGACGCACTTCTGTGGCATCAACGGGCATGTGATCGAATCTCTCTGCGAAGAGAATTCAAAAAACTTTCTGCACATAGAGCAGTAATACTTCCCGGTCTTGTTGTCTCCGATTATATCGATATCGTCGAAGAAAATGTTCTGTTTGATTCCCAGTTCGTCCTTGAGAACCGAGACAGCAGCCACAAGTATCGGAAAGAGTTTTCTCCTCTCCCATACTTTACTAAGATCGGTTATTACAAATACGATCCCGTCCCTGGTTACACGCTGTGCAGTTTCGCTCCCGCTCACCGTGATTATGAAACTCTTCATCGTCTGCAGAGGCTCCCTTGAGTACTCGAACCGCCATTCCTTCAGGAATTCCAGATACGCATCTGCCCATTTCCTCCCGACTTCCTGCGGTTCATCGCCCGCGAGGAAGTTCATCATTTTCTGCGGCACCTTCGGATAGAATAGTCCGAACTTCTCGATGCTCACTGTCGATTCGGGCCGCATGACCTCCACAGGGACGGGTGTATTGATGCACATTTTCGGCATGTACGGACAGACCGGTTTGTCGATGTCGAAGAGTAGTTTGCAGGTTACGCACCAGTATTTATTTGAAGCGGAATAAACGCCAGCCGGCATCTTCCCCACGCGCTCCATTATCGATTGTTTATCCATCATCATAAGGTAATCGCTCCGTGCTTTTTGTTTTAGTTATCCAGTACACCGGCAGCTCTGCTCCGCCATGCTCCTCCCCTGACAGCCGGTAATTCCCATGTGTGATGCCGGAAACGAGGAAAAGATGCATCCGCGGTCCCCCTTCACAGCGACTTATACGTGAACCACTAATCGAACCCTTCTTTGGGTGTTCTGCGTTTAGCCGTTTCAGTTGCATCCTTGTCCGGATGTATCATCCCGAGCTTCGCTGCAACCTTTCCAGTGTCGTCCGCTATGACCGGGAACGGGATCTCCATTCCGAGTTTCCCCTTGATCCACCCCACCCATTCGATGTGGGCAAAGACCTGATCGATCGAAAGGCCGATGAGTTCGGCGCTGAGTTTCTTGATCACCGTCCCGCTCGTGAAGGTTTGAATCCCGGCATTCGAGCGGCAAACTGCGCAGTTATGGTTTCGGCAAACTGCGCTTCAGATCAGAAGCAAACACGTATTCGCACCGATTGTCTCAGATCTAATCTTCCCTGTTCAACTTCAGTGTGAGTGTTGTTTCGTATCGGGTGGGGCCCACTTGCCTCCCGATTACGTCCGGTCCTTCCCTCAAGCACGGCAATATGGCTTGAGCATGGATGGTTTCTCACTTCACTGACAACCTTCAGCGGGACTTTCTCCAGCAATCCGGTAATGCCGTTACCTTTCACAAACGATTTGAAATTTCTGTAATGTTCGGCACCGGCAGCGTACTCGACCAGCTCGTTGAGTAGTCCGCAATAATTCCTCGGCTGGGGAACCAGATAGTCTACGATGATGATTTTATCCGCAACTCCAGAAAGCCCCCATAATAGCACATCTCTTTCTTCTTCCCTGATCTCGTGAACCACATAGGAAACTATCGCGAAATCAAAATGAAAATCGTTTTTCAATATGAATTCCAACGCGTCCGCATGCTTGATAAGGAGCTTTTCGGCCGGCACCCCGGCAAGCTTCTTCCGGGCGATATCTATGTTTCTTTCCGAGGGGTCAATGATCACGATCCGGTCGCACTTGTCCAGCAACTGCGACGCCAGCCTTCCCGTCCCGCAGCCAACATCGAGAAGCGTCGAACGTTCAGCCAGGATCTCTTTCACCTGAGCGAAGACCTGGTCCTGATGAGGCGCTATGAACAAGTCGTAAAACAAGCCGTCGTACCAATGATTTTTATTTTCCGTCATGGCGGTTGCCCTCCGTTCTGGTTATAGGTTCAGTCGAATAAATGTTGATTCGAGCAGCAAGCCGGGCTCTCTTCTCATAAGTAAACCTCCATCGCTTTCCTGTTCATCTTTCCGGTTTCCAAATCCATCAGCACACAATTCTGCTCGGCCGTCGCTACTGTTTCGTCGTCCCTTTGAAAGATCACCTTCAGCTGCATCAACCCGCGCTTGACTGATTCGACCCACATGATCCCTTTCAGCCTGTCGCTGAGCTTCAGCTGGGTCCTGTAACGGATATTGGTAGATGTCACAACCGGATACAGGTGCTTCTCAAGTAATTCATCCATCGAGCTGCGAGATCCTAACAATCTGGACCGCAAGTCTTCAATCCACCTGACATAGACAATGTTGTTCACGTGGCCCGCCACGTCTATGTCGGATGTCTTTATTTCGATTTCCAATTCGGTCTTGTGGTCCGACAAGGGTCTTCTCCTTTTTTATTCGAGTAGAATTGCCGCCGCAATCACGGTAGTCCAGAGTCCCGTCCTATCGCCTTCGGCCGTTTGCGTTATGTTGAACGTCTTGACGATCTTTCCGGACATTTTGAACAGCTGTTCTCTTTCATTCCAGTCGGCCTCCGGGTCGAATTCCACGCCGAGGGTTGTCGCGAGCATTTGAGCGGCGAGGTCCTCCGCGTAATCTCCAGCTATCTTCTCAGCTACTCCGAACGGATGATATTCGGAGAGGTAGCCGTATTGGGTGCCGTCGGCAGGGATTGCGGCACCTATCGACGCGGCGATGAGTCGGTTCGGCTCGTTGGTCGAGTTCCTTGCCATCACGGCAAAAGTCACCTCTCCCGCCTTGAGCTCCTTCAATCCCTCCTCTTTGCTGATTCGCTTGCAGCCGGGAGGAAATATGCTGCTGACGTTCACCAGGTTGCATATCTCAATGCCGGCGTTTCGCAGTGCGAGCTCGAACGAGCTCAGGTAATCTTTGTGCCTTCCGACACCCTTCGTGAAAAATATTTTCGTGGGTACATACAATTGGGTTTCCCTCCGCTCTGTAGAATTATTCTACAAGCTGTCTTTCTTCTTTTTCTTTTCGACGGCCAACTTGTGGTGTTCGGAGCCCTCGCGCGTCAGCACCTTGCCGCATTTCGGGCACTTCTCTTCCATACACGGGACGCCCGCCTCATGCGGCTTCCTGTACCCGCAGCTCACGCAGACACAGTACCCGCCCGTTCCCAGGCCGCCTTCATGCTCATGACTCATAGCCAATTCCTTTCTTTTCTTTCAATCGTGAAAACCATATTCGGGAATCTCCCGGTTCTTTTTGATCTTTTCATCGAAGGCCGATACGGCCCGATAGCGCGTCAAAGCCTCACCTCTCCTTACCTTTGACAGTTTCGGCTT
>CAWEBD010000131.1:0-30101 GCA_963806435.1 uncultured Bacteroidota bacterium
TCGCGGCGGAAGATCGCATTCCCCGCCGGGAACATCATCATGCCGGCCTTGGAATAGACCGGGCCTCCCGGCAACTTGAAGGACTTGTCGTCCCACGGCGCGACGGCCTTGCCGCCGCCCTTGATCCAGTCCTTCGCCGATTTGATGAGGTCGGCGGCCGGCACCACGGCGTCGATCAGCTTCAGCGCCTTGGCCTTGTCGAGATTGACGGCCTCGCCCTTGAGCAGCAATTGCATCGCATCCTGCGGCGGCACGATGCGCGGCACGCGCTGGGTGCCGCCGGCGCCGGGGAAAAGCCCGACCTTGATTTCCGGCAGCCCGAGACGGGTTTCGGATTTTCCGCGGCGACGCGGTAGTGGCACGACAGCGTCAGTTCGAACGCCGCCGCCGAGCGCCAGCCCGTTGATCGCGGCGACCCACGGCTTGCCGCTGGTTTCGATTGACGGAACACTAGCGAGAATTGGCGGCTCTCGTCGAACAGCATCTGATTGGCCGCGACCTCGCCTTTGGCCTTCAGCAGATCGGTATATCTGCGGTTCATGCCCTCCAGCATCGACAGATCGGCGCCGGCGCAGAACGCTTCCTTGCCCGAGGTGATGACGACGCCCTTGACCGCCGCATCGGCGGAGGTCTGCTTCACGATTTCCTCGAGTTCGGTGACGGAGGTTTCGTCGAGCACGTTCATCGAACGGCCGGGAATGTCCCACGTCACCAGCGCAATGCCGTCGGCGTCGGTCTCAACTTTGAAATTCTTGAAGGCCATCTGTCGCTCCCGTCGCTTCCGTCATCCCCGGGAGACGCATGCTCCGAGGTGGCCTCGCTCTTGCGAGGCCCTCGAAGGATGACCCGATGAATTTATCCTTCATCCTTCGAGGCTCGGGCTTCGCCCTCGCACCTCAGGATGACCCACCCTCGCCTCACACCCGCTCGATGATCGTGGCGGTACCCATGCCGCCGCCGATGCACAGGGTGACCAGCGCGGTCGATTTATTGGTGCGCTCGAGTTCGTCGAGCACGGTGCCGAGGATCATCGCGCCGGTCGCGCCGAGCGGATGACCGAGCGCGATCGCGCCGCCATTGACGTTGATCTTGGCGCTGTCGATGTCGAAGGCCTGCATGTAGCGCAGCACCACCGAGGCGAACGCCTCGTTCAATTCGAACAGATCGATATCGGATTTCTTCATCCCCGAGCGTTCGAACAGCTTCTCGGTCACGTCGACCGGGCCGGTCAGCATCATCGCCGGCTCCGAGCCGATGTTGGTGAAGGCGCGGATTTTTGCACGCGGTTTGAAGCCGTGCTTCGCGCCGGCTTCCTTGCTGCCGAGCAGAACCGCGCCGGCGCCATCGACGATCCCGGACGAATTGCCGGCGTGATGGACGTAGTTGATGCGCTCGATTTCAGGATGCGACTGGATGGCCACCGCATCGAAGCCGCCCATCTGGCCCATCGTCACGAAGGAAGGCTGCAACTGGCCAAGCGACTGCATCGTCGTCGAGGGCCGCATGTGCTCGTCTTTTGCGAGAATGGTGAGGCCGTTGACGTCCTTCACCGGGATCACCGAATTGTTGAAGCGGCCTTCGTCCCAGGCTTTCGCGGCGCGCTGCTGGCTCTGCACCGCATAGGCGTCGACGTCATCGCGCGAAAAGCCGTATTTGGTCGCGATCAGATCGGCGGAGACGCCCTGCGGCATGAAATAGGCCGGCACCGCGATCGAGGGATCCATCGGCCAGGCGCCGCCGGACGCGCCGATGCCTACCCGGCTCATCGACTCCGCGCCGCCGCCGATGGTGAGTTCATGCTGGCCGCTCATGATCTGGGCCGCGGCGAAATTCACGGCATCGAGGCCGGAGGCGCAGAATCGGCTGATCTGGACGCCCGGAACGGATTCGCCGAGACCGGCGTTCAGCGCCGCGAAGCGCGCGATGTCGGAGCCGGCCTCGCCGACCGGATCGACCACGCCGAGGACGACGTCGTCGACGACATCTTCCTTGAGGTTGTTGCGTTCCTTCAGCGCCTTCAGCGGCGCGGTCGCCAGCGCCAGCGCGGTCACCTCATGCAGCGCGCCAT
The DNA here is from genome assembly GCA_963806435.1 of uncultured Bacteroidota bacterium. Lineage (GTDB taxonomy): Bacteria > Bacteroidota > Ignavibacteria > Kryptoniales > JAKASW01 > JAKASW01. The sequence goes on from CAWEBD010000131.1 coordinate 2,069, forward strand.
CGGGCTTGCCGCGGCCGCGCGGCGTGCGAACGTGATCGTAGATATATGCCTCAGGCATGACGCCCTCCTGGTATGAGGATCACAATTTATAAGCGATTTGGAAGATGCCGCGGCGGATGTCGAGCGGCCGCGGAAAGGGTTGCTCCGGTCAGAAGGCTTCAGCCGCCAATTCCATCATCGTCGCGCTTCCGGTCTGGATGCGCGCAAGATGCACCGACGTTTCCGGCAGCATCCGTTCCATGAAGAAGCGGCCGGTCACGAGCTTGGTCGTCAGATAAGGCGTCGCGCCGCCGCCCGCAATCTTGTCCTGCGCGACCTTCGCCATCCGCGCCCACATGTAGCCGAGCGTGACGAGGCCGAACAGGTGCAGGTAATCGGTGGCGGCGGCACCGGCGTTATCGGGCTTCATCATCGCATTCTGCATCAGCCAGGTGGTGGCCTGCTGCAGATGGCCGAGCGCGGTACTGAGCGGCGCGACAAAGGGCTTCATGGCCTCCTCCGCGCCGTGATCCTTGGCGAAAGCAGGCGACCTCGCTGAAGAAGGACATCACGGCGCGGCCGCCGTCGCGCGGCAATTTGCGCCCGACGAGATCGAGCGCCTGAATACCGTTGGCGCCTTCATAGATCATGGCGATGCGCGCATCGCGCACGAACTGCTCCATGCCCTGCTCGGCGATGTAGCCATGGCCGCCATACATCTGCTGCGCGAGCACCGCGTTGGCAAAGCCGGTATCGGTGAGAAAGCCCTTCATCACCGGCGTCATCAGTCCCATGTGATCGTCCGCGTCCTGGCGGTCCTTGGGATCGCTGGAGCGGTGGGCAACGTCGCTCTTCAGCGCGGTCCATACCACCATCGCGCGCGCCGCCTCGTTGAAGGCGCGAATGGTGAGCAGCGTGCGGCGCACGTCGGGATGCACGATGATCGGATCGGCCGGCTTGTCCGGCGCCTTCGGCCCGGAGAGCGAGCGGCCCTGCAGCCGGTCGCGGGCATAGGCGACGGCGTTCTGATAGGCGACTTCCGATTGCGCCAGCCCCTGTACCGCCACCCCGAGCCGCGCCTCGTTCATCATCACGAACATGCCCTGCATGCCCTTGTTTTCCTCGCCGATCAGCCAGCCGGTGGCGCCGTCGTAGTTCATCACGCAGGTCGAATTGCCGTGAATGCCCATCTTGTGTTCGATCGAACCGCAGGTGACGCCGTTGCGCGCGCCGAGCGATCCATCGGCATTGACCAGGATTTTCGGTACCACGAACAGCGACACGCCCTTGATGCCGCTGGGCGCGCCCTCGATCCGCGCCAGCACGAGGTGGATGATGTTTTCGGCAAGATCGTGCTCGCCGGCGGAGATGAAAATCTTGGTCCCGGTAATCTTGTAGCTGCCGTCGGCCTGCTTGATGGCCTTGGTGCGCAACAGACCCAGATCGGTGCCGCATTGCGGCTCGGTGAGGTTCATGGTGCCGGTCCATTCGCCGGCTACCATCTTCGGCACGAACATCTTCTTCTGTTCGGGCTTGCCGTGCACGATCAGCGCCGCGGTCGCACCCATGGTCAGGCCGCCATACATGGAAAACGCCATATTCGCCGAGCACTGGAATTCGTTGACGGCCTGGCTCAGCGTGACCGGCAATCCCTGCCCGCCATATTCCGTCGGCGCCGAGAGGCCGAGCCAGCCGCCCTCGGCTACCTGCTTGAACGCTTCCTTGAATCCCTTCGGCGTTGTCACGCTGCCATCGTCATGGCGCTTACAGCCCTCCAGGTCGCCGACGCGGTTCAGGGGCTGCAACACTTCTTCGCTGAGCTTGGCAGCTTCGGACAAAACCGCCTCCCGCACGTCGGCGGAGGCATCGCTAAACCCCGGAAGGTTGTCGTAGCGGTCGATCTGAAACACATCGTTGAGCAGGAAACTGACGTCTTCCAGGGGGGCTTTGTAGATCGGCATGATGTTCCTCTCGGCGGGCGGGCAGCCTCGTTTAAGGGAGATTCCGCAGCGCAGCAATCGTTGGTTCCAGACAGGGACCTTATTCAGTTCGAAGGGCCGGCGGCAGCCCTAATGACATCATGACGGGCCCGCCGCCGACCCAAGGCCGTCAAATTCACCCGACAGGCAACTTTCAGCGCGAGCCGCCCGATTCCTTAACCCGTTATTTACCGTAACACGAAAAAGTCGAAGCCAGAGGCAGACGACCCGCGTGAATTTAGATTGTCTCTCGTCAGGGGACGCGCGGGGAGGCTGAAGGCGCAAATAGCGCGCCGGATTCGGAACCGGACCGAGAGCATGAATTCGCGCGTATCGTGTAGTTATGAAGGCATCGATCCATCCGTCCAGGAAAGGGCCGAGGCCGCCGCACGCCGCGCCGGCATGTCGCTGAGCGACTGGATCAATTCCACCCTCGGCGATTCCGCCCCTCCCAGCTTTCGCCCACCCTACGATCAGCGACCGGCGATGCCCAGCCAGGAAAGCCGCGAGGTTGCCGACATTCACCAACGGCTGGATTCGATCGCCCGGCAGATCGAACAGATTTCTCAACCCAGGCGGCGCACCGAGCCGCCGCGCAGCGAATTGCCCCGCAATGAGCCGACCGTCGCGCGGCAGTTGAACGATGCCATTTCGCGTCTCGACGCGCGGCTCGCCCAGATTTCAAACCCTGCCCCGGCACGCCCGGCCCAGATGCCGGACAAGCAGCGCCAGGCCGACCTCATCGAGCGCGCGGCAGCCCAGGTCTATCGTCCCTCGCCTCCGCTCAACCCGGCCTCGCTCGATTTCGCGATCGCAGAAATCGCTGCGCGCCAGAATGAACTCGATAGCGTCCAGCCCCGGCCGATGCCCCCGCGCAGCGCCCCGCCGATCGCACCGGCCGCCCCACCGACGGCGGCTTATGCTCCGCCAGCGGCACCGGCTACGCCCTCGGGCCCGGATTTTTCGTCGCTCGAGCGTCATCTCATCAAGATCACGAGCCAGATCGAGGCATTGCAACGTCCCGATCACATTGAGCAATCGATCGCCGCCTTCCGCAGCGAGCTCACCGAAATTCGTCACGCCATCACCGAGGCGATGCCGCGCCGGGCGATTGAATTGATCGAAAACGAGATCCGCTCGCTGTCGCGGCGCATCGACGACACCCGCCAGAGCGGCATCGACGGCCAGGCGCTCGCCGGCATCGAACGCGCGCTGGGCGAAATCCGCGAAGTGCTGCGCTCGCTGACCCCCGCCGAACAACTGGCCGGCTATGACGAGGCCATCCGCAATCTCGGCGCCAAGCTTGATCTGATTTTGCGCGCCAATGACGACCCATCCACGATCCACCAGCTCGAAGGCGCCATCGCGGCGCTCCGCGCCATCGTCAGCAAGACCAACCGAACCAGTAGATGAGCACAACCATCATCATGAATTGCCTCGGTCTCTTTATCGCGCAAGTCCAACGCCGCTGACCAGCCTTCCAACGTGGTGTCGTAAGCCAGCATCAAGTCTGTGTTGGAGCGTTGCAGGTTCTCGAACAAGGTGGCATTATCTACGGCTATTGCTGCCTGTCCTGCCAGGGTATCGAGGAAGTCAAGCCACTCCTCATCTGGTTCCAGCCGGACGCGGTGAAATACTTCCAGTACGCCTTTTATATTTCCCTTGGCAATCAATGGCACGCCGTAATAGCTGACGAACGCCTCTTTTGCCATAGCCCTCGCAAGACGGGGGTTATCTTCCTGCGCTGTCAGATTTGAGATATGAATGGTGCAGCGCTCCACCGCAGCGCGTCCCGCATACCCTTCTCCGAGTCGTAAAGGTTTGCCTGTTCGAATGACCTTTGCTGTGGAAGCCGCGCCCATCGAATATTCCAGCATATTTAGACGCGGAGTTGAATAACCAGATGGCAGCGGCATCAACGCTTAATTGCTCAACCACCTGGGTTAGACCATCCGAGGCTAATGGACAAACCGAAACTGGAAGCAATGGACTCGGGTCGATTTCTCTCAAGGCAGCTGAGATGCTGAAGGCGACGCTCGGTCTGCTCATCGACTGCATACGACGGATGGCACTGGCGGCCTTGGTCGCCAATGCTTTCTGACAGGCGAATCTTGGCGGGTGTGAATGGTTCGCGGACTTCATTCCGTGTTTCTCCCAACATAAGTATGCCCAGCGCTTGCTTTGATCCAGCCCAGGTCTGCCAACTCGGAGCGGTATCAAACACAGGGATTGAGCGAAATCGAGAAGGAGAGCCGCTCGTTCGTAGCTACTCACCTCCTGGCTGTTATTGCGAAGAATAACGGATTTGTTCTGTTCCAGGATATGTTGACAATAGGGCAGCATGGCGACCGGTTCTCGTTTGCCAACTAGAAGGTCATGATTTAGAATACGGATCGGATAGGCCGCTCGCATCACAAAAGTATCACCTTCCAGGAGCGCAACCCGGGCAAAGGTCGTATGGACGCTCTCTACGGCATGACGATTTACCTGGTTGAGGATCTCATCCAGGTCATCTGTGTCTGCCAGGGCGCGGGAAAGCTCATAAAGTGTTTGGAGTTCATCGGTACGAATTTGAATTTCTTCTTCAGCCCGGTTGCGCTCAGTGATGTCTATGATCGAGACGATCACTTTCGACAATTTCTCTTCGTGACCAGGAGCAATTGACCAGGTGAGGGGCATCTGATCCTCTCGCCGGTCAGGATTTTTTCCGGTCCCTCCCAGTTGTATTGGGTCCGACCATCCGCTACGCAAACGAGTTCTTCCTGAAAATGCTTAAGATTTCCAGGCCAAGATATCCGCCAGATTCACGCGTAGATCTTCCTTACTCTGGGCTCGGTAGAGTTTCAAGGCAGCCTTGTTCACATCCACTATTCGCGACCAGCGCAGCACATTCGCTGACCACCTCAGGATGGGACGAAAAATAGTTCTCGAAATCCGTTATGCCCTGTTGTCGTAATCCTTCTATTCGCTGCTTGACCGCCGAGAAATCCTCTTCCCAGATTGAAATCGGCGAATCTTCGAACAGGGTCCGATAGCGTTCCTCACTTTGGAACAGTTTATCTTCCGCTCGTTTGCGCTCGGTGACATCGCGGTAATTGATCACGACCGCTTGGACAGCAGGCTCATCCAACATATTGGTCACAATGCCTTCCATCCAACGCCAGGAGCCATCCTGGTGTCGCAGACGAAATCGGACCTCCTGACTTGACTGCCTGGCTGCTCAATGATCTGCTTGAGTAGTTTGATTGCGCCAGTCTGGTCATCAGGATGAAATAGTTCGAAGAGGTTATGACCCACGAATGAGTCAGGCGGGTATCCCAGCGGCCGACGCGTATTGGGAGCTCTCGAAGAGCAGAGTGCCATGGGCGCTCGACCAGAGAGATTTCTTCCATGCTTTTTTCAACCAGCGCCCGGAAGCGTTTTTCACTTTTTGCAGTGTCTCCTCAGCCTGCTTGCGCTCTGTGATGTCACGATCAATGCCCAGATCATCTCGCGCCCACCCAGCATGATCAAGAACTTAATACCACCGGAAACACAGACCCATCTTTGCGCCGATGAAATGCCTCGATGTGCAAAACGTCAGTCTGACGGATTTGCTCCAAATATTCCGCGCGTTCAGTGGCGGTAGCAAGACTCCAGGTTGAGTATGTCAATGGACTGTCCGACCAGTTGTCTCGGGTATAGCCGTTCATTTTACATGCTGCTGTGTTACAGTCAAAAATGGTCCAATTATTGTTTGGATCAACCAGAACGATTGCATCGTGAGGCTTCGAACAGTGTGCGAAATTGAACGTTACTTTCCAACAGGGCCGCCTCAGCCTGCTTGGGTTCTGCGATGTCAATCGATAGATGAAATCCTTCCGGTACGGGTTGCCGCAGGTTCGCTCGCGCTCGTCGGGGCGAAGCCGCTGGAGGATTCTTTTGTAGTCAGAAAGCTGCGCGAGGCCGGCGCCGTCATCCTCGGTAAGACGAACCTCAGCGAGTGGGCTAATATCAGATCGACGCATTCCACAAGCGGATGGAGCGGACGCGGAGGACTGACAAGGAACCCGTACGCGCTGGACCGCAACACTTCGGGCTCCAGTTCCGGTTCGGGGGCGGCGGTTTCCGCCAACCTCTCGCCGTCGGCTATTGGAACTGAAACCGACGGCTCGATTGTCAGCCCGTCGTCGCTGAACGGTGTCGTGGGTATAAAGCCGACCGTCGGATTGGTCAGCCGCACGGGGATAATCCCCATCTCGCATTCGCAAGACACGTCAGGTCCCATGGCCCGCACTGTCAGCGATGCCGCGATTCTTCTCGGCGCCATGGTGGGAGTAGATCCACAGGACAAGGCAAGCAGGGCGAGCAAAGGGAAATTCTCAACCGACTATACGAGGTTCCTTGACGCGTCGGGTCTCAAGGGCGCTCGCATCGGTATCGTGCGCGGCTATTTCGGATTCCTGCCGCAGGTCGACGATATAATCAACGGCTCGATCGAAGTTATGAAGAGCAAAGGTGCGGTCATTATCGACCCTGTGGAATTCAAGACTCTCGGCAAGTGGGGAGACGCGGAGGAGACTGTCCTCGAATACGAGCTCAAAGCGGACATGAAGAAATACCTCGACTGGCTCGGGCCGAAGACGACGATGCACACGCTGGCGGACCTTATCAGGTTCAATGACGAGCACAAGAAGACGGAAATGCCCTACTTCGGACAGGAACTCTTCCTGAAGGCTGAGGCGAGAGGGCCTTTGACGGACAAGAAGTACCTCGACGCCCTTGCCACTTGCCACAAGCTCGCGCGCAAAGAAGGGATCGATGCTGTCATGACAAAGCATAGGCTCGACGCGCTCGTCTCTCCAACCGATGCGCCGGCATGGATGACGGACCTCGTCGATGGCGATCATTTCCTCGGAGGGAGCTCGAGCGCCGCGGCGGTGGCAGGGTATCCTCACATCACGGTCCCGGCAGGATTCGTTTTCGGCTTGCCGATAGGCGTTTCGTTCTACGGCCGCGCGTGGAGCGAGCCGAAACTCATTAAGCTCGCTTATTCATTCGAGCAGGCGACAAAGGTCAGAAAGCCGCCGCAGTTTCTACCGACTGCCGATCTGAAAGTGTAGCCACCAAAGTTGCTATTTGGTTCTCTCTGAACAAGTGAACATCACACAGAGAGCCGCGGAGGAAAAATGAGTTCCACTGAGAACGACAGATTATTTAGTAACTCTGTGATTTCTCCGTGTATCTCTGTGGAATGTTTCTCAGTGTAAACTATCTAGCGGCGACTGTTTTGTCGCATGTCTGCTAGCAGACCCGCAGCATAACAGGTATAATTCACGGCATAAAGTAGCGCCCCGCGGACGGCGACTGCAGTCTCATTCGTTCATTGAAACTCGAGAAAGATCAATTCTCCCAGAGTGATTGTCATGTTCAATAACAGTTACCATCAACCATAACCAATAGGAGAAAGAGATGGACGGTAATACTCAGCTCGAAGTGAAGGACGCCACGGGCAATCCGGCCCCGCTGGGACTTCTTGCATTCGGCATGACCACCGTGTTGCTGAATGTTCACAACGCCGGGTTGATCGAGATGAGCTCGATGATACTGGCGATGGGAATATTTTATGGCGGAGCGGCGCAGGTTATCGCGGGCGCGATGGAGTGGAAAAAAGGAAACACCTTCGGACTCGTTGCCTTCACTTCCTACGGTTTCTTCTGGCTCACGCTCGTCGGGTTAATAGTCATGCCCAAGCTCGGGTGGATTGGCGCAACTTCCGGTAGCGGAATGGTTTACTACCTGGTGATGTGGGGATTATTCACGCTGCTTATGTTTTTCGGGACATTGAAATTGTCGAGAGCGCTTCAGGTCGTGTTTGGGACGCTGGTCATACTCTTCTTTCTGCTGGCGATTGCGACGGCAACCGGAAGCGAGGGGATCGGACAATTCGCGGGTTACGAAGGAATTATCTGCGGAGCCTCGGCAGTTTACACCGGCGTAGCGCAGGTTCTGAACGAGGTTTACGGTAAGAAAGTCCTTCCTTTGGGCGTGGTCCAAATGTAGAAGACAGCTTAATCGTTGAGACGCGCGCCGGAGGTCAGGACCGACCTCTCCGTTTGAGGGATGCTCTGGCGCGCGGAGCAAACGCGTGGGAAGGATCTACTTCCTATGAGTCGTTAATAAATTGCCCGTTACTTAAGGTAATACGCCGCCGACAACCATCCGCACCAGTGCTTGTAAGAGGCAGGTGCCGTGGTGCCCATTCCAGTGCCTCTGAGGGGAAGGACGCTTTCGGTGTAAGAGTCGGAATAGCGAAGCATCTTTCCGCTTAACTGTCGTCCGGTTAGTTCCTTCATGACCTTTGCCGACGTGAGAAGGCCGAACGGCACTGAGAACTTTCCGCACCAAACTATGTCTTTGAGCTGGGCGGTCAGGTCGTTGACCTTCTCCGGCGTCAGGATTCCGTCAAGGTCACGGCGTGCAATCCGGCGATCGTTGTCGGTCGCCTCCTGGTGTGCCTTAGCGTCTTCACCATACGGTGAATTGTTGAAGTCCTCTCCGTAGTGATCCGCGTCTGAAGAGATGAGAAACGCGATATCCTTTCCGGGAACCATGTGGTTCGCTTTGATATAATCCGCGATTATCGTCGACAACTTTCCTGAAATGTCGTCCATTCGCTCGAACGGCATCTGTGTTACCATGATTGGAGTAATCTTTACGTTGGGATTGTAGTACTCGAGGAAGGGAAGGAGCGCCTCGATCGAATGCTCGAGCGCGTGCGCCTTGTCGCTAACGATAAACTCCGACGTGTCGAGACGGGCTTTGATGTACTCCCTCAGCGGAGACACTCCGACGGTGTGTCCGACTCCGGGCCAGTCTTTGAAATTGTCCAGTATGAGTATGTTGTGCGGGTCGCCGATTTGCCGCCTCACGTCGCTGTGTGTGACACCGAATATTACCACCTGTTTCGCTCGCAACACTCGATATAGCGGGTAGTAAACCCTTGCGGCGTACAGGTAATCGTCATGTGGTGAGATGGCGGCGATAATGTTTGACGGAGCGGCGGGAGCTTTCTCGATGTTCTTCAGATAGCTAATGAGCCTCCCCATCTGATGCGCGTCCCAGCAGAAACCAACATTGTCCCGGATTGGCTTCGTTCCCTGGGAAAATGACGCGGTCGCGTTTAATGTGAAGGCTAAAGCCATGGCAATTGCAGCACGAATCATAAACCCTCCTGATGTTTGCCTAAATTTACGGCGCTGTTGTCTCAATTTAAACCCGATGAGATGTGGAGGAGTGGCTTTCGCGTATGTGATTAAGCGGCCGGACGTCTCAAAAGATGTAGCTCTTCTTGACGACGGCGGCGTCGGTTGTCTCGAATGGCCTGCGCATTATAGAGGCGGGGCGAGGGTACGAAGGGAGGCCTCCAACTTCAGGAAGGCCGGCTACAGTTTCGACGGTCGTCAGTTTGAGCACCTGTCCGGCTGGTATGACGAGCGTGACTGTGCCTCCGCTGTCCGGCAAGCCGTAGTAATAGAGTGTCCACCCGCTCTGTTGGCCGGAGGGGAAGATTGCGACTGAGTCGAGGACAGGTTGGTCCCCCACCGACGCGGATAGAACTCGAGTCTGCGTGGACAGTCTGATGGGAGATGCCGCTTCAGGAGATCTGATGAGCAGTTTCAATATTTGTGCGCCCCGATAAGACGAATCGCTCAGCAGTACCACCGAAACAGGCGCGATGTCGGTCGGGGAAGCCTGGGCAGCCAGCCTGCACCCGCCCGGAAAGAAATCCGGGACCGAATCAACCCGCTGCCGCATGAATTGCGATGTCCACTCGTCCGTCGAGTCGTCAAGCGATACCCAGTAGGCCTTGGAGTTGTCCAGATCCAGTGCATAGTCGATGCTGTCCGTTTTTGGATGATGTGCACCAAGGTGATGAGAGAGCATGCCTATTGTGCCGACTGCGAGTGCAATGACGAAGATGGCAATTGGGAATACCCATTTCTTTGGCGCCGTTATGATGGCAATGTGGGGAAGAACCGTGCCGACACCGAGGATCACGAGGACCACGATCGCCGTCGTGACTGCCGGAAGAAGTGTCGTCATATAGATCAGATAAACGATCTGGGTGATGATGTAAATTCCCGGCGCGGCGCATACAAGCAGTGCCAGCATCATGATAGGCGATCTGAAATCCGATTTGGAGGCAAGGAAGAACAGGATGAGTGCCAGAGAGCTGAAGACAAGAGGCCATTGGAACACATACGCGGCGTGTGGAAAATAGTAAGTCGATACTACCGCGAGGACCAGCCACCAGAACAGGGCGCCAACCGCCATCTCTGACGACCGGAAAAACTTTCGAAGAAAAATATAATATGCGGATGTCAAAGCAACTGCGATGAGTATCAACGCAGACAGGAAGACTCCCTGGCTGTAAAATGTGCCGAACATAAAATGGCTGGATTCAGGATATGCATTCTGGATCGTCTTCCACAAAAAGAACGTACCGGCACCAAGTACTATTATCGGAACTATGGGCAGTGCTATACCAACAACGGAATTTGTAAGCTTGATCGTCGTTCGCTTGATGCCGATGTAGGCCATGAGGATGAATAAAAACGCCGCGATGGCTGACACGACGGGAACGAACGATGCCGGATAATAGACGAAACTGGGCCAGAAAAAATTGAAGTAGATGTAGTTCGTTGTTTTCGGACCAGGGAGGCGAAGGTTCCCGAAATGCTTTGTCAGCGCGAGGGCGTACGACCCGTCATGCTGTATGCTCCTTTCGTCAATGTTGGAGTAGTTATCCATCTGACTGTGGTAGTGTTCCATATCGCCGATGAACGCGAAGTTCAGCCCTGCAACTCCCATCGCTTTCAGCCAGGAGAAATCTGTATTGTTCGGGAGCTTCTTGTATGCGTCGTATGCGAGCGATGTCGCCACGGGGTCCGGTGCAGAATTTGCCAGTTGTTTAATCAGCCACCCGTTTCCTTCGCTTGTTTCGAACATTATAGACGGCCCGCTTGTCCCGCGCGCCTCGAAGTTCAGAGCGATGCCGACCTGCCTCAGCAGAGAGGTGTCTTCCACCACAGCCTGTGCTCCCATCATTCCGACTTCCTCTCCGTCGGTGAAGATGGCGATAACGTCGTTCTTCAGTGGGTAGGAAGACTTTAGTGCGCGAAGAGTCTCGATGATCGTGGCCACACCCGAGCCGTCGTCGCTCGCGCCGGGTCCGGTTGGAACGGAATCGTAGTGTGCCATCAACAGAACGGCCTTCGAGTTGTCCGTTCCCGTCAGCCTTGCGATGATATTAACCACCGTCGCCGCGTAGTGAAGTCCCCGGAAAGAGCCTGTCACCGTAGCAGTATCCAGCCGGGTTTGCAGCCCCATCGCCATAAGTTGCCGTACGATGAAACTGCGCACCTCCAGATTCCGGGGTGAGCCCAGAGGATGGGGCGCCTGTGCGATTTCCCGTATATACCCTGCCGCCCTGTCTGCCGAGAATAGCGTATCGGGCGCCGAAGCAGGAAGAAGATTCGGGGGCTGGAGGTCGTAGAGCGCGGCGGCGACAATCCCGGCTATAAAAACAAATGTAACTATTGCGGCTGTCAGGGGCTTCAGGTCATTCATCTCTGGATCAGATTTTTATCACGTCATTTTAGCAAACCTGACCGTGATATCATAAGACTTTCTCTTGCCGGTACTGGCTCAGTTTGAGGATTTTTTCTCTCGCAAAGCCGCAACGACCGAAAAGGGGAAACAATTTCATCTCTTTCTTTGCGAGCTTTGCGTCTTTGCGAGATATTTTTTCCAAATTGAGCCACTACTCTCTTGCTCCCTTCAGCGCTAATCGAAGTCGGTCGGAAGTTCCGGGCTGCGGTGGTGTTCGAAAAATCTCTTTAGCTGGGCTGGAGTCGTTCGGGCCGCAGACAGGTTTGGTATTCCGTTCTCAACGAAGAAATCAACATCTGTCGTCTCGATGCTTGTTGTTTTCTTGCCTCCCTTAAGTTCGCAGAGGAAAAACAGTTTGTAGACATGGTAAGGGAAGGGGGGAGTATGGCCTTGTTTGGCGCGGTCGTATACTGCCAGGACTTTCACTGCCTTGACCGCGAATCCCGATTCTTCGAGCACTTCGCGTTCGACCGATTGGCTGGGGGTCTCGTTTGGATCGGCCCAACCGCCTGGAAGCGTCCAGCCTCCGTCGGATTTTTCCTTGACCAGCAGGATTTTATTATCCTTAAACACGACCCCTCTCACGTCAATCCTGGGTGTCGCGTATCCTTCGGCGTCCTTGAAAAGACCCTTAACGTATGCCAGGTCCGCGTCGGAGTTTGAAGCCATCATCTCGGCCGCGATATCCCTGATGTGCTTATAGCGTTCTATCTCAAACTCGTTTGTGGCGAAGGTCAGCCCGTTTTGGGACTCCGCCTGAAGGCTCTTCGCCCACTCCAGCCATTTAGGTTCCAACTTCGCTCCTTAAGTTTCTGACTCCGTCCCGGAAACGTGCCTCGGGTGCCGTAAATTAACAACAAAGATCACAAAAGTTCGCACGGAGGGGTACTGGCTCAGCTTGAGGATTTTTTCTCTCGCAAAGCCGCAACGACCGCAAAGGGGAAACAATTTTATCTCTTTCTTTGCGAGCTTTGTGTTTTTGCGAGATATTTCTTCCAAATTGAGCCACTACTTACGGAGAACACAAAGGAATCAACTAAACCGCAATTCCAACATTCCAACATTCCATAATTCCATCATTCCTGCCCGTTACGCCTGAATCCTCTCGAAAAGCCTGCTCCCAAGTCCAAGGAGGGCAACTGTAAGGATGGTGAGAACGAGCATGTCCGTCCCCATGCCGAACACCGACTGGGAACCCAGGAATGAATACCTCAAGCCGTCCACGCCGTAGCTGAGCGGATCGAGTGAGGCGATGATGTCCATGGCTTTCGGCAATCCCTCGAGCGGGAAGAGCGCGCCTGAAAGGAAGAAGATCGGCATGACGAGGAAGTTCATGATGATCTGGAATCCCTGCATATCCTCCATCGTCGACGCGAGCGCAATGCCGAGCGAAGTGAAAAGAATGGCAACAAGGAAGACCACAATTGCGCCGAGCGGAAGTAGAATGATATCATGGGGTCTGAATCCTACGATGAGCGTGAGGATGAAGACGATTACCCCCTGGATCGCGGCGACCGTTGCGCCGCCCAGCGTCTTGCCGAGCATAATCTGGAGCCGGGAGACGGGAGCTACCATGGTCTCCTTCAGGAAGCCGAACTGTCTGTCCCAGATCAGGTCTATTCCCGAGAAGATGGCGGTGAAGAGGACGCTCATGAGTATAATCCCGGGGGCGAGGAATTGCATGTAGTCTCCTGCTCCGGCTTTCTTGAATATGGCGCCGAACCCGAATCCGAACGCGAGCAGGAATAGTAGCGGCTGTCCCAGCGAGCCGATGATTCTTGATTTGGACCTGAAGTATTTCTTCAGCTGCCTTAGCCACATTATGTAAATGACGTTCAACCTTAATCTACCAACCTCTCTGGATATTTAAGTTTGCGGATTTCACCGGGATTTCGCGCGAAACGCAGAGAGCAGCGCGCGCTTCTCCCGTGAACCCAATAATCCATTAATCCATAAATCCATTAATCCATTCTTCCATTCTTCCATTCTTCCATTCTTCCATTATTCCAATATTCCATAATTCCAATGTCCCCTTCATCATCTTCTTCTACCTGCCCACATTCGTCCCATTCTTCTCATCCGGTCAAGTCCGCTTGCTTCTTCTTCGCGTATCTTGTGGCCCGTCAGGTTGAGAAACGCCTCTTCGAGAGTTTCGGTGTTCGTCCGCTGTTTGAGCTCGCTGCCGGTCCCCATGGCTATGATCTTGCCGTGGTCTATGACCGCGATGCGATCCGCGATCCTGTCCGCCTCTTCCATATAATGCGTCGTGAAGAAGACGGTCATCCCTTCCTTCTTGTTTATATCGTTCACGTAACTCCACATGTGGTTCCTGGTTTGAGGGTCGAGTCCCAGCGTAGGTTCGTCGAGAAAGAGAATCGTGGGATGGTGCAGCAGGCCTCTCGCGATTTCAAGCCGGCGTTTCATCCCGCCGGAGAATGTCTTCACCAGGTCGTCCTTCCTGTCCCAGAGTTCGACGAACCGCAGCAGATCTTCGATCCGCTGGCCTCTTATTTCGTTTGGGACCTTGTAGCAGACGGCATGGAACTGCATGTTCTCAAACGCCGTCAGGTCGTCGTCGAGGCTCGGGTCCTGGAACACTATGCCGAGCGACTTTCTAACTCCATCTTTGTTGTGGGCGGGATCGAAGCCGTTTAGAGTGATCTTGCCGCTCGTCGGGCGGAGCAGGGTGGTAAGCATTTTGATCGTCGTGGATTTACCCGCTCCGTTCGGGCCCAGGAAGGCGAATATCTCGCCTTTCTTCACTTCGAACGAGATATTGTCGACGGCCGTGAAGTCGTTGAATTTCTTTACCAGCCCGGATACGGTGATAATGTTTGTGTTGTCCTGAATGTTGCCCAAATCGTACTCCTTCATCATCGTGCTATTGTATTAGACACAGTTCGAAGCCAATTAGTTTCCGACCAATAAGGGAATGCGATGGAACTAACTGCGATACCCTGCCTTCGTCATACTTTCAAGTGGTCGAAAGCGCTGAGCCGTCGATGCAACTTGTGCTTCGTCAGTCCGCCAACTCTTCACATAAGAACCCTTGCCTCGCAACTTCCTGAACAATTGACGCGACGGGAATGTTCTCGCACTCCACGCGCAGGACTTTGTCGCAATCTTCCAGGTCTATCGTGCAGCCGCGGACTCCCTGACGGCCCAGGAGGGAACTCTTGACTTTTAAGTAGTCAGCTTTCCTGCTTATGTTCGTCCGAAAGATGAAAAGCTCCATAAAATTTTCCCCGAGATTGCTGTTTTGTCCGGTCATATCCATGGTTCTCTCCTCCAATTCGTTCTTCTTATTCTACCGTTAAGGTTATACGCAATCCTGAAACCTGTCTAAGACGGCTTTTTCCGGTTCTATCTTAATGACGAATAAGCCGCCCCCGTATTGTCGTCAGGGGCTCATTCGGAGCCTGCCGAACCTTCTTTCGCAGATTAATCCGAAGGGTCACGCCATCAGCATCAACTCTGGATTCGCCGCCAACGCATTTTTCCTTGCGATCTCTGCGAAATCCCGGCTGATCTTCATCCATCTTCCGACTGAATAGATTCGGTTATTTCGACAGGTAAATCGAAAAGCCTATGTTACTATCCCTGATTTCATAATCTTTGAATCCCGTATGAGAGATGAGACTTTCAAATTCATTTCTGCTGTAAGATCCGCTTCTCTGGATGGCTCCGGCAATGTATGCCGTCATCCCTTTTAGTCCCATATTCTCCGCAACTCTTTTCGTCGCTTTCATGGATGCTTTTCTGTTCAGGTCCATAATCAAAGCCGTTCCACCCGGATTTAATACTCTATACATCTCTTCAAGTGCTCTAATTGGCCCTTTGAAATTCTTAAATGCAAGAACGCAAATAATAAAGTCGAACACATTCGCCTGGAATGGCATATTAGAAACATTTCCCTGTCGGAAGTCAATTTCAGCACCTGCCTCCTTCGCGTTTCTGTTACAAACCTCTACGAGGTCTTTACTTATGTCCATGCCGGTTATTTCATAATTCCCAAGCCTGGATAGTTCTATAGAGAGATAGCCGGCTCCAGGTGCTATCTCGAGTATAGAGTCTCCATCTTTTACATGCTTAGCTACCTCCTTTGCCTGTTCCCTCATCTCAGCAATGCGATGTTGACGCGTGATTTGGTCATAGTATTTTGCTTTTTCACCTTCGATTCCCAAATCTTGGAACCGCCTGAAGAACTTCATCATTTCTAATCTTCATCCGTTGTCTGGCTTAAACTTTTCAAGTATGTCCTGGCGGAGTTGCTGGCAAACCTTTTCAGAGTGGATGTTTGATGATATCTGTCCATTTTCTCTTGCTCGCCAGACTGTGTGAAAACCACTACTCAACGGTCATTCCCGTGTAAACGGGAATCCAGACTTCGCAAAATAAAATGGATTCCCACTTTCGTGGGAATGACAAGATGGAAGGATTGAGTTTTTACACAGTCTCTTGCCCAAGAGAAAATGGACGAAAAGAGAAGGGCGCCCCGCGAAAATAGTCCCGATCCGCAATATGCGGGTCGGGACCGTCCCGTCCCCCTGTACGGAAGGCGATTTTAATATACGGTGGTTCGTACATCATAGAAGAGATCACCCAAATCGCCTCTTCAGGTAATTTGAAAGCTGCTGTGGAAGGGGGACGTGACTCCATTTTCGCAAGGGGGCCCCCTGTCGCACATTGAAACAAAACTTGTCCCATCAAGATTATTGGTATGCCGGTCACCGCGAAGCGGGATCCCGCATACCCATATAGAATAATCGAGCGGGAGATGCCGTACAACTGAATCTCGTTTGTCTGAGTTCTGCCATATAAAGGTACCTTGTAATCTGCTATAACCGGTAATTATTTCCTGACTGCAATTCCGATTCGCTCGTACCACTGCATTCCAACGCAGCGTTCGGTTAACTCCAGGTTCGGGCTGAGTTCGTGCTTCCAGTTCTCGATGCCTGTGTCTGCAGTCAGGTCCCAACCCGACTCAAGAGCTAACCGGGCAATCTCGTCTTCAGCAAACCCGGAGCGGATGGGTTCACCGATTAGGCGAAGGAACAAGCTCCCCGGCACTCTCCTATTTTTCTTTCCCATGTAAGTGAACGCTATTCTGCTTTCCGGAGCGGAGAGCTCTGCGATCGAAGCGAGCGTGGCTGCGACTTCTTCGGGATGAAGATACATGGTTACGCCCTCCCACAGCCAAAAAGTTTTCGCATTGCGCTTGAATCCGGCCTCGTCGAGCTTAGTCGGCAAATGATCGACCGTGAAGTCCATCCCAACGAAATGTATTTCCCCCGCCATTATTCGTTGATGTGCCGCTTGTTGCTTCTTCAGAGATTGAGTGGCAGGATGATCCAATTCAAACACGGCTGTGTTCTCAAGCCCCGGCATACGCCAGGCGCGTCCGTCCAGGCCGGCGCCCAATATTACGAGCTGTTCATAAGGCAATGCAGAACTAATTGCCTTATCGAGAACCACGGTCCGGAACTGGTTGAAAATACCCATTCCGCGAAACCAGAACGGAAAGGGTAGACGGGGGAGCCGCAGTTTCACTTTCTCGACCTTCTTCTTCCACTTGTCCGGCAACAATTGTTCGGCGACCGGATCGAAGAAGCCCGGAACGGCAGGCAGAAGGTTTCCCAAAGCTCTCTGGTATGCCACCATTTGTGCCGTTCCGCTTGCCTGTCGTTTCTTCATAGTAGGTCTTCAGTCTCAATCATGTGCTTGCTCTTAACGATTAATCAGGATCACTTTGAATCACTTAATACTGCGATCCATACTATTTGAGTCCCCAATTTCCTTTAATCTCA
This sequence comes from uncultured Bacteroidota bacterium, assembly GCA_963806435.1. Lineage (GTDB taxonomy): Bacteria > Bacteroidota > Ignavibacteria > Kryptoniales > JAKASW01 > JAKASW01. The sequence continues at coordinate 19,488 of CAWEBD010000131.1, forward strand.
ATATTCCAATGTTCCATTACTCCATTATTCCTCTCATCCAGGCTTCTCAACTTCAAATCTTCTTTTCTTCCCTTACCGTCGAGCTTCGGTTAACGCGCAAATTGTCCTTGTACTCCACCAGATCGATGTCGCAGCCGTTTTCTATTACTACATTGTTCCCGCGAACCACCTTAGCCCTCGTACTCGACAAACGGATGTCGTTCCCTTCGATAGTGTTCACGGTAACCATCGCGTTCCCACCGTTCGATGGTACGAAGAGTATTTTTATCACCTTTCCCATGCTTGAACCCGATCCTTTGCCGATGACTATCCTGTCTCCACCGATCTCCGAAATCCTCGACGCACCGTAGGTCTTTATCTCAATATCGTCTGCGGTAAGCAAGCCGTCGATCTTAATCTGCCCATCAGCCTTGAACGTTTCGGCTTCGCAGTTTTTCTTCACGGTTACGTAGCCCATCAGCGACATATCGTCGGCCCTGATGCCGCTCATTGTCGTAATGCGCCCCCGGAGATGGCAACTTTCCGCGCGGAAATCGCCGTCGATGTTCAGCTCTCCCGTTACGCGGACATCATCGGCCTCGGTCTTTCCTTCGACGTGTATCGAACCTGTTATCTTTACGGTACGAGCCTTCAGATTTCCTTCGAGCCTCGAATCGCCAACGCTCTTGAACTTGACGCACTCCAGGTCACCTTTTATGACTCCGTTGCCCACAACCTTCGCGTCGTTGTAGTGGCCGCCCGAGGCGCTGTTGTTGCCGATGATTTTCAAGTCTGGCTTCTTGTCGTTCTTCATCTCATATCTTCCTGGATTCGTTTACACTTGTGCCCGCGACGGGATCCTTGTAATAGCTTTCCCTGTACTCCACCACCCCGATCTGGCACCCGGGACCTATCTTTATGTTTTGTCCGCGGACTACTTTAGCCGTCGTATTCTCGAGATAGACATTGTCCCCCTCGATTGTGTCGGTATTGAGGACCGGGTTGAGAGGGAGGCCGGGGAAGAGGGAGCCGATGAACTTTCTTATGCCCAGTCCGCCGCCGATCCTCACCTCGATATTCTCACCGCCGATCTCTCTCGCTTTGCACTGCGCATAAACCGAGATGTCTATCTTTCCCGCATTGAGAAGTCCTCCGACCGTGAACCCTCCCTGCGAGGAGAATACTTCCGAGCCGCAATCTTTCGCGACCCTGAGCATCCCGCGGTTTTCCACCGTCTCCATTTTAACCGATCCGCCGACGTCCGTCATGCCGTCGATTATCATACGTTGGCCCGAAACGTTCCCGCGGAAGTCTGACTTCCCGGATACTCTGATTGTGTCGGCTTTGACGTTACCGTCGAGGTGGGCTAGGCCATTGATCTGGAGCTCCCTGCATTCGAGGTCGCCGGTGATGTCGCCCTTGCCGTTTATCTGGACGAAGTCGTACTTCCCGCCTGAAGAACTCCCGATACCGTTGATTCGCAGATCATTCATGCTATTGTTTGCCATCCGAAAATCCTCCGTTAGACAATTTTGATTTGAGTTCTTCCACGACGCTCGCGATACTGATGTGTCCGACAAGCTTTGCTCCCTGGTCAAGCGAGACCTGTCTTTGCCCTTCGATGAGGAGGCAGAACGAGACGCCCAGCTTGCGGACAAAGAGTAAGTCGCATTGTTTTCCCTCAAACGCCGGGAAGCTATCGGAGAGTGTCTTCAATATTGTTTTGGCCTCTTCGGCGCTGGCATCTCCCGAGCTCAGCAACCTGTCGACAAGGTATGCGTACAAAGTCTTCTGAAAGTCGAAGACCTCCGGAATTCCGAGTACCTGCGCGAATATATCCATCGCAACTTCGGAGATGACTTTTTCTCTGACGAGCTTGCCCCTTTCGACTTCGACATCCGACGGATTGGGCGAAAGTATGTCGGCAAGTTCGTCGAGGGAAGCGTCGTCCTTCAAGTTTTTGATCTTTTCGATTCTCGCCAGGATCTTGTCGCGCGGGAAAAAAGTCTCCTGACCGGTGAATGTCGACTTGCGTACGAACCACTCTTCCGGTATAAGCATCTTGCGTTTCCACCTGTAAAGTTGTCCGTACGAAATTGCGGTCAGCTCCAGTAATTCTTTCTTAGAAATTAGATCATTTTCCATTTTCATTAACCTCGGGATTAATATAACATAACACTGTTACGCTGTCAAGAGCCAGATTCATCTTGATTTTGGGGTTTGTGGTCGTACAATGAGATGTAATGCAACACGCCTTGCCCGGAATCGCTGAAATCGGCGGATTTAACCCGGTCACAGGGGATCGGCAGTGCTCGATCCGGCCATAATTTCAATGAGGCTATCAATACTGCGCAGCACGGCATAATTGAACGACAGTGGAAGGTATATTTTATCGGATTCATGTATGCGCACTTCGAGCGACTTTAAACGGGGAAAACGCCCACCGGCTCTCCGGCTCGCTGTACCATGATCTCATTTTGTCTTTCCTTCGTTCGGAGTGATCGTTCCTGAATTCACGGCATTCGTTCCTCGCTTTCAGTTTTTCATGCGAGGCTTGCAGACTGTCAACTGTTCATCACAATCGGTTGTACCATCATTTCGATCGCCGAAGCTTTCTCTCCAAACAATTCTTCCTCCGGTTGAAACAGTTTTCCCGACTTTTCAGACCGCCATCCCGATTTTCGAAAGAGTCTTTCCGATGTTTCAGAGAGTTTTCCCGGTGTTCAAGACAATCTTTCCGACTTTGCAGAGAGTCTTTCCTCTGTTTCAGACCGTCATTCCGAGATTTGAAGCAGTCTCCCCTTCATTACAAACGATAAATCCTTCGTTCAGGACAATCATTCCTTTGTTTCGATCGGTAATTCCTTCACTGGACTCAAGTTAACAAAGGCACGAAGCCGTATTCTCGGCTGTTTTCGAGGGATTATTCAAAAACGGCTAAATGGATCTTGGAAAGGAGCGAATTTCCTCCATTTGAAGCCTTGACGGGGAGCAGTAGAGAGCCGTTTTCCCATGAATAAAGAAGAAAATAAAATCTTTTAGGAAGGGTATTGACATTTAGAACATTTTATCTACTTTATGATGACTGTTCCATAATATAGAGGGAACAGTGGGCCTGATACGGGCAACAGGGATAACACAGTACAGTCTTTTCTTGCAACAGCACCCTCCTAAAAGCACCTCGGACGTTCGAGCGTCTTGCCGTTAACAGGGCAGGATGAATCGTCCGGTTCCCGGCTCGAACGGGATTTGTCATGAAGGCGATTCTTTTTCGGAAGAAATAGAATAGCACCGTGCTACAGTAAGAAACTCGAAAACAAATTTAAGGAGGAATTGTTATGGCTGTAATAGTGAATTACGTGGTACAGCAGGCGAAGGCCTTTCTGACCGGCATAGCTAACCATGCAGCTCAATTCGCGGCAAAGGGGTTCGGAGCGGAGCGCACCAAGAGGCTCGAGGATAAAGTTGCCGACCTGGAAAAGAAAGATACCGAACAGAAAGATGCCGAGAAGCTGCTGGGAGATCTAACCGATGAGCAGAATAATCTGGCAGCGCAGGCCCTGGAGATTATAAGGTCCGCGCAGAATGCGGGCCAGTCGGCGCTGGGAAAAACCCCCGCAACGGATAAGGAGTTCATGATCGGGAAAATCAAGGGGACGAACGTGACGAAGCTCCTTGAAGCGCTCCGCTATTTTGTCGGGCTGGGATTGAAGTACCATGACCAGCTTATTGCCAACGGGATGAGCGAGGAGGACATCGAATCGATCGGGACTCTGTACGGCACACTTACGACCGCCGACGCGAAGCAGGAGAACCAGAAGAAGCTGAGGAACAACGCTACTGAAACGAGGAACGATTCGGAGAAAGCCTTGAATGATGAGATATTCAGGACGAAGAAGTTTGTGAAGACTGCGTTCAAGAATGACAAGGCGATACAGGAAGAGTTCAAACCGATCAAGCGGGGAGGGGGCGGAGGAGGGAAGAAGCCGCCGGCTTCATCAGCGCCAGATCAGCCGAAGCAGTAGGAGAGAGAACAGAAGTCAGAAATAAGAGGTTGGAAGGCAGAGGCGAGAAGCTTCCGCCTTGTTTGTGCTTTATCTGCCTTCAGCATTGATCGGCTAAAAGGTGTCGATTAGAGACCTATTCCAGCTTCGGGAAGGATTGACGGTTCTAAGAAGCATGAATCCGCCAAAGGTCCTTTGAGCCGACCGACCCTGCAAACGGCGATTACTCGTCGATGATGGTGCCATGATGGGCGTGTTACCGAAATATCTTTTCGTGCCTCGCCCACAGGGTCGAGGCTGTGTAAGAAGCCGCAGTGTCATTTCGAGCGAAGCGAGAAATCTTCTCACGAAGTGATCGGTTTGCCGATTTTCTGGTTCAGCGAAGCAGATTTCTCGACGCTCCGCTCCTCGAAATGACACTTTCCACACAGTCGCGGTCTTGCAGACAAGGGTGCAAAGGGCGGAAGAGAAGGAAGAAATTGTTTTTGCGAACTTTGCGTCCTGGCGAGAAACTAAATTCTGCAGCAGGCTCCTGCCGGGAAAGCCGTTCGACACCAATTCGGGAGATATTGCATGTCGAAGCTGAGGAAAACAGAACGCGGCGGTCATCATGTGAAATACGATCCCGCTGAACAGAAGAAGAATTTCTTCCGGAGGATTGAGTCTGTCTGTATGGCGGTGGCCGGTCCAGGGGTTTACGAAATGATTCCGGCCAAGGACCTGGGGCGACTGTACAATATGCGGGTGCTTCCGATCAAACTTGAGCCCGCGCCGCATGAACAAATTCCCGACAATGTCATAAGAGCAATGAGGCGATATTTGGCGATTCTTCTTAAAGACGCGAAAGTGCCCCTTTTCAAGGAAGGGCCCGATATAACTCTGACGGAATATCTATCAGGTGTGGAAGCGCTCAACTATTACCTCGGTGACCTTAGAGACGATGCTTACTCGAAAGCGGCGGCATTCAAAACAGCCATGGAGCCTCTTAGCTCATTTGGGGAGGGGCCTCTTGCAGTGCAGAAGAAGATCTACGATGCAATTACCGCAATTGAGATTACGTTCGACGACCTCAGCTCCCGACTCTACTGGATGAGTAGTGATTTCAGGTACAGGCCCTACGGGTCAAGAGGAATCGAACACCTTATTATGGTACACTCGCACATCCCGGAACGGATACACGTGGTTTCTGACGGCATATTTCGTCCTGCACTAAAGTTGTGCCTGGCGTCGAGAGAATACGAGGGAACTATTGACATTATCGTGACGCCAAAGGAACTTGGCATTTCAGTTGACGGCGGGGACAGTCCGATGAATGTGTATATTCAGGCGCATGCCCTGCAAAGACTTGCGGAGCGATTGGATTGTATAGCCGTCGGCGTCAGTCATTTGTATCTTTGCTACTCGTTCAACGAACCTGTGGTGCATCATGAAAAAGAGGGGACATTCCTGATTGAGTACAGGCTTCGTGAGAAAAAGGCAGGCTACCTTGTGGCGGAAATCAAAGACGGGAAGCTTATTGTTAGGACGTTTCTGTTCGTGACCAACAGCGGGACTCCTGAAGGAAATAAGCTGGAGCAAATCTGCGGGCTCGGGAAATTTGACAAACAATTTCTGGCGATCGACAAGCTAAGCACGTTCATCGCTACCGACATAAGAAGTGATAAGGAATTGGAGAAGTTGTTTCTCGAATCAGGATGCGGCAGCCTGCTCGATCTTCATGACAATGTGGAAGGGATTAATACCATGCAAGGGATGACATCATCAATGCCGAGGTTGAAGAAGTATCTCGGTCTCAACACGGGGTGGGACTTCATGATGCCCGACCTGCTGGACAAAGTCAGGAGGAAAATCGGGAGAGAGATGGATTAGAAAGGAAAGGAAGTTATACATGATTGGGTAGTGGCTCAGTTTGATGGTCGATTTTCGAGGAACTATTCCGATAATAGTATTGTCAACGTAGTTGATGGATCACTTGACTTTAACGCTGTTGTGGCTATATTTAACAGTTCCACAAAACGAAGGGTTCGGCGCAAATGCCCGATAAACTAACGGTCGTTTTTAAGCGTTCTCCCGATTATCGAATCTATCCTGGGGGCCTGTTTTTCGGGGGACCCACTCCAGATTTAGAAAACATCATAATGAATGTTTGTGTTGACCATGCAGCTTTTCCAAACTATACCCAGCACAATATTGTGGATGGAAAAGTTGACATGGGACAAGTTGCGGATCAAGCAATTGTTGGCGAAATCGAAAGAGAAGTTTTGTGTGGGATTTCCATTAGCGTCGTGCAAGCTCAGCGATTGGTGACTTGGTTAAACGACAATATTGAAAAGATAAACCGAGGCAAAGGAAATGTCTGATATTTATATGGTCGAGTCTGCTCCTGCTCAGACAGTCACGACCGGGAAAGTAGACTTTGACGCTTCCAGCTTTGAACCAATACGGCAATTCCTTGGAACTCAGCATCGAACTTGGAGCGTCTCATCTTCAACCTTTGTAAATCCGACAATAGAACTCTTTGGAATTCCACTTAGGGTGAGGCGCGACAACGGAAACGTTTTTATCGAATCCCCCAGGTGGCCCTCACTCCAGGTGTTTGGGGAAAACACTCAAGACGCTATCGAGAGTATGATGGGCCTGCTTAAGGATGTTATCGAAGAATATGTTTTGGCTCCTGATAGCGAACTATCTGAAGATGCTATAGAATTTAAGCAATACCTAATCAGAAAAATGATTCCTTAAAGGAAGCGAATCAAGCTTCTAATGGCAATTGAGCGCGATGATATTCGTGCAGCCCTCCTGCGAAAGGGGTTTCGCGAAAAAGCTAACGACCATTGGTTTTTTTATTTGTATGTTGATGGAAAAAAGACTGCCGTATTTACCCGGCTTTCGCATGGAAGCAAATACAAGACGTACTCAGACGACTTGGTGCATAAAGTAGCTCAGCAGATCGGATTACTAAAAGACGAGTTTCTGAAGTTCGTTGAATGCACTATAAACCACACACAACATGTGGGAATTTTAAAGGCCAAAGGACGATTACGTTAAAAAGCGCGTTTTGCTGTGCCGCTTTTATATCCTCAAAATCCACCGTTAGAAACTCTTCCCAATTGATAAGATGATTACTGATTCCCGCTTGCATAGCCGGAGTCACTCTAAGGTTCTCATGGATGCGCATAAAGTTATAATGGAAAAAATGCTGGGCGATAGCCGCTTCCAGATGCTTGAGACTTTTTGAGAATCCGTTTGTCAGCCTCGTAAACCTCCGCATCTGCATTCTCATTGTCAGGTTTTGACGTTCAATATGACTTGTTGAGAATTTACCTTTCTTCGGACTTCCAATCATGGGGTAATGAACACGCTTATTATCTTAGCGGGACTATACCGCTTTTCCTTCTTCGCCGTACATCCTGGAAAGTGCTTGAATATTCCGCCCAAATGGAATAATCTTTCATGTCGGTATGCAAAATAAAGGAGGGTGTCAGTGGATAGACGTACATTTGTAATGCAAACCTTCGGCGCCTCGCTTGCCTTCGGCGCACTCATGAAAACAGGGAATCTTCTCGGCGGATTGGCTGAAAGGCCACTCCCTTATGACCTGGTTGCAATTAAAGGCGGCGAACCGGACTCGATGTTTGACCAGGGTATAAAGGCTCTCGGCGGTATGAAGGCGTTTGTGAAGAAGGGTGACAAGGTCGTGGTGAAACCCAATATCGGTTGGGACGTCTCGCCGGAGCGGGCTGGAAATACAAATCCGAGACTGGTTGCCAGGATCATTCAACATTGCTTCGACGCAGGCGCGAAAGAGGTTAGCGTCGTCGACCATCCATGCGATCAATGGCAGCGATGTTACAGCAACAGCGGAATCCAGAAGGCCGCCAGCGACGCGGGCGCGAAAGTTGTCCCCGGCGCCAGTGAAAGCTATTACCACGACGTGTCGGTCCCGCGAGGGAAATCGCTGAAGTCGGCACAGGAACATGAAGTTATACTCGATGCCGATGTGTTCATAAACGTACCTATTCTGAAAAATCACAGCGGTCCGAAGCTTACGATGGCGATGAAGAATCTCATGGGAAACGTGTGGGACAGACAGTTCTGGCACAGGACTGATCTTGATCAGTGCATTGCCGACTTCGCAACTTACAGGAAGCCGACGCTCAACGTTCTCGACGCATATTACGTAATGAAGCAGAACGGTCCGCGTGGAATATCCACCGGCGACCTTGTGACATTGAAGTCCCAGGTCATCTCCACCGATATTGTAGCCATCGATGTGGCAGGAGCGAAACTGTTCGGAGTGGATCCGTTTGCGGTCCGCTACCTGAAGACCGCTTCCGAGATGAAGATTGGCCGCGCGGATCTGGAAAACCTTAACATCAAACGGATCTCGATGTGACGCGTTCGGCCTGGAAGAGGATAAAAACTCTCCGCGTCGTTTTATCTCTGTTCTTCTTCGCACTCTTCACGTCGCTGTTCCTTGACGCCTGGCATGTCGTCCCGCGAAAACTCGAGGGGGTGCTCGCGTCGCTTCAAATAGTCCCGTCGCTTCTCAAGGTTGTGATGGTCGGCGGGACGGTGGCTGCGATCGGGCTTGGTGTAATAGTGATAACAACTCTCCTCATCGGCCGCGTTTACTGCTCGACAGTCTGTCCGCTCGGAGTACTCCAGGACATCATGATCCGCATAGCGCGCAAAGTCAACCGGCGCAAGCGCTTCAGATACTCTAGGGCGCCGCAATGGCTGCACTATTCGATCCTGGCGATATCGTTGATTCTTGTCCTCTTCGGAAGCAGCATGGTCATCGGCGACCTCCTCGAGCCTTTCAGCAACTATGGAAGGATGGTTAACGCGTTCGCGCTGCCCATCGTTATTCTCGCGAACAACTCAGTCGTCGACGTGCTGGCACATTTTGGAGTGTACTTCCTATATAATATCCCTCTCCACCTGGAGGGGGTAGGTGCCCTTTCTATCGGCCTTCTCTTCCTGGTCACGCTCGCTTACTTGAGTGCCTCCGAAGGGCGATTGTTCTGCAACACTTTCTGTCCGGCAGGAGCGATATTGAACCTTCTGTCGAGGGTGTCCCTGTACAAGCTCGTTATCGAGAAGGACATCTGCAACGACTGCGGTGCGTGCGACAAGGTGTGCACGCCATATAGAAATGCTCGTCGAGCACATCCGGTGTGATGCCCTTGACCGGCTCGGTCGCAATCAGTTGCAGCTCTGGATAGCGCTGCTTGATCGCCTTGTAGAACTGCGCATAGCGGCCATCATAGGTGTTCGACTTGTCAAAGAAGTCCTCGTTGCCGATCTCAACGTAATGCAGCGGGAAAGTCGCGGCATGGCCGTTCTTTGCCCGCTCGGCGCCCCATTTCGTGCTGGTGCTGCCAGTAACGTACTCAATCTCGTCCAGCGCGTCCTGAACGTAAGGTTCCAGCGACGGTCCCGGCTCCACGTGCTCCTGTGACAGCGAATAACCGGCATAGACGGCAAGCACCGGCTCCATCTTCAGGTCCTCGCACCACTCCAGGAATTCCAGCAGCCCCATGCCGTCCGAAGAGCGGTAATTCCATGGGCTTGGATGCGTGGGACGGTCAGCCAGCGGGCCAATGGTCTTTTTCCATTGAAAACGCTCGGAGATGTGGTTGCCCTCCAAATAATTGCCGCCCGGCAGGCGGAGAAAGGTCGGATGCATGGCCGCCATCTTCTCCATCAGGTCGATGCGGTTGCCGTTGATGCGGTCATGATAAGTGGGCGGGAACAACGAACCCGGTCGAACCAGAGGGTCGCGGGCTGCGGAATGGTCAGAATCAGGCATTGTTCGCCGAAACGGGCACTTCAGCGGTCTTCAGCGTAAAGGAGAACTGCTTCCACTCGCCGGTCAGGCCGGTGACCGTCGCGCTGGCCGCCGTGGCTCCCGTCTCATCGTTCACAAGGCTGACGGTAACCGGAACTCCCGGCACGGTCGGCCTTCGCATGAAAAGGAACCACTGTAAGAGGTATTGGGACGAACCGGGAAGCCCCAGAAGCCGTCGTTCTGTACACCGGCTGGCGCGGACTCGGTGGCCGCGCTCACATGCAATTTCAGGCTCCTGGGTATTGCGCTGTTCAGCGGCGTTTTCTCGTCGGCGGAAATCTCGGCGGCGGAGTTTCCGCGCGCCACCAGCGTCCAATGGGCCAGCGCCTGCCAGTCGCTGCCCAGGGTGCGATCACGAACCAGTTCAGCGTAGAGGCCGCCGTCGTAAGAGAAGTTGATCTCTTCGGTCATCAAGCCATACAGCATAGGGCTGACCTTGGCGGTGGGGTGATTCACCTGGATGGAAAGCGAGGGCGCCTGGGCAATCAGCATCGAAGGCAGCGCGAGGACGGCGAGCAGCGGAAGCACAAAGGAGCGTTTACTCATAAGAACGCAAGTTTAGCGCGGGAAGATAACGTCTGACAAGTAGGAAACGTTTGCTGATTCGCGCCGCATCGCGCCGGAATCGGACCCCGCGAAAACGGCCTTTTTGCCCACCCGTTTGCAGCCTTGTTTTGTCACCTTGGTTCGTTCCTGCCGCCTGTTCCAGCCCGCCGGTTGTGCGTATACCATCGAAGCATGGCGCTGGTTGAGGTGGATGCGGTTTGGAAGACCTAT
>CAWEBD010000132.1:0-46354 GCA_963806435.1 uncultured Bacteroidota bacterium
GTGGCAACTGGTCCTCTCCGAAGGCAAGCCTGAGGACGCCGACAAGGTCGGACCGTGCTCAAAGGGAAGCCGTTGCAGATGGAAGCCCACGTGACTCAGCATCGATTCCTCAAGCAAAACTTCAACCAAACTGGGACTGGCTGGCAGTGCGGACGATATCGACGCCAAGCGCGCAGACATCGTATGTGGCTATGTCGGCGGCCATCCCCGCGAAACAGATGCCGAAGGAAAACACGGACTTCAAGTTCGAAGGGACACCGGTCTCCTATGTGGCCAAGCCGTTTGTGATGACCATGAACGACGGGGCATTGCTGGTGAAAGCGGCGCCGAAGAAGCCGCCTGTCCACAAGAAGCCGGTCGCGCACTGAAGGTGAGGTCTCAGGTGTCGGGAGGGAATTTGACCTGAGTGAAAAAAGATTTGATTTGTGGAGGAAAAAACTAGGGCGGTCCTCGACCTGGACCTTGCCTTCTCTTAATTTCTTTTACCGCAAGCCCGCGAGCTACCCTCATCGAACCTGTCTTCTCTCCAGCGTGAGGGGACGCGAGCTGCGTGGCGGACGCTTGGCGCCGGCGCGCAACGGACGCACATCGATCTTCAGTTCCTGCAGGGTCCGGCTCAGCGTGTTCCGGTGCATGCCCAATTGCCGTGCCGCCTTGCACTGATTGCCGCGGTTCTCCTCGAGCACGGTGATGATAAAGCGTTTCTTAAACTCACGAACCGCCTCCGAGTAGAGGATGTTGCTTTTGTACATCTGAAGTATGAATGCCTCAAACAGCCTTGAACCGTGGAAGACATTCTCGTTAGAGCATATTGGATATGATTATAAGAACCCGGAAAATTACAAGACTTTAAAAAAGGCTTACGACCATATTATGTCTGTGGCTGAAAGTATCGGGCATAATTTTCAGATCCGAATCTGACCCGTGAAAAATGGGGAAAAATAAAAAAATACTGAGAATAATCGATAAATTTTATTTATACCGTATATAGCGGTAAGGTTAAAAAAGAGAGGATAAAATGAGACTTTGCTGGAACGATGGTCTCGGTGATAATTACCGGGATATGAAAATCGAGGATATTAAATTTATCTATGATATCAGGTTATCGTGTAGCGGGGCTTGGTGTGGATTTCAATGCCACCGATGATGATATTAAACGAGTAAAAGATATGTTTGCGCAGGTTGGAATGGCTTTTGGCCCAATTGGTATAGGCACTGCGGTGATACATCCCGATAAAGCTGTTGAGAAGAAATATAGGGAGCAAATGTAAAAAGGTTCCGTTATCGGAGGAAAACTTGGCTGCACCAATCTTAGTTACTCAGTAGCATGGATCCCAATAATGTATGGAAATATCATCCTTTTAATCATACCCAAAAAGCACTCGATATGCTTGTTGAAAGTCGAAGAGCTTTTACCTGTGGCGGAGGACAATCGTATGACAATGGGCCCGGAAACGACTCAGTTCACCATTGTCGGGACTGTGCCGACGGATGAAAGAATATGTGGACCGTCTGGATTCGCCTTATGCGAAAATTGTATTAGACCCGGTAAATCATATGTCTTACGATACTGTTTACTTCCGGAAGGACCATTTTGTCCATAGGGATCCCGGCTACCGCGAATCCGGTAGCATAGGGAGGATGCGCGTGGCATACGCTCTTCACGTCCGGCCTGTCACGGTAAATCTTCAGGTGAAAGTCCGACTCCGACGACGGCTTTCTCTCGCCGCTCAGCAGCTTCCCGTTCATGTCGACCACGCTGAGATCTTCAGGTTTCATGAACCCTTTGCTCATGCGCGTCGGCGTGATCAGGACCGTCTTCTCGTCGATGCGGGCGCTGATGTTCCCGTCATTCGCTGCCACATATCCTTTCTCATATAATCTTCTGGCGCTCTCGAGGATATCTTTCCTGAGCGACTCAATTTCTTTCTTCAACTTCTCAACTCCTTGCAATTACTTGTTCTGTTAAAGGCCGGCATGCTTCATTTGTTCTTCGTAATCCACGTCAGCCCGTCCTGTCTTATGTGAACGACCGTCTTCCCGTCCACGCTGGAGATTATCGCCTCAAAAAGATCGGGAGTGGTGTAAACCTTCGGAGGCCACACATAGCCTTCCGGCGCAGATGCTTTCAACCCGAGATCTGAAAGATTCGCCGTGAACTTACCATGATCCATTTGGTATTGGCGCTCTGCGTAATATATAAGCCTGAGCGCCCATTTTGCGTTCTCAACAGGGTTCCATTTGAATGCGTCGCGTCCTTCGCCGACCGGCTTGTCGGAAAACTGTAGGAAGCCCCACATTTCGGGATAGTGCATGTTTATGAGTCCCTGCGGTGACCAAACCCAATTGTCTTCGGGAAGTATCTGACCGGTCTTCGGGTTGGTCTCTTTGAAATAGGCTCCGTTTTGCACACCGAGGTGCCATTCGACGCGCGAAAAGTTTATACGCCATTGTGAGCCCTCCGTTGGGGGCGCACCGTCGAGCGCTCCTTGTCCGAGGACGGACCAGGGGAACGCGACTTCGACGGTCCAACCGGAATCGACATCCGATGGATTATCGAGAGTTCCATGCAAACCGATCGCGACTTTCAATCCCTGGAAATCGAACGCGTTTATCGGTGCCCTGTCGATGTCACGGTACGGCGCTCTAAGCAGGAGATCCCACACAGTACCGAGCGCATTTATCTCCGTTTCGTAGTAAGGCTGCGTGCTGCCGTTAGGGTCGATGAACACTTCGAAATCATTGTCGCGGAAGATGACTGCGTCCCGCTGTCTGAGAGTGGCCCAAAGGTTGGGCTCCTGCACTTCGGCTCCAACATACAGGTACGTACTGTCCCAGAGCATCTTCACCCTTGTCTTGTACCTCGGTAGTGGTTGGCTGCTTCCCTGAATATCGACGAAATAATCGGTCCACGCGGCTTTCTTCCACGACGCTTCGTTCAGCTTCCCGTCAACTTCGATCGGCCCGTCCGTGCGGTAGCAGACATAGTGCTTTGGAGCGAACGGTATTTCCGGAACGGGGAAGGTTTTTGGTCCGGCAGAATCCTGCGCGTAAACACTGCAGGAGACAATCGCCATCAATACAAGAATCATTTTTTTCATTTTGTACTCCGGTTAAGGTTAAGGGTTTTGCACTGCCGGTCGTGGCTGGGTCGAATCGGATCAGGAAATCTCCTCATTCAGCGGCTCCGTTACTTCGTGAAGCCGGGGAGCCAATTTCCGAGCACGAGTTGCCTATCACGAGCTCGGGCTTCAGGTAGATCGCGTCACGGCCTTTGTGGTTCCGGTGTTCCATCTTGTCGATCAGCAGCTTGGTAGCGGCCCGTCCCAGTTCTTCTATCGGCTGGAGGATATGTGTAATTTTCGGGTCAAAGATATCATACCCGGGAATCTCGTCGAAGCATACCAACGATATGTCATCGGGAATCCTCAACTTCATCGCCTTGATAGCCTTGATGGCACCGATCGTCATCAGGCTGTTGAAGGAGAAGAGAGCCGTCGGCCTGTCTTCCTCTTCCAGCATCCTCTTGACGGCTTCAAATGCCAATGCCTCCTGAAATTCACAGTTGTGAATAAATTTCGGAGAGATCGCAATTTTGTTCTTTTCCATCGCGTGACAGAAGCCGCGATATCTTTCGACATCGGGGAAGAGAGCACCCGGCCCTTTAAGGACTCCGATCTTCTTATGCCCCTTCCCGATCAGATATTCCGTCAGCTTGACGGCTCCGTCATAATGATCTGTGACCACAGAGTCGACTTCGATGTCAGGGTACATCCTGTCTACCAGGACGAAATTAGTCTTACTCCTGATGAGATACCTCGCGGAATCCTCCGCATGCGGAACCATCAAAATACCGTCGACCCTGTGTGCCTGAAAAAACCTTACATACTTCATCTCGCTGTCAGCTTTCTCATCTGTACTGCAGAGCAGCGTAGTGTAACCGGAGCGACTGGCATAATCTTCCACGTAACGGAACCAACTGTTGAAGAATGTATTCTTTATGTCGGGCATCATAACCCCGATCGTGTTGGTTTTTCTTTTGACCAAAGATCGCGCGACATGGCTGGGCTCATACCCGAGATCGTCCATCACCTTCCGAACCTTCTCTCTGGTTTTCGGACTCACGAGCTCGGGTTTGTTAAGCACCCTCGATATGGTCATCACCGACACTCTGGCTTTCCTGGCCACGTCATGGATCGTGGACATAGAGTTCACTTTCCTTCGGTCAACGTTGAGAGGGGTGATGAACGCGTAATGACTGTCGATCGCTCGGGCGCGGCGCTCGATTCACACCGGGAGTATGATCGGGGTTCCATGAAGAGGCTCATTGTGCCGTTCGTGAGTTCAAAGCGGGAAGGATGATTGGGTGGGTATGAAGACAAACTCATTCTCCGGCTCGTCGGCGGCACGCCATTCCTGGGACTTCCCTTTGTAGAATCATCCTTTCGAAATTCGCATCCTTTTGAGTCTCAGTGAGATTTCGGAAAATGTTAAACGATTAACATCACGGTTAAAATAGCCTGGAGGAGGTTGAATGTCAAATGATTAAAGTAGACAGCTTGGTGCCTCTGACAGCCAAAGTTGGTTCAGAACAGACACCGAGGGAAGGCTGTTACGGAAGACCTTCCCACACACAGAAAATCAGGTAAGATGAACAATGAAATGGCACGTCTTCCCGCCTCGCCGAAGAGACTCGACGATGTCGACCTTGAAAGGGCGGCCTAGGGCAGTTTCGAAAATGGCCTGGTGAGTCGCCCGTGTACATTCGCAGTGAATATCGTGAGGCCTCGCGGGTATGTTCTGCGCGACGGGGCAATAGCAGTGGTCCGACACTTCTCCGAAACGAACGTGTACGGTTTCGCCTTCGCGCCACACTTCAAAATTCTGCTTGTAGGCTTCGAGCAGCTTATCAAGATCTCCCTTCCCCTTCAACGCTATATCCTTCTTGAACTGGTGCCGGTTGAAGCATCCCCTGCCGCAACCCGCCATTAATTTCACCTTCGACTCGTCATCCAGCGTCGTGTCGATCGTGTCGAGCAGATCGGTGAGCCAGTTCATGATGAACTCTTTCTCTGATCGGAGGCGCTCCAGCTTCTCATCCGGCGTCGCGGCGCTTTCTGCAAGCGCATCCAGATTCAAAGCGAAAAAAGCGCTCGAACAAAAACCGACTTTGATGGACTTGCTTAGAAATTCCTTGCGATCCATTTCATTTACTCCCTGACTTATTTCGATGAATTATGGAAAACTCTCTATTTCCTGACCCCCCGCGACAACAGGCCGATCGCCACAAGCGCGATGACGAAGGCAATCCCGCTGAAAAATATCTTTATCACCCTGGTGAGGAGTAAGAACGCCGACACTGCGCATACCACAAGGAACGACAAACCCGCGGTACTGTTCTTCAATTCGACTCCCGTACTGCAATCTCACAAAAGCCTGTCAAAGAAATGTCCTTCAGTAAATCCGTCATAACTTCGTGACGATGAATTTCACGACGTAGTCCTCTTGCGCGGGAGTCGACTGCGCGGTGGGCCACGGATCCACGGACGTCAGCTCGACGCGGTAACCGGATAACAAAGTATCTACGGCTTCGCTGTAGATGCTAAGTGCAAAGGGAATATCGGACAATTTACATGAGACCCTGGCAATCCCTGCCCAGAAACACATCAAGTTGACCGGACACCTCGAGTCCTCCACCGACTGGACGCTGATGACAGCCCCTCCGTCCTGCAAAGTAACAGACTCCCCAACCTTCATCGAGAATTCTTCTCCCAGCTTCGGGCTCACCGGACCCGACGAAGATTTACACCCGCACAAAAGCAGGGTTCCGAGAAGCAGAATCGTCATCCTCATGATCCAATCACCGCATTTTGTGAAAAATCATTTCAACAACGCACGACTCGCCAGAAAAGTAGATCGTCCATTTTCAAAAATCAATCCTCGGTCTCAAGCGGAAGCAATGCATGCCTTGCTTACTTTTTTAGCCAGCGCCATGATCGTGAGGATCGGCGGGTTGCCGAGCGATTCCGGGAAGAGAGTCGAGTCGGAGACGTACAGATTCCCCGGCAGGGACGGGTGATGCAGTGTCGCGGATTCATTCTCCGTCAGCGGTAGCATTCCGCCCGGATGACCGGCATTCAGTGTACCGAGAAATATCTCGTCCTCCTTCATCCCGAGCCCGCGAAAGATTTCCTTGCAGAGCAAGATACCCTCATCCAGTCGCTCGACGTCAATTTCGGTAAGACGTTTCTTTATCTTCTTCCCCCTGACTCCTCCCTCGGCTGAGTCTGCCAGTTTTATCATAAGGCTGTAGATGTCGCCGGCGGGATAGTTCCACTTCCTGTTGAAGAAGAAACTAAGGAAGTCGAAATAGGGAGAGACTATATAATGTTCGCGCTGAACGATGAACGGCATTGGGATCTCTTTGTCCTGTCTGGCTCCTTCCCATCTCGCCGCGACGCAGAGGACGGGGTCAACGAAGAGTCTGTCCTCACACTCCACACCTGAATCGCGCAGGATTGCAGGCGTACCGAATCCACCCGCGGCCAACACGACAAGGTCCGCCGGGTGAAATCCGCTTTCTTTGCCTTTAGACACCTCAACGCCAACGGCATGCCCATCACGGACAACGACCTTCTTAACTTTGCAGCCCGAAACCAGCTCAGCCCCTCCGTCGACTGCGAGCTCTATGAACTTACGAGTGTCCCACTTCGCACCTCGCAGGCATCCGAAAATACACCTGCCGCAAGCCGCGCACCGTTCGCGGTATGCCATCTTCGTTGTGGCTGCGGGCAAAAGTCCCATTTCAATGCAAAGGAGGAATACCTGTCGGGTATGCTCGTGCCAGTGTTTCTGATGGTCGTCTGAAAGTGGGACCTCGCGGAAGAGCTCTTCGAATTCTTCGTCGAGGTTTATTCCGATCGCCTTGAGATCCTGATCCTGGCGGAGCGCATTCCCGGTGCATATTGTCGTGGTGCCGCCGGTTCCAACCCCGTTCACCATCACCATCTTTCCGCCGGCTTTTCTTATCCTCATCGCCGGATAGAGGAGACGGATCAGCCTCTCATCGAAAAGCAATCCCGATCTTTTCATGCGTCCGACAAACGAAAGGTCGAACGTGAACGGGCGGAACGGCTTTCCCTCCTCGAGAATTGTCACGTCAAATTTCCCCTGCAGTTCCTTCGCCGCTGTGGCCCCGCCGGCGCCGCTTCCCACGACGATTGCCTTCTTCATGACGACTTGACTCCGAACGACAACCGCGCGAGGCAGCACCCCGCGCCTTCGGTCAATCTTTGCTGGAAATTCAATCTTCCTCCGCCGGAAAGTCCCGAGAGCAAGCCCGCGTCGATCGAGGATATGATCCCGCAGACCTTCGGAGAATAGAACGAGCTGAAGAAGCAGCGGTTGATTACAACCTCACCTTGCGCGCTTCTCTTGAAGTCGATCTCAACTATACTGTAGACAAGCCGGGCAAGCCGCATCGCATCACGTGCGCTGCTCACGCCCAACTCTCCTCTCAATCCCTGTCCCAGGTGATAGGCATTCTGATATAACCCGTGCTTGACTTCGCTCTCGTTCCCCTTCTCGATTGCCTCCTCCGCTTTCTCTTTGGTGAACAGAGCGTATGTCCGCAGGCACTCGTGGAAATCGAGCCCGCCGGTTGAAGGCATGCTGGTCCCGAACCCATCTGCTGTGGCGGCAAACAGCCTTTCAAGCTCTCTCCTTTTTATGAATCCCGGAATGTGGATTTCGGCGAGACTCAGGAGTATGCCCAATTTCGAGTCCTCCTCATTTTCATGTAGAAGGCTGTTGCCAGAAAGCCTATGAACCCATCCACGATGAAATTCGTGACATATATAAGGTAACCCGACTGAAAGAGGAACATCCCGAGTGATAGAAGGGACGACGCCAATTTTGCGTGCGCTAGCAGAAGCGGGAAATAGATATTTTCCGGATAACGGTACATCATGAAAGCCAGTACGGCAACGACGTACATGTACCCGCCGGCGAGAATTAGGTAGAAGTTGAAGCCGGCCGGCGGTGATTGCGCCATCCCCAGGGGAGAAGACAAAGAGTTGAAGAAGCCGATGACCGCGTCAGGAGCCGCAACGAACAGGATGCCGACGAGCGCGAAGATGGCGGACAGAGACAGGCTTATAGCTCTGTAGAATTTCATGCCGGTTCCCCGATTCTTCCGGGAATAGTTCTTACCCCATTCCCGTTACCGCGCATTCGGGTGCCGTAATACTTCTTGAAAAACGCCGACCTCTCCCCGAAGTCCACCTCGTTCATGATCTTTTGAGAACCGGTTCTTTCAAACATCTGGCTGCCATCGGAGTACTTCTGAAAGATCCTGTAGTTCCTGTTCACGAAACATTTCGAGTCGGACGGGAAAAATCCCCTCATCTCCGCGAAGATCGAAGATACATCCCGGTCGTGGACGTTGCCGAAACTCATCGGCGCAAAAACACAGGGGCTTACTTCGCCGAATGTGTCCACATAGACCATCTTGTTTCCGGCGTTGCAGCCAAAGCATTCCTTTCCCTCGAAATGTCCGAGGTAGTTCACGGTCATACCTCCATTAGAATTCCAGCGATCCTGCAGGCGAACCATCTTCAGCCGATCTTCCTCGGTAATCACAAACCGGTCATCCCAAAAAGCCTCCGTAGTCGGTTTGACTTCGCTCAGCCACGCCTCGTGTATGCCGAGTCCCTTGAGAAAAAGGAGAAACTCTTCAGCCTGATCGCTGCGGATCATCTCGGGTGTAAGGACCGCCGAGACTCCGACGTCGATGCCGCCGAGATTCCTGAAAGTGTCGATAGCCTTCAGAGCCTCCTTGAAGGCGCCATTGTATTTCCTGCGGGCGTCATGTACCTGGGCGTCCCAATGATCGAGGCTGACGGAAACCGAAAACAGTCCCGCGCTCTTAAGGTCGACTGCCTGCCTCGGAGTAAGAGTGCAGCCAGTCGTGAAGAGCTTCACCGCGCAATCTTCGGAGACGCTTTCCACGATCCTTACCAAGTCCTTGTTGAGAAGCGGCTCACCCCCCGTAAGGCCGAGCCAGACAACACCCATATCTCTCAACTCCCGTGCGACACGGATGATCGCCTCGGTGTCCATGACCCTGCCCTGCCTGTTCTTGTTGTAGCAGTAATCACAATTCTGGGGACATAGATTTGTCACACCAATCTGCGCATGCGAAGGGCCCGGTGTCATGGCAATCAAATGCCGGTCTACAAAACGGGAGTAGGCCCTGCTGTTCAAAGGAGGAAGGTGCGAGTGAACGATCAGGTTCTTGCCGACCATGCGGACGCGGAACTTGCTCATGTAGGCACACATGAACGCGTTGATCGACGGTTTCACAAATAGCAGGTGAGGATTTGCAATGAGGACCCTCGTCATCAACGGAACTTTGCCGATCACGGACAGTGTCTTTAACATAACTCTCCTTGCTGTTTCCCGACATTGGCCGGGCCACTCGCCGCCGCGCGAGCGGCATTTTCACCAGGGCAAGTCAAGCCTTCGGGTCATTTCAAGACTTCATTTCCGTTCTCATAATGAGGAGTACGGCAAATTGCCCGACGGATTTGCGAGACATGATTTGCATGCCCTGATAATTAATTTGATTACAGCCTTGAACCTTGACTTCTGTGACTACGCCTTATTGGAAGCCCAGGTTACGTAAAGCAATCACGAATTCTGACGGAGACTCCGCACAACGCGATCCTAAGACTGGTAAACCACACTTATCAGAAGGGTCCGGGAGGCCCCGATACCGCCCCGAACTCGTTTACTCCTTCCAGCTGACGACCTTATCGCACTTGAAGCACTTCTTGTTGTGGACTGAGATCATACCGCCGCATTTCGGGCACTTGTATTTTTCAGCTTGTGCCTCGATGAACTCAGCCAAACCCAACGATCTTATCTCCTCGAGATTAGCGATCATGCTCATGCCGTACCTTTCACGATATTTTCTGTCCAGGTGAGCCAGCTTTTCGCAGGGATAGGAATCACAATCGCAGCAGTAGTCGACTTCGCCTTCGGCGAGTTTGAGAGTCTCCTCGCATTTATGCCTGAGCATAGCACAGTGTTTATTGGTGGGCCTGCATCCCTCGCAGTAGGTTATTCCTTTTCGAAGGGGAATTTTGTTCAGAAAGGCAAGATAACGGCTGCACACCGCGCAGTTCATTCCACACGGCGCAATTAATTCGGGGTGAATAGTGGTTCCTAACGCCATTGCCACTTGACGCATGCCTCACCAAAATATTACCCTCTATCCCCGCAAAAGTCAAACTGGCGCGCAACCGTTCGCTCGCGTGCAGATGTGAAGAATAGTGCTTAACTTTTGTCAGATGGGTCGAATAAGTGTCGATATTAACCCCAAAATCTTACGCTGGGCTCGAGAGGAGTCTGGGTTTGAGATTAGGGAGATCGCGGAAAAGGTCGGGGTTGCAACCAGCCGGTACGAGTCCTGGGAGTCGGACGGCGAGGATATACCCCTCGGGAAGTTGAAATCCATTGCGGACCAATGCAAGCGGCAGTTGGCAGTATTCTTTCTCGAGCAAACCCCTGAGAAGTTTGGAAGGCCGCAGGATTACCGAAACCTCGCACCGGCCAGAAGCAAACTCTCCAGGAAGAACTTATCGATCTTAAGAGACGTTGCTTATTTTCGCCATACTGCTCTCGAGCTGATGGGGAAACAGTATTGGAAGGAGCGTTACGCGTGGCTCTCTGAAATGAAGACTGTCAATTCGACGGACACCGTTAATTGGCTCCGCGCAAGGCTTGGGATTGAGGTCAAAGATCAATTCAACTGGAAAACACCCAACGAAGCCTACCGTGCCTGGCGGAACGCGATAGAGAGCCAATTAGGAATTCTGATCTTTCAGTTCCCTATGTCGCTACAAGAGGTCCAGGGCTTCTGTTTGACCGATTCGTATCCAACGGCGATAACAGTAAACTCGAACCACTCTTACACTGCACGGATCTTCTCCATTTTCCATGAACTTGCCCACCTTCTCGACAAGCAATCCGGCCTTTGTCTTTGGGAGAACGTCGCAGAGAACCAGAACGAAGAGTTCAGATGCAATTCCTTCGCGGGAGCCTTCCTGGTACCGGCTGATGAGCTGCGAACAGTAACCGCTCTCGAAGAGATAAAGATGCTTGCAAGCAGATTCAAGATCAGCCCCGAGGTGTATCTCCGGCGACTTAGGGAAAAGAAGGCAATAGGGTCGGACGCATTCTTTGCTCTTCTAAAAGAAATAAAGGCATCTTATCTTAAGCCGAAACCAACTAAAGCCGCCATAAGGATCAAACCGGAAGTGAAGAGCCGGGCGAGCCGGGGGGAAACATTCTACGCGATTGTCTTGGATGCGGTGAGTCAGGAACGGATTTCCTATACACGCGCGTCGGGGCTTCTGGATTTGAATATCGCCAGAGTCGTGCGTGAAGCTTAGCCCGCAGAGAACATATTTTCTCGACACAAGCGCCTTCGTGACCATGCACCGTTACTATCCAAACAAGCTATTGCCTGATTTATGGAAGTACCTGGAAGAGATGTTGAAATCGCGGCTCATCCGCTCGCATGAATTTGTCTACGATGAGATTGTGCCTCAAACAGGAGAGAGGGACGAGCTGGCAAAGCTGGTCTCTAAATACAAAAACAGCTTTTCTCGCATTTCGAAAAGGCAGGCCCAGCTTGTTCCGGAGATCCTGCATATTTTCCCTCGCCTTATTGACCCGATGAGCAAGAAGAACGAAGCGGACCCGTGGATCGTCGCGATGGTGGTTGAGGCCATGGAGGGAGTGGGGCTGTTTGGAAAGGCGTCAGATTATCTTCTCGTGAGCACGGAAAGCGAGAAGAGCCCGAATAAGATTCCCGCGGTCTGCAAGCGGTACAATGTCAGACACATGAACCTTTTCGAATTCTTTGAAGATAACGGGTGGAAGTTTGCGATGACGAGGAGGTGAACGACATTGGCATCGAGATTATCCGTCCGCGACATTTGGTACGGCCGGATGGTCTCGGCAATGCCGATGCCGAAGAAGTACCTTGGGCTTGACTCGAAGCGGGACTCCCTCATGCCCGACCCGTTGGATAATGTCCGGTAGAGGTTTGAAATGGAGATGGAGGAATGAAATCGAATAATAAAGTCGCGGGCAACTTGTTCTTAGCGATGGGAGTCAGAAGTGGACGAAGGCTGAGAGTATCCCGCCTATTTGTCTGTGCTAAGACGGAGATTGCATAGATAGGCACCCGGATTGGGAAACAATAGACCTCAGACTTCAGAAATGCGAGAGGAGCTTATCATAATCCGAATGAGAGCCGATCCAAAACCATGTGATCTCGTCCCCTTCAATCAGACCCAGAGCTCTCCAGTGTCTGCCTATCCTTACGGACCATATTTCTTCCTTCTTGTGCACCTTCTTGAATTGCAGGCTCGGATGAAAAGGGTCAGCTTCCCATATTTGGTATGTCTTCCTTGCTTGAACTCTAACCGACTCGGGAAGCTCAGCGAAGCATCTTCGGAAATCCCCGGTTAGAGACGAAATCACAATTCATCCCATCCGGTTTTTGTAGTCCGTCCGTCGGCTTTATCCTCTTTAACTTTTTTTGCTATAGCAGCAAGTTTATCCTGTGAGCGCGCAAACTGTTCGTCCCACATCTTTTCGTCCTCAAGTTCTTCCAGAATTATCTGTGCAATGCTATCCTGTTCTTCTTCCGGTAAGTTCTTTATTCGTGATATTGCGCTTTCAA
Source organism: uncultured Bacteroidota bacterium (assembly GCA_963806435.1). Taxonomy (GTDB): domain Bacteria; phylum Bacteroidota; class Ignavibacteria; order Kryptoniales; family JAKASW01; genus JAKASW01. The sequence goes on from CAWEBD010000132.1 coordinate 12,758, forward strand.
GCAGTTTTGTCACAAGGTCACCTCCCTTCGCTGAAAAGATAGACCGGGGTTTTGTAAAATTCAAACCTCCGGCCCGGCAAGCCGGCATCAGGATGATTCCTCCAGGGCTTGTGACAGTTCAACCGTCACAAAACCATGTTCGTATCTCTCGGCTACTGAATCAGGCTGAGAGTCACACTGTTCACGGCACCGCTCATTCAGTCTTTGCGCCCCTCTCGGCCAATAGCGCTCTCAACACCGACCTATGGCAGTGTGCTTCATCCTCACAGTAGCACCCGACAGAGAAATTAGTCTGACGCGAAAGGACAGCCAACAGATCAAGTGTTCGGCTGACTTCCGGAGATGCCATCTCGGCCCGGTACTCCCTGACGAAAGCCGCCCACTGTGCGAGCGTACTTGCCTTTTGCCAGAGCTTCATAGTTTCAACGCTCGGAACGAGATTCAGAAACCACACGTCGTACCAATTCCGCGACGCGAACTCTGACTTTGGCACCCCCCTTGGCGGACGACGCACAGTTCCAATGCGAGTGCCCTCACCTTCTGTTCGCGCTGTATCCAGTCTGACGATACGAACGGACATTGCCGCCTCCTATCTATAACAATCTAAACTGACCCGCCTGTTATTTGGAACACTCGCTGGCAATTAACACAACATTATCGTTCTATAAAACCATGATGAAGGAGCGGCATCCAACCGTCATGAAATGACGGGCGGGAGCTCAACCCGCGCTTAAGATATGTAATTATCAGCCATGAGCTAGCAGCTACGCCGGCTGTTCGTGTGTGAGGCAGTGGAGCGTGCCGAGTCCCCAGACAAGGTCGAGCGCGTGAATTCCTATGACAGGCCGGTCGGTAATGAGATCGCCGATTATTCCCAGCGCGACCCGGTCGTTTGGGTCGTCAAAGGTCGGCACAAGGACGGCTGCATTGGCGAGATAGAAGTTCGCATAGCTCGCGGGAAGCCGCTGCCCTTTGAAGATTACAGGCTGAGGCATCGGAAGAAAACCCACTTCCGGCTTCGAACCATCCTGGAGCTTGAATTCCCGAAGCCGCTCTTTGTTCTCCTCCAGTATCCTGTAATTGTCGTCCCGCGGATTCTTTTCTTCGACAAGAAGTATCGTATCGGGCTTGATAAACCTGCACAGGTCGTCGACATGCCCGTGTGTATCGTCGCCGGCGATTCCCTTGCCCAACCAGAGCACATTTTTAATTCCAAGGTAATCGCGGAATACTCTCTCGTAATCTGTCTTGGTGAATCCGGGATTGCGTGTTTGAACTTTATCGTCGAGAAGACATTCTTCCGTCGTGAGGAGAGTCCCGTTACCATTGTAGTCGATCGAGCCGCCCTCGAGAACAACCTGGCGTCCGCTATGCTCGGGAGTAAATGACGAGAGTTTCAGTCTCTTCGATATGTAGCCCGGGAGGCTGCGGTCTCTCTTGTAATTGGAATATTTCGCCCAGCCGTTGAACTTGAAATTGACCTGCGCGATCCCGTCGACACCCTTCACGAACTGCGGCCCGGAATCGCGCGTCCATCCCCTGTCGGACTTCATGATGAAGAACTCGACGTTGGAAACATCGACGTTTGCAGACTTCAGAACTCCACGCGCCTGCTTCTCGTGCTCTTTCGACTCGACGACGATTCTCGCCTTCTCACCGGCGGAAATCCTTCTGACTATTCCCGCGTACACCCATGGTATCGGCGCGAACTTTCCAGGCCAGTCGCTCTTGTTGTGCGGCCAGCCAAGCCACGTCGCCTCATGCGGCTCCCACTCAGCAGGCAGCCGGTACCCGAGCTGGGAGGGTAGAATATTTGGCATTTTTTCCATAACGCCGTTTGTCAAATCCTAAATCCTAAATCGGAAATTCTAAATGAGCGCCTTGCGCCATCCCGCATTGTTTTCTTGAATAATAATGAGCTGGACAAGCACAAAATCATAAATCCAAAAGGCCCAGGCTTCACGGTTTTGTTCTCTCCAGTATTTCGGTCATTTTAATTTTGAGAATTTGGATTTGTTTAGAGTTTAGTGTTTAGAGCTTCTTCCTTCTGTTCCCCACAAAGTCTCTCTAACCTCCAATGAATATTTCTTTGATCCCATCATACGCGTCGATTCGTCGATCTCGGAGGAAGGGCCAGTTCTGTCGGATGTATTCGATCCTAGCCAGATCCACTTCCGCCATGAGTATTTCTTCTTTGTCGACGGAAGCCTGCGCGATAAACTTTCCCTGCGGATCGACCACGAAGGATTGTCCCCAGAACTCTATCCCCGGGCTGCTGTCATTTATTCTCTCCAGCCCGATGCGGTTCACAGCTGCGATGTAGACGCCGTTCGCGATCGCATGTCCGCGCTGGATTGTCTGCCACGACTCGAACTGGGCTATTCCGTGTTCCGCCTTCTCGTGCGGATGCCAGCCAATTGCCGTCGGATAAAACAAAATGCTCGCCCCCTTCAACGCGGTGAGCCTCGCGGCTTCCGGATACCACTGGTCCCAGCAGATCAGGGTCCCGATATCACCGTACTTCGTCCTGAAAGAGTTGAAACCGAGATCGCCGGGCGTGAAGTAAAACTTTTCGTAGAACGCGGGGTCGTCGGGTATGTGCATCTTCCTGTACACACCTGCAATCTCGCCGTTCGCGTCGATGATCGCGGCAGAGTTGTGGTAGATTCCCATGGCGCGTTTTTCAAAGAGCGGCACAATCACGGCAACTTTATGCTTCTTCGCCACTTTTGAGACGGCCAGCGTTGATGGGCCTGGTATTGTTTCCGCCAGCTCAAAGTTCTTAATGTCCTCAGTCTGACAGAAATACCGCGACCTGAATAGTTCCGGCAGGCATATAACCTCCGCCCCCTGCCTGGCAGCCTTTTCGATCATCGACAGGGCTTTCTTCAGATTGGTGTCCGCGCCCAACGCCATCTGTATCAGGCCAATCGTGAATTTGCCGGGGATATCTGCGGTAGACTTGCTTTTCATTCCAGACGCTCCATTCATTTAAAAGCCGACACCAAGATACAAAAACTCCCGGAAAGAATAATACGGTATCGTGCCTACTCCAAACCGGGGGATCAATTAGTTACACAGAGAAAAGACGAATATCCACCGAGCAGGACCTCCGTGTCTCTCTGTGCTTCGCTGTGGAACTCTGTGTAATATTTTCCTTCGAAGGGCCCCTCATTTCCATGCGCAAACACGGGGGGCGAAAATTCACACCCTCCTCCTAATCGCCGTTGACTCCGCCCTGTTTGTCACCGTGACATCGAGATCTCTCAATATGCCGTCGCCAATATCATATATCCAGCCGTGCACATTAAGCTCCCGATCGGCATCCCAGGCGTTTTGCACGAACGTGGTCTGGCAGACATTCCATACCTGCTCCATTACGTTCAATTCGCAGAGAAGGTTATACCTGGCGGACTCGTCGGGCTGAGCGTCGAGAACTATCTGGTGGCGCGTGTAAATATCTCTCACGTACTGGATCCAGTTATCCATCAGGCCGTGCTTCTCCGTCCCCATCGCCGCCTTGACGCCTCCACAACCGTAATGACCGCAGACGATTATGTGCCTTACCTTAAGGACTTCGACGGCGAACTGGATTACGGATAGGCAATTGAGGTCCGAGTGAACCACAAGATTCGCGATATTTCTATGAACAAAGATTTCACCCGGCGGGAGATCGACGATTTCAGTGGCAGGCACACGGCTATCCGAACACCCTATCCACAAGTACTGTGGAGCCTGCTGCTTAGCTAGGCGCGAGAAAAATTCCGGGTCTTTCTCCTTGATCTTCTCCGCCCACTTTTTATTTCCATCGAACAACGGCTTCAGTGTGCGCACACTATCTCTTCCATTCTATGGCTTTCTCTTAGGATCGAGCTTTAGCAGGGCATTCGTCGTCGCGTTATCAAGGATCCTCCACAAGCGCCCGATCCACTTCTTGTGTTCCGGCTTCATTAGAACAGACCTCAGACAAGTAATGGTTTCCGCGTCCCTCTTCATCCCAACCGACTCCATGTCAAACAGGTTGGCGGGCAATTCAGCCAAGGCCAGGTGGAGATTTTGTTTCGCCGCCTCGTCGAAAATCGCCCTCGAGAGAGCGGAGGCTTTAGTGGCCGTGTCCGCGACAGGCGCCCACACGACGATATCAAGTTCCGGAGGAAACGGCGAAATGAACCGTCTGTCGGAACGGATCCTGTCGTATAAATCAAGCGCGGCTTCCCGGCAACTCTCCAGCGATTTGGCGAACTCTCCTCGCCTAACAAGCGGCAGGAGTCTCTGAGTTGCCCAGAGTCCGACTGCCGAAGCTCCGGCCCTTGAACATTCGAGACTTATCTCACCGAGATGGAGCTCCTCGGATGTAAAGTATGTGTAAGGGGAATCGTGCTTGTAGAACCGCGCGACCGTGGGGTCGCGGAATAGCACGCAGCCGCACGCGTATGGCTGCAGCCCGTGCTTGTGCGGATCTACGACAATCGAGTCTGCCTCGCCGATCCTGTCGTATACTTCACGCGTTTCTTTAGTCAGGTTATCCGCAAGGACGTAGTATCCCCCGTACGCAGAGTCGGCGTGAACACGGAAGCCGTAATGTTTACGCAACTCGAGGAGTTCGGGCAGCGGGTCGATAGCCCCGACCGCCGTCGTGCCGATGGTCGCGACAACCGTTCCGACCTCCCCGGTATCCAGTCGTTTCCGCAGAGCTTCCAGATCCATACGGCCTCTCCTGTCGCACGGAACCGATTCGTACTTCAGTCCGAGGACGGCGCTTATGCGCGAATGCGTGTAATGTGCCTGCTCAGATGCGACGATCTTTTTGCCGGGACTGAGCTGCCCCGCGACCCAGAGCGATTCGAGATTTGCCATCGTTCCTCCGCCGGTCAGATGTCCGAGATGCGTTTCCCAGCCGAACATGCGTGCGATCTCCGCCACAGCCTCCTTCTCCATTTTCGAGCTTGCCCGGCCGCCGTCGAGCGCGTGGTTATTGGGATTGATCCACATCGAAAGCATGTAGGCGATCCTGGCGATCGGGTGAGGCGGCTTGAGCATTTGACCCGCATATAAAGGATGGAAATATGGATAGTTGTTCTTCATCCGCTCCGCGGCTTCGCGCATTACCTTTTCAAAGCCCCTCTTGTTTTTGATAGGCGTTGCGGACAACGGCAGGTCGGCGAAGCCCTTCTCGAGCTCATCGAGGGCGGAGCTAAGGATGTCGAGCGAGTCCTTCTCGAAAACACGAGAGGGCGGGATTCTCATTCTGGACCTTGCCCCGGATCTCTGGCCCCTCGTTTTTCCAATCGGTGTATTCCTCTTCGGGATCTTGCTCCTCGAATTTCGCTTAGGTTGTTTAGCCAATCGTGCCTCCAAATATTTATCCGGTTGTTTCCACGTGACAATTTAAGAACCGCAGTCAACCGAAGCTACCGATGGCATTATTGAGCAAAATGAGGATGAAAAGTAAATGGAAGTAGCCGGACCTGTTGTGTATATTCATTATTGAGGAGTAAAAATGGGAATAACGACACTGAAGCTGCAGGTTGCCAATCCAGCCACGCCCGGGAAAACAGAGACGTTGGAATTTATCGTGGATTCAGGGGCAGTCTATTCAGTCGTCCCTGCCCAGGTGTTGAGACGCCTTCAGATTAAACCGATTGCTAAAGAGGAATTCCGCCTCGCGGACGGCAGTACTATTATGCGAAAGAAGGGGGTCGTCCTATTCAAATACGGTGACAAAAGGGGCGGCGCAGACGCCATATTCGGTGAGAAAGAGGATGCGACACTTCTCGGGGTATTGACTCTTGAGGCCCTCGGCCTGGCTCTCGATCCATTGCGGAGGGAATTGAAGCCTCTGCCGATGATTCTTGCTCATCAGAATTGGACATCGGCGCCGGCCAACCGAAGTCCCGCCCGACCCACAGAAGGATAGAAGTCACGTGACTTCCCCCTGTCCCAGCCTCAGCGCTTCCTCGTTTGAAATCATCTTACCCGTCGCGAGGTAATGATTCAGCATTATCTCCAGTGTCTTCATGTGAATCTCAAAATACGGATCTTCGACATACCTTTCTCCATCGCCGTTCAGAGCCGTCGCCGTTTGTTCGATCACGATTCTCGTCGCCCGCTCTCCTTCTTGACTCAGCGTGAACCTGTACCTCATCACCCTGAATACTGAAGAGACCACGAATTCTATGAGCTCATTCGGCTCGTACCTGCTCACGGTCCAGACGTCTTCCACGTCCCCGTGCCGTGTCTTGAAGACGCAGTCGAGCTCAGCAAAACCCGACTTACTGTGGACCATCTCGCACTTCCAAGTTTCGATCCACTCGTACTCCCTGACAGGACATAGTAGTGGGAAGACTCTGTCAGGAGCCGCGGAGACATGCATGACAAATCCTCTGACGAGCCTCGGGTAATTCATCTCGAACTAAGCCTGCCGTTCTTTCATTCTACCATGTCCCCGGCGCGTTGGGGAATTTCAGGCTCTCGTAGTAATCAAGCGTCTTGTCGGGCTTTTCAAGTCCTCCGGGTATCGGCATATGTGAGAATGTCTGGAAATAGAGAACGCATGCGTTCCTCCACCACACAGCCTCTTTTTCCTGGATCTCGAGAAACATCCGCTCGTCGTTCCATTCCTCGTTGTCGATCTTTCCTTTCAACGAATTCCAAACCTTCTGCATCTCCCGCACACTGTCGACACCGGCGTAATAATGGTAGCAGATCTCGTCCCAGAGTGTTTTCCCGGATTTCATCCTGTAATCCCATCTGACGTGATGGAACCAAAGAAGATATTGTGATGGACATTCGGTGAGCGAGGCAAATTCTTCGTACAGCGGCGAATGATACTGACTGACCGCGTCGCTCCCGGTCTTCGTACGGTCGAATCCGACACCGAGGCTGTCCGCCCTGTGGTAGTAAGTCGAATTCCAGTCGGGATGCGGCGAGTAGTCTATCCAGGGGCCCGGTCCGTAATGGTTGTCGTAACCGAAAATCATGTTAAGGCCGAGCGGATCCATGTAATTGACGACGGCCTCCCTCGACTGCATCATCATGTCTTCGATTGAACTCACGACACCGTTGTCGTTCGAGAATGTCATCCTGATCCATTCCTTCGCAATTTCCCTCGATGATAGATTCGGATTCCACGCGAGTCGCCCGAACGCGTACCAGCTTGACTCCCCGAACTCATTGCCGGTCCAGTTCCGGTCGGCGCCGATATTCGAGACGCCGGCTATTCCGGTGAGCGTGTGGCCGTCGAGCGAACCGTCAATGACCTTCGCTACGGTCGAGCCCTTACCCTTCGCGTACGTGTCGGATTCCAGAGTCTCCTTGAATAGGGGTGCCAGGTAAACCGTGCTCGTGCCTTGACCGAGATATTCCATAGTAATCTGGAACTCCATCATGAGATTCGTTTTAGGCATCGCACCGAACAATGGGGTGAACGGTTCGCGCGGCTGGAAATCAAGCGGGCCGTTTTTTATCTGGAGGAGGACATTGTCCGCGAATTTTCCGTCGAGCGGCTTAAATATCTCGTAAGCCTGCTTCGCACGATCCTTCGCGTTGTAAGTGTAAACAAAGGCCCGCCACATCACGATACCGCCGTAAGGTTTTACGGCGTTCGCGAGGAGGTTCGCGCCGTCAGCCTGAGTAAGCCCGTAATCCGACGGACCCGGCTGTCCTTCGGAATTCGCCTTTACCAGGAAACCACCGAAGTCAGGGATGAACGAATAGATCTCCTTCGCCTTACGTTTCCACCATTCCTGCACCTGTGGATCCGTTGGATTGGCAGTTTTCATCTTTCCGAGCAAAATCGGCGCGTCGAAGTTGGCGCACAGATAGACTTTGATGCCATAGGGGCGAAACACGTCCGCGAGAGCCGCGACTTTCTTGAGATAGTGGCGCGTCATTATGCGTGGATCGGCGTTGACATTATTTAAGACAGCTCCGTTGATCCCGATGGACGCGTTAGCGCGCGCGTAATCGATGTAACGACGTTTTATAAAAAACGGAAGAGTGTGCCAGTTCCATATCGAGAAACCGGAATATCCCCTTTCAACCGTGCCGTTCAGAGCGTCCCAGTGATCGAGGACCCGAAGCTTGATCCTGGGGAACGAAACAACGTCAAGTTTCGAAATATCCTGCTCCGTCTGCAAAAGCCTGAGAAAATGGAACACACCGTAGAGTACTCCGATGTCTTTGTTCCCTGTAATAACGATTGCATTCTTCCCGCCGATCTTTTCCGTAATAATGACGAAGCCTTCAGGTCCGACTTTCTCAAGCGTGTTCTTCAAATCGGCCCCCGCAAACGGAGAAAATCTGGTGTAAGTGCCGGCTATCAATGTCCCGTCTTCCCCGAGGCCACTGACCTCCGGGATTGTTGAGCCGAGTAATCCCTCCAACCCGAGCCGCAATTCACGCTTCGCCGCCTCCATCGTGGGAGAATTCCCCTCAACAGTCCACACTTTTACGGACTCTCTGTATTTCTCCAGCTTCTGCGAATTGCCGACCAGGTCATACTTCAGCCAGAGCCGGTATCCGTCGTCGGCGTAAACTCTGGGGCAAAGAGTCGTCAACGATGCAATTAAGCTAAGAACAATCATGGCCTTCGTCATTGGATTCCCTCTTGTATGTACTCAAACATACATTTTCTGGAACAAAGAGGCCAGTGATTTCGTGCCTGATGGTATAGCGTGACCGACTGGCCGTTGGATAGACGCCTGCACCGAGAGGGGTGTTTGGGTTGTTATTGGGGGGCTAAATCGATTTTCTGGAGTAGAGAGTGCGGCCCGGATGAATGCAAGCCCGAGCCGTCCGCGTCGATCGTGACATTCGCCGCGACAACTTTTGTTGCCGCGGCGTACAACTCTCATGTCATCCGGTAGTTCCAGTCCAGACAGGTAATCTGATGACAATAATTAAAAAATATCGTCGAACAAATTCTCGAACCAGCTCTCGACGTTTCTGTAAGTATGCCTGTAATTCCTGGTCCGGTAGTGCTGCCTTGTGACTATCCCGACAGGTCCCTCATATATTCCGCCTCCCTGCCAGCAGTCGTAGACGCGTACCGCGAGCACGTTCTTCCCGTCGAAACGAATCAAACCGTCGGGGATCATATATGCCCGCATCTGCGCATATTCGTCCGAATTGTTGTACGTCATCTTGTATTTCGGCATCGACCCGGTCCTTCCGATTCGCGTTCCGTTCAGGTAGACCTCGTCGAAGTCATCTATCTTTCCGACGAGCATTATCAAATTATCTTCTTTGTATTCTTGCTGAACGTTGAACGTCACGCGATACCAGGCATACCCGTCGTATCCCTTGAATCCCTGTGTCTCCCAGAGTGCCGGGACGCGAACTTCTTTCCAGTCCCCGTCGTTGAACCCGGCCTCTTTCCATTCCATGTCGTCGCCGGTTCTGAACTTCCATGTCATGGGGAGTGCTATGTCGGGATCGACGAAGTAGCGGCGCTCATAGACTCCGACTCGGCCGTCCACTATTCCTCCGACCCCATGGTCGTCGTAGACGCGCACTGCTATAACATTGTCTTCATCCGGATTGAGGAGTGCGGAAGGAATCGAGTAGTGCCGCCCGGCATTGTACGCAGTCTCGAAGTCGGGAGGGAACGAACCCGTGCCGCCGATAAATTGCCCGTTCAGGTACACTTCATCGACGTCGTCGATCATACCGAGTTCAAGTAGAAGATCTCTTGTCCGCCAGCTGTCGGACGATTTGAAATGCTTCCTGTACCACGCGTACCCGTCGTAGCCGGGGTAGCCCTCGTCTTCCCATTGTGCGGGGACATAGATAGTGGACCACTCGCCGTCGTCGAACTTCGGGTCGGCCCATTTGGTATTGTCTCCGATATTGAATTTCCAATTCCCCCGCAAATTGAGAAGCCTGTGTGTATCAGCCGCCCGCAAGGGCCCTGATGGGAATGCAGCCAATAAAATGAACATGGCCGCTAACAAACCGAAGGATTTACTCGTTCTCATTTTTCAGCCTCCACGACAATTCATTCCGGTGAGAAAAACCGATTTCGCGACATCTGCTCGGCGTCGATAGTAATCACATAAGCGGTAGAATTATTTTCCACCAAACCACCGCCCGAAGCACATCTTCGTCATCGCATGCTTTTCGTGAGCCTACGCCGGCGACGCAAAATTGTTTCCCCCTGAACCACACTCCCGGCCCCGGAAGTCATAAGAAAAGCCGAAGGCCGGAAGATTAAGCGAAATTGCGCACTGTCGCCGATTCCGGCGATTCTCTTACCCGCGGTCTACCGGCCGTTACTCCTCGTCTCCTTCAATATCCACTTCGTGATGACTTCCAGCGCTCTCGGTGAAATCGACTCCTTTACGCTGCCGTATTCCAATGGCGAACCCGTCTTGGCATCCTGGAACAGATGGTTAAGGCCCGAAATTTCGACAACATTGAAGTCTTTGTTGCGGCCGCTCTTCAGCGCCTTCTCAACCGCGGGCATGTTCTCCGCCGGCGGCACCTGCAGGTCTTTGCTCCCCCACACCGCGAGGACCGGGCATTTCAATTTCCTCAGCGCCGGCACCGGGTCATACGCGAGGAACGACCTGTACCATGGCGATAGCAGTTGGCTGATATTCGCGTCAGCTTCACCGGATGTCTGTTTGAGTTCCGTTTCCAAAACCCGCCTCAGCCCGCCAGCAGCCTTCGCCGAATCCTTTTCCGTCATGACGATGTGGAGAAGCTTTTTTTCGACCGCGAGAGCCGCATTTACGGAACTGTCGCTTACTCCCGACGCTCTATCGATCGCGGCAAGCTGACTCAATATGATTTTGTATCCGGACACACCAGGCCCCCCCAAGAGGACGACGAAGGCCACGTTCGGCGATTCGTCCGCCACTATCGGCGCAATTATCCCGCCTTCGCTGTGCCCGATGAGGCCAATCTTCCTGTGGTTTACCTGCTTCACTGTCAGAAGGTAATTTACTCCCGCCAAAGCGTCAGATGCGAAATCCATTGTAGTCGTCGCGGCGTAGTCGCCCGTCGACTTGCCTATTCCACGCTTGTCGACCCTAAGCACAGCTATTCCGTGTCGTGTCAGGTAATCGGCGAGGACAAGAAATATCTTGTGCCCGAGTATCGCCTCGTCCCTGTCATGCGGTCCCGACCCCGGAATAAGCAGGACTGCCGGAAATGTTCCCTTCGAATCCGGTATCGTGAGAGTCCCCGCCAGCGTGACGTTCGCTTTCTTGTTCTCAAATGTCACGTCTTTGGAAATGTATTCCGCTTTATGATTTCCCGGCTGGGCGCCCTCATGAAGACTGTCAGCGGAACCGGACTGTTCGGTAGTATTAGAGCTATTAGTCTCCGGCCCGGTCGCAATCTCACGATGCGGGGCGAAAAAGAGACCCGCAATTTTTGACTCCTTGTCGAAAATGACCTTCACATCCAGGACGGTTTTCTCGAACTTGCACGTCACCAGGACTATCTCGTAACCGTTGTATTGAATCGTCGTGTCGCTCAGTTCCTCTTGCAGCTTGCCAGTCTGATTGATGAGCGATGTCCAGATGGTGCGGAGCTTCTCTTCCGGCGCCGCTTTCGTCATCGTACTGTCGAATCTGGAGATGACCTCTGTATACTTTCCCTTGTCCAGCATCCTTATAATCTCGCGGGCCGACTCTGCATTATCCGCTTGCGAAGCAAAGAGCGGAGTAGAAAAAACCAACGCAAGAGTAATTGAAAGAATCGCACTTCTGAATAATGTCAACATATTGTTTAACTCCGTTTTTAGATCCACAATTTCCATTAGTTAACTCCCTTGGGAACGCCAGTTCCTCCAAGCTTCTTGTAAAGATAAAACGAATAGATGAAAGTGGACGCGGCGACGAGGAGGATGAGTAATGATGGAAGGGCTGCGCTGAGTCGCAGTGCGGCGAAGACAACGTAGACCACTCCCGTAAGCGCGAAAAGCCAGCCCCCAAGGATATGAGTCTTCTTCCAAACGACCTCGGAAGAGATCGTCCACGGCGTTTTAATTCCTACGAACCAGTTCTGAGGAAACTTGGGCATATAATTCCCCAGCATGATAAGAAAAAATCCAACTGCGATGCCGAACCAGTCGGTACTGAATTTCCCTTCGATCCCCGCGTTTATGTTAAGCAGATACAAAACGGCGAAGATTACGAGCAGTATGTCCCGCAGAAGAAGGAGTACCTTGAATCTCGGCGCAATCTTGTGCTTCAGCGGATCGATGAAAGGGAGGAACGTGATCAGCAGATATGGAACAATGAAATAAGCAGCCCACATGAGGAAGAAAGTATTCTTGCCTGTCCACTCATTCACTCGCCCGTGAATATCGATGTGGCTCGGCATCCTTGCCGGCAAGGCCGGATAATAATAGATTGCCACCGCGGCCATCGCCGCCAATATCGCGATCCCGAGCATCTCGCGTTTCCAGCTCAGTTTCATTTCGATTTCCCCTTTTTGGTTAACGCTGCCATATATTCCAAAGCCATCTCAAAAATGGTCATGTTAAGCGAGTAACGGATGAACTGCCCTTCGCGAGTTGTATCCACCAGTTCAGCTCTCTTGAGGATTGCGATTCTCTAGAGACACGAATGTTTTCAACTTCCAAACATTCCGCCGAAGATGAATACCATCATCAGCATCAACACAATCCAGGTACCGAACACCCACACGAACGGCAGAGTCCGCTTTTTGTCCGAGAGCGCGCCGATGCCTATCGAGGTAACTGCGAGATTCCAAATTGTAAACAAGTCTGCACTTTTCAAAAGGGAATAAATTTTGCTTGAAGCATCCATCTGCACAAGCATTCCGAGATGCAGGCCGCCATCGGGACGAGACAGAAGAACCGTCAAGAGTATCGCGAGTATCGTGCCCACTATCATTATCCAACTCGATAGTCCTGCCACACCCATCATTTGAGGATAGCTCACGTTCCCTTTCAGAATGACGTTACCAATAAAAAGCCACACTGCGGCAGCGAGAAAAAAAGCCACAAAAACACTGACAACCGCTGAAAACATTCCAAAGAACATCGACGAGGAAGATGCACTATTCAACGTTTCTTTTGCTCTTTCCGCCTGGTCGGCAGTGATTTTGCCCTGTGCCACCATCTTATCAAGCCGCTGCTCCATCTGTTGTGACACTTGGAAGCGAATAGCTGGCGAGCTAAGCTTTACATAGGCGGAGATTCCCGTAATAATTGCCAGTAACAATACAGGGACAAGCCAATCAGCAATCTTAACGGGAGAAACTCTGAACGACTCAAAAACACTTGACGGCTCATAAAAGACCCCCGCAGCTTTGTCCATAAACGAGAGTTGTTCAACCTTTGGCTGTTCCAATGTAGCAGGTTCTTCCATAATGTTTTCTCCACTTTTATTTAGGATAGGTTAGAACTGCGATCAGGGCACCGGGAATCAAAGCACAAACAAGTATCTTCAACATCATGTCCGCTTTACCAAGTCTTACATCGCCCTCATGGAATTAGCAAGTCCGCCAGATTCTACGGCTTAGCGATGTTGGCACGATTGACTTTCTTATATGCGATAAAAGAGTAGAGCCTTATGATGACGGCCACAGGAATGACCAGCAAGACTGGGAGGCTAATACTGAGCCCTAGAACGGTAAAGACGACGAACGTTACTCCCAGTGTAGCTATCAACCATCCACCAAGAATTTGTGTCTTCTTCCAGACGATTTCCGAAGCCAGAGTCCATTGAGTCTGCATCCCGACGGACCAGTTTTGCGGAATCTTGGGCATATAGTTTCCGTAAATTATCAGAAACACTCCTATCGCCAAGCCGAGCCAATTGACACCGAACCTCCCCTCTGCCGTCATCATAATGTTCACAACAAACAGTACCGCAAACGTGACAAGTAGAAGATCACGTACGAGGAGAAGGACTTTGAACCTACGTCCAATTTTATTTCTGAGCGGATCGAGAAAGGGAAAGAATGTCAGCAAGACATAAGGGACGACGAGATATATGCCCCACATCAAAAAGAAATCAATCTTTCCCGTCCAGTCATCAGGTTTTCCCAGAGTATTGAAATGATCCGGAATACGAGTAGGTAGGACAGAATAATAATGGATCGCGATGGCTGCCATTGCGACCAGCAATGCCAGCGCGAGAATCTCCCTTTTCCAGCTCAGCTTCATTTCGTTTTCCCCTTTTTGGTTAACGCTGCCATATATTCCAAAGCCATCTCAAAAATGGTCATGTTAAGCGAGTAACGGATGAACTGCCCTTCGCGTGTCGTCTCCACCAGCTCCGCACGCTTCAAAATATCGAGGTGGTGCGAAAGTGTCGGCTGACTCACCTTAATGCGTTCGAGCAGCTCCGACGGAGTCAAATCCTCACCTTTCAGATTCTCCAGAACCTGTCTCCTTGTCGGATCGCTCAACGCTCCAAATATTGCTCCTATATTCTTCATCGATGATATAGATCCATAATAATTCTTTAAATGTAATCTTCCATTTCTGTTCAATTAGATCATAACGAGGCTGATGTTTGTCCTCTTTCTGTCAAGCCTCTCTAGCTCTTCAAGATCGCCGACTTAGGTAAATGATCAGCGAGCTTGAGTGAAAACCAGATCACCGGGCAAAGTATTACGACAGGCACGACGTCCAGAACCACCGGCGGCACGCCTCTCAGGACACGGACCATAGTTTGCGTGTAGGAGAACATGATAAAACCGAGGCCAAACGCGACGGTGGATGCGACCTGGCTAAGCTGAGGCTTTATGTAGTTCACCACAGTGACAAGAACACTCATGAAGAGCATAAGAAGAGGATACACGAGCACTGCCGCGGGAAGCATTTGGAAGAAGGGATGCATGGAGGTCTTGTTCCCCCAGACTTGAAGCAGAATAAATAGCGCGGCCAGGACCGGCAGCTCCGCCAGGGACAGTAGTGTAACGAACAGCGCCTTGCCAAAAACCATTTCCGAAAAGCGGACTCCATAGGCAAGTTGGTTGTGCACGTGGCCGCTGAATTTCTCTTTGGCAATTCCCGGTGATAACATCGAGAGCAGGATAAATCCGCCGCCCGCGTAAAGAGCGAACCACGCCGTAGTCCCCATGAGTGCCCCCATGTGATCGGCACCCACGCCGAGAGAGAGCAACGTCCATGCGGAATAGACGGCCATGCCGTTTATCACGACGAAGAATGCAACCACATGCAGAAGGTAACCGTGTGTCATCAACTTCCACTCCTTCCACAAAAGCACGGAAAGTGTCTTCATACGCTCACCTGCTCTAAGTATAGTTGTTCTAGTGTCTTGCCCGAATTGTGTAGCGATTCAATGGTGGTCTGAATCTTGATTTCCCCGCCATCGATGATGGCAAACTCATCGCAGACCGCCTCGATCTCGGCTAGATTGTGGCTGGTAATGAACACGGCACATCGCTTAGAAGCGACAAGGCTCCTCACGAGGTTTCTGAATTCGACCTGGCCGATAGGATCTAACCCGGAAGTTGGTTCGTCCAATATCAGCAGTTCCGAGTCGAGCAGCAGTGCCCTTGCTAATTCCCCGCGCTTCTTCATCCCTGTCGAAAATGTTTTTACGACCCTTTTCTCATACCCCGCGAGGCCGACCGATTCGATAAGTTTTTCCATAGGCCGCGCTTCTAACTGTTCGGCTCGGGCCCTGCGGAGCTTAAGAAAGAATTCTAAATTCTCAAACAGAGTCAGGTCATCGATCAGGCCCGGTTTGTCGAGCACGAATCCTATTTGGTTTGTCGCGACATGACACCGGCCTTCACTGGGTTCGAGCAATCCCAACATGGTATAGATCGTCGTTGTTTTGCCGGCACCGTTCGGTCCGAGGAAACCGAAAATATGCCCCTTTTCCAGTGAGAATGTTGCTTCACGCAAGGCAGGGACATGGTCGTAACGAACGGTCACTGCATCAAATTCGACAACTCCGTCGTGTCCCGCGCTCATCCAGCCCTTTCAGTCAATGTAAAACCTATGTCCTTAAGTCGTGTCGATTGATCGAATGGCGCGTGCGCTGATCCGCATCACCTTTCTTTTTCGTCGGCCATATAAATCAATGCATGCACAATACTACATATATCGATTAAAGTCAAGGGGAAATTAATGTACGCTGCAAATCCATGTTGCCGTCTCATGGATTGCCAAGGAAATGGGAGGAATACAGCGGTTACCGGATTATCCCGGTCAGCGGCATTCCCGTGCAACCGGAGGGCTCTTCGATTCCGAGTATCGAACACAACGTCGGGGCAATGTCGGTAACGTAGATGGGCCGCAGATATCTTCCCGGCTTTATCATATTGCCGTAGAATAGGATAGGAACGTGCGTGTCGTAATCCCACGGAGAGCCGTGCGTTGTGCCGCTCGAGTTCTCCGCGAAAAAGTCGAAAGGCTTCGGAACAACGACCACGTCACCGCTCCGCCACGGGTTGAAGCCGTTCAGTACGAGTTTACCCGCAAGCCCAGGCGCTTCCCCCTTAAGGAGATTCTCACGCGTGTAATAGAATTCGCCGACGCGCATCTTCAGCGCCTCTCGTCCGACAAAGTCCTCCATCGTTGAGTGCCGTATCCCCTTCGCGTCGATGGTCCGGAAGTCCAGGTAGAACTGACCGTTGTCGAAATCGAGTATGTATTTCCCGCCGCCGTATTTCTCTTCGAGCTTCTTCTCCATCTCATTCATGAATTCCCGCCCGTCGAGCCGCCGCGCGTTGATCCCGGCGAATTCCGAGTATTCCGGATTCGGCGCGACGCCGTGGTCGCCCGTCAGAACGATCACAACGGTCTTCAGCCCAACTTCCTTGTTCAGAAAACCGAAGAAATCGGCAAGCTGCCTGTCGAGGCGGAGAGTCAGGTCCTCGACCTCCTGCGAGTACGGCCCGAACATGTGCCCGACAAAATCGTCCGCCGAAAATGATATCCCGAGGAAGTCGGTGTGGCTCCCCTGTCCGAGCTTCTCGGCAATGACAGCGGCTTTCGCAAAATCGACCGTGAGCTGATTGGCGAATGGGCTCGCGAGGAATGCTCCGAAGCGTACTTCATGCGGGACGCCGCGCAAATCCGTGATCGTGTGAGGGAACGACGACTTGTCTTCACCCGGGAGGTGCCCCTCGCCGTGCCCCGCGTCGGCATCGCTGATGCCGTAGTCCCGGTCCGGAAGAATACGGTTCCACTCCTTGCCGAGATAACCCTTTGCCTCTTTCCTGTCATTGAATGCCTTCACCCATCCCGGGAGTTTTTCCGTATAGTACGTACTTGTGACGAAGTTCCCGCTCTGCGGATCGAACCAGTATGACCCCGTCGGCTTCTTGCCGGCAAGCGGGATGGCTGCCCTGTCCTTCACGGAAATTCCAATAACCTTCGATTTGAAATTATCCGAAAGCCTCAGCTGGTCCGCGAAGGTCGATCCGATGAAATTCCGGGGCGAAGACATACCGGAATTGTCATCAGCGCCGACCGTCTTCACCGTCGTGTCCTCGAAACAGTACATGCGCTCGCCTGTTTTCCTGTCGTACCAGTCATCGCCGATGATACCGTCGACGGAAGGCGTTGTTCCGCTCGAGATTGCGGAGTGACCGGGACCGGTCACGGTCGGGACATAATTGTACCTCGCGAAAGTCATGAAGGCTCCGTGATCCATCAGCAGTTTGAAGCCGTCCTTCACGAATAGCTTATCGTACCGCTGGAGATAGTCGTAGCGGAACTGGTCGATCACGATCGTCACGACGAGTTTGGGTTGCCGCGCAAACGCGGGGGCGGACAGGAGGAGAATTGCCTGAATGACGAAAAAGGCTTTCTTTGTCTTCATTTTAAACTCCGTTGTGCATTGTACATTGATGCATCACTATTATGTTCAACAACTTAATTTCCGGGATGGTACATAACAAAGGAAGTGTTTTCCCGGTCGTAGTCAGAAACGGAAAAAAGGCGCCACCTGCTTCGAACTGTGGCTTGGATGGTTTGGTCTTGTGGAGGCCTTATTTTTAGCGGCGCCTTTTCCCGCGTGAGCGGGACTTACCCCTCTTTGTAACAAGCTACGAAGGGAAGTTTAAGCCAGTGTGAAGTCCTGTTTAAGATGATGATAAGCCTGTTGGAATAGTACAAAGCCAAAAAACGGAATGGTGGAATATTGGAATGATGGAATAATGGGTAGACAAGAGCAGTTGCCCCAGTGTCCTTGGGTCTTCCGGAAGGAGTTAACGTTGTCCTTTGCGCTGCCCTGACTCAACCGGCATTTGTCTCTTGTAGACCAGACCGTTCATCCACGCAGCTATGATGACGAGAAAGCCCAGGCCGATCAGCCATAACATGTGAAACCATCCGCCGCCAAGCATGACGAGAAACCCTACCGAACGCGCGGTGTCTGCGCCCCGCCCCATGTATCGCTTCAGGTATTTGCCGAACTTCGACTGTTTCTGCTTCTCAAAATCCATCGTCCTGATCATGAAGAATGAAATAGCCAGAGAAGGTATGAAACCCACGACGAGCCCCACGACAATCGAATGAATCCATAAGAGATACACCGCCGCGAACGCCGCGATAACATCCGTGACCATCTTAAAGGGGTGAATCTGGTGATAGAGGGTCTTGTCGATAATGTTCATCGGGTCTCCGGAATATTGATCAGGCGTTTATCTCGCGTTTGAGTTTTTCCCAGTCCTTCTTTCTCATGCGAACCTTCAGGTGCAGGCTGTCTGTGTGCTCGCTCTCCTGCACAAATTCGGCTACCGAGAGTATTTTCGCCAGCTTCTCCGACTGATTCGGTTTTATGCGGAAAGATTTCTCCACGATGTCCGAGCCCATCATCTCAAGCATCCTGTCTTTAAGCTGGTTGAGGTTGATCCGGCGTTCGGCGGAAAGCGCGACCGAGCCGCCGTTGTATTCGTTCAGGACGCTCCTCACGACGCCGAACTCGGCGACCTTGTCGACCTTGTTGAAGACGAGCATCGTCGGCTTATCGCTGCAGCCGAGCTGGGCAAGCGTCTCGTTGACAACGTCTATCTGTTCGCGGAATGCGGGGCTGGATATATCGACGACATGAAGAATGTAGTCGGCGAACGCGACCTCCTCGAGCGTCGACTTGAAAGACGCGACCAGGTCGGGGGGGAGCTTACGGATAAACCCGACCGTATCGACGAGGAGGCATTGGATTGAATTCGTCAGAGAAGCCTTACGGGTGGCAGTGTCGAGCGTGGCGAAGAGCCGGTTTTCCACGAAGGCGTCGGCGCCGCTCAGTGCATTGATGAGCGTCGATTTGCCGGCGTTCGTATATCCGACGAGTGCGAACTTGGGAAATTCGTCGCGACGCGCCCGCCGGAGCTCGCGCTGGCTCGAGATCGCCTCCAGCTTCTGTCGCAGAACGGAAATTCTTTTCTTGATGACGCGGCGGTCGACTTCGATCTGTTTCTCACCGGGTCCCCTCGTCCCGATCACGCCATACTGTTTTGAGAAATGCTGCCATTGGCCCGCGAGTCTCGACATGTTGTACTTGAGCTGAGCCATCTCGACCTGAAGTTTTGCCTCGCGCGTTCTCGCACGCAGGCCAAATATGTCGAGTATGAGGCCGCTCCTGTCGAGCACGCGCCTGTCGATGATAGCCTCCAGGTTCCTGATCTGTACACCGGAAAGGTCGTCGTCGAATATCACGAGGCCGATGTTGTCCGCTTCACAGATCGATTTAATCTCTTCGGCCTTCCCTTTTCCGATGAAGTAGGCAGGATCGGGAGAGTGCCTTTCCTGGAAAATTGTCCCCACAACCCTCGCACCGGCTGTGTCCGCAAGAAGAATCACCTCATCGACATATTCGTCGATGCGTTCGCGCGTGTCGCTTTTGAAAATAACCCCTACGACGAGCGCACGGTCGAGCCTATCGCTAGTCGATGTCAATTTCGTTTATAACACCTCACTGTTTGCATCATAGCTTCGCCTCAATATAAGATGTTCATTTAAATAGTTTTCATCCTCGAAACGAAAATCTCGGCGATGAGCAACAACAAAGCCGACGCGGCAAATATCGAAGAAAGGTCTTCACCCCGCCTGAGCCTGTCGATGCTCGCAACGGCATTCTTGTCCGCCTTCACAACGAAGACATTCTCCGGTGCAAATCCAAGCTCGCGCGCGAAACCTTCTATCCGTGATGTCGATGACTGGGTAAGATCGGACTCGCGCGGGTTTACGTTGACTGATATCTCGCAGAGCGTATCGCCCGCGGCGAGCGTGTAAGTCCCGGGCCGGTCGAGGCTGCCAAGCGTGAACCTGGCCGTAGCCCCGACATATTCCGGCAGCACATCTGAGCGGTTGCCCGAGGGAGAGAACAGCGTCGCCGTCTTTATCCCGCCTTCCGTGTATCGGTACTCAAACCTCTGACCGACAAGAATCTGACTCGGCTTATACCGGACGGCGGCCGAGTAGAACAGAGCGCGCTGAATTACGACAGGAAAAAATGGCGACAACGGGAAATTTGACGAAGCGGTGTCGGCCCCGGAGGCGACAACAAACGTGAACCCGGCTCCCACTTGCCTGCTCATCAGAAAGGGGCCGGCAGCCATGCTCATGAGCACATGCGCGAACGGGTTCGGCTCGATCACTACACCACCGTAAATCTTAGTCACGAGCTGGTTCTTTATCTGGTCAGCTCCTTGGTTGGACGAGAAAATCCCGGAAAAGAAATCGTCCGCGGCGTCTATGTGTTCGAGGCTTTGGAATCCCGCGCTCGAACCGGATAGCAACCTCGCCACCTCTGCCGATATTCATTCCACCGATCAAACCGGCAAACGAGCTCATCTGCTCTTGAGGAGGGGCGAAGAGTATTGCGCCTCCGCCGCCATCGACAAAACGCTCCATCTTTGCGTCGAAACCCCGGCTCGTCTCGACGAACCGGCATCGGAAGGATATGATTCCGCCACCACGACGTCGACACCGTAAAGATTCGTGTACACGAACTGGCCGGGAGTCACCGACTTTGTATCGATAACCGTGGATGTGTCCATCACCGCCCGGGCGGCGCTCAACACAAAATCGTCGCCTGTTGCACGGCTTACAAACAACACGTTCAGCCTTCTTATCGCGTAGAACGAAAAGTTGTACCTATTGTCGCTTTGAATGGAGTTGTCATCGATTTGCACCACCCCCTGATGAAAGCCGCCGGAGGCGACACTGAATGCCAGTTTCACCGCCCGCGAAGTCCCGGCCGCGACGTCTACTGCCGACTGTGCCACTTTCCTGCGGTCGAGGAATAAGCTGACGATTACGCCTCTCTTGTCCGAGCCGTCGTTGTTGGTCACTGTCGCTTCAACCTGGGACGGGGAATTTACTTCGACAACCGGGTTGAGGAGCTTCAAGTTCGCGACGGACAGATTATCGTTCGGCGATTCATCCGTCCTGAGAAAAAAGATTCTCGCATTGGGCGGGGCTTCCATTGGAGCGGGTTTCAGGAACTCACTCCTCTGCATGTCGCCGACAACATATATCTCCTTGTTGACATAGCCGGATGCCGCGAGTCTCCGCAGAGCTTCCCGGATCGCGGAGGCGTAGCTCCCGCTCACGGCGGAGGGCTCTGACCTTGTCACCCGCGCCGAAAGGGCTTTGGGATCGGACGTCGAAACTCCCTGCGTCGTGTCCGCGGGGCTCGAGGTAAAGATAAGGCTCGCGTCGTCGCCGGTATGAAAGCTGTTCAGCAAGCTCGACGCCACACTCCTGATCTGCGAAGATATGTCTCCGTACTCGTTTCTCGCAGTTGTCGAAGGAGAATCATCAACGATAATCACCGAAGATGTTTTCGCGTTGGAGCCGAGAAAGCCCCTCAGTACCGGTCGCGAGAAAGCCATCACCAGCGCGGCGATGGCTAAAGTGCGCAGGATGAGAAGAAGATAATCTCTGAGTTTAACCCGTCTTGCGGAAGCGTGCTGAATCTCCTTCAGGAACCTGATGGAAGAGAATTCAACCTGCCTGAGCTTCTTCAGCTGAAGAAGGTGGATGAGTACCGGTATTCCCGCGGCGATTAGCCCGAAAAGGACGAGCGGATTTAAGAAGGTCATGAGATGTCGTCAGACTCTGAGCGGGGATTCCAGAGAGTCTCGGCTACCTTCCCTGTTTTGTTTGCGTATCTTGCCAGCACAAAGAGGAAATCGGAGAGGCGGTTCAAGTATATCAGTGTTTCCTCCGATGTCTCGCCTCGTTTTCTCAGGGATACCACGAGCCGTTCGGCTCTCCGGCAAACAGTGCGGGCGAGGTGCAGAAGAGAAGCGGTCTTCGATCCGCCCGGAAGAATGAAAGACTTCAGCGGGTCGAGGTGCCCCTCGATCTCGTCGATCTTTTTCTCCAGGAACACTATATCTTTTCCTGAGATTCGCGGCACCGAAGTGTTCCTCGCGCCGGGCGGCGTCGCGAGGTCCGCTCCGAGCACGAATAGCCGGTACTGGAGCTCGCCGAGGATTTCATCCACCTCCCCGTTGTCGTTGAACGCGCGCGCCGAGCCGATCACTGAATTAATCTCGTCAACAGTCCCGTAGGCTTCTATCCGCAGCTCATCCTTCGGCACGCGTTCCCCGCCGAAAAGGCTCGTTTCCCCCTTATCGCCGGTCTTCGTGTATATCTTCAAAAAGTAATCAACCTTTCAAGCTCGATTGACAATTCCATCAGCACGTTCGCTTTCGGCTGTTCGTCTATCGCCGAGAACGCGCGCGCCATATTTCGGCATGTCCGCGCGAGCATTTCAAGGTCCGAGGAAGTCTTCAGGAACCTCGACTCGAAAGCGAAACCCATATCACTTATAGAATCTTCCGCGTCCTTCCGCGACATGATTCTGCCGCCGTTAAAAACATCGACATAAAACTCTTTCCCTTCAAGCACAAACTTCACGAGGAAGTGCGCCGGCGCACCGACGCCGTACACGGGGAGATTAAGCCTCCTGCCGACGAGGAGGTAAACGATGCCGAGTGAGATCGGGATCCCACGCCGCGTCTGTAGGACACGATGAAGAATACTGTTGTCCGGATTATAGTAATCCTTCGAATTGCCGGCGAATCCCATCTCCGTCAGAAAGAACTCGTTGACATGCTGAACGATGTCGTACGGGTCATCGATAGCGGCGATTCTTTTCCTGAGGTCGTTCGCGAGATCGTTGAGCTCCGATTCGATCATGGCGAATTCGAGGCCGGGATAGAGCGGCTTTGCCAGGAGCAGGAGCGCGCGCTCCAGCGAGAAATCGGGCCGCGAGACGAAATCGAGGAGAAGGTCGTATTCCTTCTGCAGCTTGTCGAGATGCATCTTCGAAACGAGGTTCTCGATCCGCCTTCTCACGTTCATGTCGGCGTTGTCTATTTCCATTTCGAGCATGCGGGCGACGTCATCGCCGCCGTCGAGGAGTTCTCTCTCGACCGCCGCGAAGACCTGCGGGTCGTCGTCATCGAGCAGTTTCATCAAAGCCTTGAATTTTGAATCGGTTTCCTGTGTCATTTGCGTGTCCGCATCATTTTAAGTCGTAATTTCTCTTTATCCCGCTCGTAAGGAACTTGAAAGCGGTCTTCGGATCGTCCGCGAAGAAAATCATCTTTAGGTCCGACCGGTTGATCGCCCCTGCTTGGACAAGCGCGTCGAAGTTCAGTATCTTCTTCCAGTAGGAGGAACCGTATATCAAAACAGTCATCCTCTTTTTGATCTTGTTCGTTTGCAGGAGGGTAAGCACTTCCATCAGCTCGTCCAGCGTACCGAAGCCGCCCGGAAAAACGACGAGCGCCTTCGCGAGGTATACGAACCAGAACTTTCTCATGAAAAAATAGTGGAACTCGAAATCCAGATCGGGGGAAATGTACGGATTGGGGAACTGCTCATGGGGAAGGCTTATGTTCAGCCCGATCGATAACCCGCCGGCTCGAATCGCCCCTTTGTTTGCGGCCTGCATGATGCCGGGCCCCCCGCCGGAACAAACGACAAACCGGTGTTCCCCTTTCTTGCCGACCTTCATGGCCCACCTGGTGAGCATCTCGCTGAGCGTCGCGGCGTCCTCGTAGTATCGCGCCATTTCGACCCCGGCCTCCGCGTGTTTGAGTTCCTCCGCAAGTCTCTTATTCCCGCGGGAGTTGGACCTCTTCCGTTCCGCGATCTTGATCCTCGCCTTCACATCGGAGAGTCTCCCTTGCGCCTCGGCCATCGAGCCGATACGTGCCGACCCGAAGAAGACCACCGTATCCTTTATCCGCAGCCTCTGGAATCTCGATTGGGGTTCGAGGTATTCCGAGAGGATCCGTATTACCCGCGCGCTCGGACTATTCAGAAACTCAATGTCCTTGTACGCTTTCTCGGCAATGTGGATGTGTTTAGCGGTAGATTTTTTCGCCGGCATTTACCTCCGATTTTTCAACTTATCAGGGACCTTTTCTGACTCATGGGAAAGAAACTCTAAATCCTAATCACCAAACTCTAAACAACTCCCAATGTCCAAAACTCTAAATTCAAATACCATAAGACTGACTCCCGTTTAAGTTTTGAATTTCCCTATTTCATTGTTTGAATTTGTTTCCACGTACGCTTATTAACGAAAGCTCCAGACTCACAATACCGCTCTGCCGCCGTCCACCAGCAGGATCTGCCCGGTCACGTAGTCGGCATGTGCAAGATATAGAAGAGCCGAGATTATATCACCAGCCTCACCGTAGCGCTGGAGGGGGATCTTCTGTTCGTCGATATGCCTTATTTCGGCAGATTCCTCGCCCGGGATTATGATCGTTCCGGGCGCGATCGCGTTCACGGTAATCTTGGGGGCGAGCGCCTTCGATAACGATTTTGTGAGCATCACCACTCCGGCCTTCGCCACGTTGTATGCCACGTGGTCCGGCCACACCTGTAATCCCCCCAGAGAGGCGAAGTTTATTATCTTTCCGCCGTGTTCCTCCATCAGACGTGCAGCCGCACGCGCGCAGTAGAATTGCCCTGTGAGGTTGGTGGAGATGACGTAATCCCACATCTCATCATCAATATCGGCAAATTTCCTCGATGGCGGAAAAATAGCCGCGTTGTTGACCAGGAGGTCGAGTCTGCCGAAATGTCCGAACGCCTGGTTGAACATTCCGTTGACCTGCTTCGAATTGGTGATGTCCGCCTTCACGCTTATCGCGTCCGCCCCAAGGGCCTTGATCTCCTTCAGCGTTATCGCGGCTTCCTTCGCCGAGTGTGCGTAATTGACGACGATATTCCACCCGTCCCGTGCAAGTGCCAGCGCCGACTGCTTACCCAGCCTTCTCCCGCTCCCCGTCACCAGGGCTACCTTACTATCGGCTTTCTTCACCGGTTTAGCTGACATTTCCATGAATACCTTTAGGGAAAAACCCTTCCCGCTATCCCCGCGACACGTTCCAGATTTTCCGCGTCGACGCTATCGAATGAATTGTAGTCGGAACTGTCTACGTCGAGGACGCCGACGACTTTCCCGTCCTTCAAAAGCGGAACGACAATCTCACTCTTCGAATCCGGGTCACAATATATATGTCCGGGAAACTCGGCCACATTTGACACTACAATCGTTTTCTTCTGCGCCGCGGCGGTACCGCAGACGCCGCCGCCAATCCTGATTCTGGTGCAGGCAACTTTTCCCTGGAAGGGCCCGACGACAAGCTCGCCTTCTTTGACAAAATAGAAACCGACCCATGAGGCATACGGGAGAGCCTGCTTCAACGCGGCTGATAGATTTGCGGTATTGGCGATGAAATCATTTTCGCCGGAAACCAGAGACTCCAGCTGGGGAAGCAGTTCCCTGTAAATTTCCGCCTTCTCCGTTGCCGAAGATAACTTTATCTGTTCCATTTATGAACGGGCTGGTGTTGAAGCGCGACGGGGTTGTTGCTCTGACTGAACATTGATGTTCAAACGGCGAACGGTAGCGTCGATAGTTCGGCTTCCGTTATCTTGCCGCCGACTTTCACGGAATACTTCGAGCCGGGGACCACCTGCTGCATCGAGATGTAAGCAAGTGCGATCTCCTTACCAATACCGGGTGATTTCACGGAACTCGTCACGACGCCGATTTCGTTGTCCGCCCCGGCCTTCGCTTCGTACACCTTTGCGCCGTGCGGCATCTTCGAATCCGAAACAAGTCCAATCAGGCGCTTCTTTACCTTGTCGTATGTCTGGAGCCTCGCTATAACTTCCTGCCCGACGTAGCACCCCTTATTGTCACTTATCGCTTCAAGCAAATTTACTTCAAGCGGATTGAACTCCTCATTGAGCTCGTGAGGAAATAGCGGTGTCCCGTTTTCAATTCTCAACACTTCGAATGTCTCCAGGCCCGCGGGCGCCGCGCCGTATATTTGGGCATTTTCAAGCAATGAACTCCAGATGGCTTCTGTATCGTCGGGATTAACAAGGAGTAGGTATCCGTTTCCCGCCGCTAAATCCGTCTTTGAAAGAAAGACTTCGTGAGATCCCAGGAAAGTCCTGATGAAGTTGAACCGGGGCATCTTGTTGACGTCGAGAAATGTTTTGTAACTCGAATGCGCGAACTCCTTGATGAAACTCGCCGCAGAAGGCCCGGCCACAAGAAACATCGGAAAATTAGCCGTAACATCCTCTATTCTTACGTCTTCCGATATCACAAACTTTTCAATCCATTTCTTCACCTTGTCCGAGTTATTCGGACTCGTGCGGATCAGAAGGCTTCCCTGTTGCGCATACACAGTGCAAAGATCGACGACCCTTCCTTTTTCCGTCGCGAAAAATGTCTGTTTGCCCATTCCTGGCCGCAAGCCGTCCAGGTCGTTTGTGGAAATCCTGTTCAGCAGATCGAGGGCATCTTTTCCGGTCAGACGAAGCTTGCCGAAATAAGACAGGTCGAAGAAGGCCGCATACCTCCGAGCGGCCGCGTATTCCTCCTCCACCGATGTATATTTTGCCGGCATCGACATCCCGTCAACCTGGACCATCTGTGCTCCGAGACGCTGGTGCATCTCAGTCAAAGTACTTTCCAACATCCATAACTCCTCTGATTATAAGTAAATATATGGCTGTGCTATTTTCGAATCAATGAAAAAGGGGGACGGTAAAACGGGTATCTCCTGAACTCCGAACTTCCCGACCCGAACCTTCGAATGCGCTCGACGTCTGATTTTCCCACCCTCATGTAGCCTAATCCCACACTCGGGGCATCTCGTTTCTGCCATGCAACCACTGGGCCGAGTTTATATTTAACCGAATATCAGGGGGTTGTGCTGACCCTGGATGCTCATCGCGTTCTCCGGCACATTCGTTGCGCTACTATACTTGAAAGGTGATTTTCAGGAAACAGATGTAGGAAAGTTCAACCTCGGACGTCGCTCTCGGGCTGCTGGTCCGGGGCGCGTACGGGCAAAAGGAGGTTTAAAGTGTTTGCTTATGATGAAGTCTTCTGGTTAAACGTCACCAATCTTGTACTCGGACTGGTCACGTTGTCATGCCTTCTAGTTATCGGTTATGCCGTGCTCACGGAAATCAGGGAACGCGTGAGAGCTAGAGCAGCGGCAACCGAGAAATCGGATGACCACGCATTCGTGATCACCGGTCTCGGTGTAACGATGGCGGACGGAGGCGAGAAGCTCGGTTCAGACGAGATGCTTGTCGTCACCGAGGATGGAATCGAAACCGTCCCAATGGCCGATGGGCCCGCCGACAATCCTTTTCATATTGGTATATTATTATAATGGATTTCACCGCCAAAAGCAATTGGGGAAAATGACGGGACAGGCTCTTTCCTTGACATCCGTTGCCGTCGCCATTATAAAAGCGTTAGAGGAAGCCTATGGAAAAGACATTCAGACGCTATAAAACGAGGGCAAAAAAGGTCGGTTTGCCCCCGGGATCCCTTATCCATATCGGCGAGAAACTGAGCGATCATATCAAAATCACCCTCATGGATTATGACGGGGACCATCTGGACGAGAAAAGATCGTCGAGCATTGGATGAATGCCAGCCTATCGGAATAAACCGACGGTGACCTGGATCCATGTGGACGGCATCCATGACATTGCATTTCTGGAAAGCTCGGCGCCATCTTCAAGCTCCATCCCCTGACCCTCGAGGATATTCTCAATACGGACCAGCGCCCCAAGGTGGATGATTACGGAGATTACATCTTTGTGGTCCTGAAGACATTTTCTCTTCCCGAAGCCCTTCGGAAGGAGATTCAATCGGAACAGATCAGCATTGTTTTCGGCGACCATTTTCTCCTTTCCTTTGCGGAAAAGGAAGGCCCGCTCCTCGATCCCATTCGGGAACGGATCCGCAATAATCAGGGACACATCCGCAAATGCCGGCGCCGATTATCTGGCCTATAGAATTATCGATATCGTGGTGGATCAGTATTTTATCGTTCTCGAAAGCCTGGGAGAAGACATCGAGATGGCAGAAGAGAATCTGATCACCCGGCCCATGCCCGAAACCCTTCAGGCCATCCAGCATCTCAAACGGGAAATGCTGTTTCTCCGGAAATCGGTCTGGCCCCTGAGAGAGGCCATCAGCTATCTGGAACGGCGCGAATCTCCTCTGATCTCGGAGCAGACCGTTCCTTATCTGAAAGATGTCTATGATCATACGATCCAGGTGATCGATACCATCGAGACCTACCGGGACATGCTCTCGGCCATGCTGGATATCTATCTGTCGAGCCTCAGCAACCGATTAAATGAGGTGATGAAGGTCCTGACCATTATCGCCACGATCTTCATGCCCCTGACGTTTCTCGCCGGCGTCTATGGCATGAATTTCAAAAACATGCCGGAACTCGAACTGGCATTGGGGATATTATGGCGTTTGGAGCGTCATGATTACCATCGGCGTCGTCCATGGTGATCTATTTCAAGAAAAAAAAGTGGTTGTGAAAGGTGGAGAATTTTTCTATATAGTGTTATCCTAATTGAAAATACCCTGTAAGGAGGCCCTAGATGAGTGTTTTTAAAGGTAGCGATATTGTGGAATTTGCGGTCAGGATTGAAGAAAATGGTGAAAATTTTTACCGCTATGCCGTCCAGTTGGCCAAGGATGAAGAGACCAAGACAGATCTTCCTGAATCTTGCCGAGGCCGAGGTCCATCACAAGAGGATCTTCGAGAAAATCTTCGCCGTCCATGGAAAAGGACATTCCTGCCGGAGACCTACGATGGCGAATATGCGGCCTATATGCACAATTACGTGGACAACAACATCATCTTCAATAAAGAAGTTATGGATAAGGAACTGGCCAATGTAAAAGACATCCTGTCCGCCATCGATTTTGCCATTGCGGCGGGAACTCGATTCCATCCTTTATTACCATGAAATCAAGCGTCTTGTTCCGGCAACCGAACATGCCGTCATCGAAGAGATCATCGAAGAGGAACGAAAGCACTTCAACGGCCTGTCCAATCTGAGAAGCCGTTACACCAAGTAACCCCGACGGTCCTGATGGGGTGCCCCATCAGGATCCGACATCGGGAATTCCTTTCCTACCGTTCCTGTTCCCCCCGTATCGCCGGACGGGAAGGCATATATTTTCCAATTTACGGTAGAGGGTGCTTCGGAATATGTTCATTTTTTCGGCGACTTGTTTTTTCGCATCTTCGTGCGCAGCATCTGGATAAGGATGGTCTTCTCCTGATCTTCGGGATCTTCCATGGCCCCGTTCGCTCACCGAGCTGTGGGGTTTGATGATTTCCGCGGGGACCAGATCGGCGGTGAGTTCAGGTCCTGAACAATATTCATCATTCTTTCAATGACATTCTGCAGCTCCCGCACGTTGCCGGGCCAGGAATAGTTCATCAGGATGTCGATGACCTGGTCATCGATCCGGTTGATTTTTTTCCCATGGCGTTGCCGTATTTTTTGACGAAGACATCCACGAGGCGGGGAATATCATCCAGCCGTTCGCTCAGAGGCACCATGTGAATGGCAAAGACATTGAGACGGTAGTAGAGATCTTCCCGGAAATTGCCCTTGCGGACTTCTTCCTGCAGATCCTTGTTGGTGGCGGCGATGATGCGCACATCGACGGGGCGGACCCTTGTCCCGCCGATGCGGGTCACCGTCTTTTCCTCGATGACCCTCAAAAGCGCCGTTTGCAACTCCAGAGGCGTTTCGGCAATCTCATCGAGGAAGATGGTGCCGCCGTCGGCAAGTTCGAATTTCCCCTGATTGCCGCCCCGCCGGGAACCCGTAAAGGCCCCTTCCGAATAACCGAACAGCTCGCTCATGATCAGGTCTCTGGGAATGGCGCCGCAATTGATGGCCACGTAGGGACCGTTCTTGCGGTCTCCGGCATTATGAATCGCCTGGGCGAAGATGTCCTTCCCCGTGCCGCTTTTACCGAGCAAGAGGACATTGGAGCTGCTCAGGGACACCATGCGGGCCTGCTCGACTGTTCTTAGAAATTTGATATTTTGACCGTGAATATCCTCGAAGTGAAACTTGGCCTTTGCGCCCATCATCTTCGTGACCAGTGTTTTCAGCCTGTTTATTTCATTCATGATCATAATCTTCCCGATGGGATCGCCCTTCGGGGAATAGAATCGGATTGCAGGTCAGGGTGTAATCGTTGCTGCCGTTTGTGAAAAGATTCTGACCTCAACATCGGTCAGGGCTTGATTTGTTCAATGATACTGAGGAAATGGCGATTTTCTCACCGAAAGCCTTATGGATCTGTTCGCCTTCGATACGTCTTCGGTTTCGAGATGAAACATCTTGCGGGCATTATCGTTGATCAGGGAGATGCGGCCTTTGTTGTCGATGGTGATGAGGGCCTCGGGAATGGAGGCGATGACGGTTTTTTGATAACTGAAGGCCAGTTCGTTTTCGGCGAAGGCTTCGCGGATGCGGAGTTCGTTTTCGATGGCATGGGCGGCCGCGACGGTCATGCCGAGGGTATGTGGGTTGGCCCGGTAGATAGCGTCCGGTCAGGGAGATGCCGCCGAGGAATTCCCCCTCGGAGTGAAGATAGGCGCGCTGGATGCCGTTTCCTGGTGGTAGTGTCGGTTGTAGTGCTGGCATCCGAAGACCTGGACCGGTTTTTTCAGTACCACGACCATCCCGAGGCGTTGGTCCCGGAATTGGCCTCGTTCCACAAGGCGCCGACGACGACGTTGGCCCGAGCAGACGGAGCGGATCCATATCATGATCACCGATGATCTCCAGGATATAACCCTCCCGGTCGAACAGGCCGACAAGAAAACCGGACCCCCGAGAAAGCGGTAGAGATTTTTAAGGGCCGGCTGATTGTAATGAAGTCATCGTTTTCGTAAGCAGTTCTTCAAGCTCGCGGCCGGTTAGGACCTTGTGGACCGGCTCCAGATGGGATTCATGCCTCTGTCCTCGACCGGATCCAGGAATCAAAAATTCATCGGGAACAACGGACATATCGGCCGTCTCTCCGTCATTTATGAATTTCTTCCATTCTTCGAGGGTCTTGTTGAATTCCTCCTCATAATACTCCCTCCCATAAGCTTCGTGCTGGAACATGTTGAGCCTTTATCTTCAGGGATTAAATCCGACATGCTCGTTTCCTCTTGCTTATTTCATGATCTTGACTCGGGAAATCTGTTGCATGAAAAGTGTGCCAGAAGTGTCCCGTATTTGTTTTTCGTGACATATTTTGAATCATAAAACGAAAAAATTGCGAGAGGAAAAATGGAAAACTCATAAAATTGTCTCATTTAAGATTTTTACAGTTCATGAAGTTATGGCATGAATAGTGCAATGCGATTCCGTTTGACTTGATTTCAAAATGACCGATAGCGATATTTCAAATTAAGGAGGTAACATGTTTTGGAAACAAAACCCTGGCAAAAGAATTATGACTACAATGTCCCGAAAACCATTCAATATCCGAAAATTCCGGTACAGAACCTGGTTCATATCGCCGCTGCAACATTTCCGCATAAGGCATCAACCAGTTTCTACGGTTCGGAAATGACCTTCCGGCAGATCCGTTCTCAGATGCTGCGCATGGCAAATGCCCTGATGAAACTCGGTGTCAAAAAAGGCGACCGTGTCGGCATCGCCCTTCCCAATTGCCCCCAGTATGTGATTGCCTATTACGCGGCTCTTTCGACAGGCGCCATCGTCGTGAACATGAATCCTTTGTATACCCTCGATGAACTCAAGTTCATGATGGAAAACTCGGGATTGAAGATCCTGATCACCTTTGACGGCGCGCTGCCCGTCATGCGTCCCCTGGCCAAGGAACTGGGCCTGAAAAATGTGATTATCACGAAAGTAACGGATTATATCCAGGGCCTGCCGCGTCAGCACCGCCAAGAGTCTTGAATCTTGAAGAAGGCTGGCATCATTTCTCGGAACTGTTGGACAGATTGCACCGACGAAAGCATGCCCAAAGTCGATGTCAATTCGGAAGATCCCGCCTTGATCCAGTTTACGGGCGGTACGACGGGATTGCCCAAAGGGGCTCTGCTTACCCATTCGAATGTTGTGTCCGCCGTCTTCCAGGGCACCCTGTGGGGAAATTCCATTACCGCCTATCGTTCCCCATGCCGAACGGTCCGTCATCGGCGTGATCCCCTATTTCCACATTTACGGCAATACCTTCTCCATGAACTGGTCCATGCTCAACGCCGCGCACGCAGATCCTGTTCCCGAGATTTGATCTTGAAGAATTCCTGGGCATCATTGCCAAGTTCGACCAGATCACCTATTTCCCCACGGTGCCGACCATGGTCACGGCCATCGTCAACCATCCCAAGGCCGCGGAACTTGATCTGGGCGCCCGTATCCGCCTGATCAGCACGGGCGGCGCTCCGATGCCCGTGGAGCTTATTCACAAGGTCAAAGACATGGGTATCTTCTTCACCGAAGGATGGGGCATGAGCCTCATGCAGTTTTCAGACAGTCTCTCGAACGTGCTCTTCGTGGAGAACGCGGTCCTGT
Organism: uncultured Bacteroidota bacterium; assembly: GCA_963806435.1. Taxonomy (GTDB): domain Bacteria; phylum Bacteroidota; class Ignavibacteria; order Kryptoniales; family JAKASW01; genus JAKASW01. The sequence goes on from CAWEBD010000132.1 coordinate 45,612, forward strand.
GGCTTTCCGGCAACTCCGACCTGCTCTCCATCAAGACACGGGCGGCCACAGAGGGAAGGCTGGACCGCATCCAGAGTCCGGTTGTGCGGTCACGGCTCATGCTCGGGGTGGAGGTCCTGAACGTCGTTGTCATTCCCCTTGTCGTCGTGCTCTTCGGCCTGTTGTGGACGATGCGGCGAAAGGAGAAGAACGCATCATGAGCTTTCGCACGCGGCTGCTGGCGCTCTGCGGCGTCCTGGCCGGCCTGCTTGCCCTGCTTATCCTCGGGATCTTCTTTTCACCGGACCGGGTTCAGGCCAGGACAGCGGGCCGCCCGATTCTGTCGGGTGTCAGCGCGCTGAAAGTGGACGGCATCGACATCAGCATGAACGGCGAAACCAGGGTGAGCCTCCATAAAGGAGCAAACGGCTGGGAGGCCCGGGCCGGCGCGCGCGTGTACCCCGCGTCAGCGGACAGGATTGCTGCTTTCCTCCGCACTGTCACGGGCCTCCCGCGGACGAGCCTCGTGAGCAGCGATTCCCGGCATCTCGCCGAGCTGGGCCTTTCCGCTGACGCGGTGCGGCTTCTCGTTCTGCACCAGGCGGGTGCGCCTGACGTCGGCCTTCTGGCGGGCAAACGCGGCCCCAGCGGCGACGCCGACTATGTGCAGGTGCGCGGACAGGCGCCGGTGTACCTTGCGCGTGGCTCGCTCGCGTTCTTTCTGGCCCAGGATCGTTCCTACTGGTTCGAGCTGCACGTTCTGC